>NZ_JBEXNW010000008.1:0-313195 GCF_040611295.1 Streptomyces sp. NPDC002935
CGCCGCCAACACCGGGGAATGACCAACATCAACTGACGCAGTGGGGGTCACTTTTCACCCGCCGGAATCGGCTCACTATTCAAGCGTCGCCGACACCCCGTACGGGATGAAAGCTCGATGGGCGGGCTGCTCCTCTGGCCCGCCGATGAGCCCTGGCCGATGTGCACGGCTCCCGACCACTACAACCCCGCTCGCGGTTGCGCGGTTGTCGGGCCGTCCCCCGTCGCCATGGTGCCCGTGCTGCAACTCATCGCTCGCGACGTCCCGGCATTGGTGTTCCCGGCCGGCGCCGACGTGCTCCAAGTGCTCTGGTGTCCGCTGATCCATTCTGAATACGACCAGCACTCGCCGGTGCCGGTGCTGCGGTGGCGATCCAATGCCGACCTGGCGGATCGTCCACTGCTGGATGAGACACCGCAGCCTCACGAGTTCGACGACGAGTACGTCCCACAGCCCTGCGTAATACACCCCACTGAGACTGTGGAGTACCCCAACTGGGACTTGCCCACGGAGTTGTCCGAGCACGTGGGCAAGTGGAGCGAACAGATAGAGCAGTCCTGCGGCATCTCCTACTACGACGCCTTCACCACCCAGCAGAGCAAGATTGGCGGATACCCCGGCTGGACACAGCCACCGAACTGGCCGCACTGCGCCTGCGGCTCACGAATGGAACACTTGCTGACAATCTCGGCGAGCGAATCGCGTGGCCGTTGGCTCCCGGTCGAGGAGCGCACCCGTCCCGGTTGCGGCTGGGAAACTTCAGATAACCCGGAACTACAGCATGGCAGTCACGAAATGATCATGGGTGACTGTGGAGGCGTCTATGTCTTCGTCTGCCGCACTTGCCCTACCTGGCCCACAATCCACCGCTACGACTGCTGAGCTGTAGAGAACCGAGCTCGGGCCGTGCGGCTCGGAGCCCGTCCCGCCGCGCAGAGGACCAACCATTTCTAAACCGTACTTCGTGTGCGCGTGCCACAGCCGTGCCACATTGTGCGGTCATTCACGGTCAACGACGGCTTGCTGCAGTCGAGATGCGCCGATGAGCTGGGACGGCGCTACAGCCGGAGTGACCTGGACATTCTCACGGTCGACCACGTCCGCCCTTACAAGGCGGCACTCGCCAGGCCTCAGAGTCGATGAGTCAAGTAGTGCCCCGGGGTGACCAGTTCTCCTGAGCACGACATCGGAGAAGCCCTGGCTTCCTTCGTTCGTGCCTTGCATCGCAGCCGCCAAGACGATGACCCCAGGGGTTCTCTGCCACAAAGGCACGCTCTCGGCGGCTAACCGCTGGGCAGCCCAGAACCAGCCTGGAAACGACCGGATGATCAGGCGGGTTCTCAAGGCTAACGGTGCGCAAGCACATCTTCCGGCAGAGGAGCCTCAGCTCGTGAACGTGAAGTACTTCCAGGCTCCGTACGTCGTCGTGTTCACGCTGTCGCCCGAGCCGCTGATGTAGCAGTCGCGGACGCGGAAACGGTGGCCGATGGGCGGGGTGCCCGTGAGAGTGACGACGGACTTACCTGCAGAGTCGAGCTTGAAGTACTGCTTCCCCGTGGTCTCCCAGCCGTTGGAGTATGCCTGGATCTGCAGCATCTGCTTGCGGCCCGGGTACGGCGTCATGGTGGTCGTGACGACCGGGTCCTTGGACTGGTGGAAGTAGTAGTAGGTGTGGTCCCACGTGTAGCGGGTCTTGTAGGAGCCGCCGAGAGCTGTGGACACCGTCACCCTGGCGCCGACAATGCTGGTCGTCGTCTTCGGCGCGTAGCGCCCGTCGCCGGCGAACTTCGCCGTGAGCTCGGTCTTGCGCGTCAGAGGGAGGGTGACGGACAGGTTGCCGCTGGAGTTGACCGTGCCGGACTTCACCAGGGTGTTGGGTTTGTCGGCGCCGTACGGGTTGGCCCAGATCTCGACCGTGCGGTTCTTGTACGTGGTGCCGAGGTGTGCGGTGAACGTGACGGACTGCGCGTAGTCGTACGCCTTGCCGTTGTTGTCCAGCGTCAGCGTGGACGTGGCGCGCGAGACGTCGACGGTATCCGTGGCGGTCGCCGCGGTGTGCGTGCTGTCACCGGCGTACGTCACCGTGTACTTCACCTTGCCGCCGGCCGGCGGGGTGTCCGTGAAAGAGTAAGCGCCCCCCGCGCCCAGGTACTTGGTGCCGAGGGACTTGCCGTTCGGCGACTCCAGGTCGGTGCGGGTGAACTGGAACGGGGTGCCCGCGGGCAGCGCCGGGTTCGCGGTCAGCTTGCCCTTCACGGTCAGGGCGGCGGCCCTGGTGGCCTTGGCCGGGGCATCGACTGTCAGGGTGGAGGCGTACTTGCGGGGCTCGTCGACGACGTGGAACACCGTTTCGCTGCCCACCGGGGTCAGCACGAACAGCTTCGAGCCGTCGGCCGACCAGTTGATGGCGGCACCCCACAATGACAGTTCGTGCGACAGGTTGCGGATGCTCGTCGGCCGGGCGGGGTCGTCACTGAACACAAGGGTTTCGCCGGTGTCATTGGCGTCGGCGGCGATGGCCGCGACTGTGCCGTCCGGGCCGACGCTGATCCTTTCCAGTGGCGAGGGGGTCGGGAAGGTACGTACCTCGGACAAGTCGGAGAGGCGGTACTCGGTGAGCGCCAGGCTGTAGCGGTCGGCAACGATGACGTTCTGGCCGTCCGGCGTGAGGGCGGCGTCCCTGAAGGTGCCGCTCTTCTCTGCCGAGACGCGGATCGTTGGAGTGCCGGAGGAGATGTCGTAGACGATGATCGAAACGGAGCCGCTGCCCACGTCGAGGGCGAGCAGCGTGTCCGGGTTGTCGGGGTCGGCGTAGAGCGCCGGCGCGCTCGCGAAGTCGTGGCCGACCGCCCGGTCGAGGGTCACCGTGGGCGTCTCCGCACTCAGGTCGACCTCGCCGATCCCGGAGGACTCGTAGTCGCCATAGCCGAACCAGAGTTTTCCGTCGGCGTAGACGACTCTGGAAGGGGTCGTTCCGTCGCCCGTCGGGTACTCGGCGGTTTGCGTGAGCTGCCCGGTGTCGATGGCGACGATCTTGTCCGCACCATAGAGCGCGGCATAGAGCGTGCTGGAGTCCGGGCTGAGCTCCAGGCCCGCGGCCTGGGGCAGGCCGGGGAATGTCTTGACAACCTTGCCCGTGAGGTCGGTGACAACGATCTGGTCGCGCGTGGCGTTGCTGATGAAGACATGCTGGTGGACGGGGTCCACCGCGGTGTCGTTCGCTATGAAGACAGGTATGTTCCGGCTGGAGTCGGCGGACGCCGTTGCGGCGAACACCACCGAACCGAACAGGGCCGCAAGAGCCACAGCAGTGGGAAGAGTACGCAGACGCACGGTGTCGAACCCCCGGGTGAAAGTGAGCGCATGAGGGTGCCACCGACACGTCCGATGTGTGCAAATCGCGTGCTGCATGTGGCGAGTGAGCGAAGACTAGATCATGTTGCGGAAAACTGCAGCACACGGATCGCTGCAGCCCTTCCGGACGTCGAGTGAGTACTGCGGTCCAGCAGCGAGGTATAGCAACCCCCCGACCGTGGCCAACCAGTGGTGGCCCTGCATGGCCGTCTGGCCGACCCAATGGGCCACGGGGAACACCGGGGAACCATCTGACCTCGCACCCTGTACCGACGCCACTCAGCCAGAAGTCATCGGCGCCGCCAAGGTCTCCGGTGCGATTCCTGGATAGGGGCAACCCCCACGGTTCGAGGGCGAGATGCCCTTTTCCAACTGGCCCAGGCCCCCCACGAGAACCAGGCACTGGCGGCCAGGCCGCGGATGACGCTTGGGGCGTCGTGTCCATTCACTGCGCCGATCAAGCCGCCAATGGCGCAGACGATGAGCAGCAGGGTAAGGAAGGACCAGATCACGATCTTCATGACGGGGAACGCTATCCGGCCCGCTCCGACCCTCCGAGCTCCGGACCCGTTCAAGGCAGCCGAGTACGACCAGGCGGAGCGAGCGGCCGCAACGAATGCTGCGGTACAGCAGCGGAGTACAGCAACCACCGTGACCGCAGCCGACCGCCAGCAGCCCTCAACAGCCGAGTGACCAGCTTGCTGGACCGCAAAGACCCCCTTGCCGAGAGTTCGGGACGAAGAGGTCGTGGGTTCAAATCCCGCCACCCCGACAGCTAAGTAGCAGGTCAGAGGGCCCTTACCGGGTAGGTAAGGGCCCTCTGGCGTAGCTGCGTGCCTAACTGCGTGACTATCGATTCCTGAGTGCCTACGACCCGCGTCGGTCGGAGCCGAAGATGCCGTCCATGGCCACGGCGCCGGTCTGGATCACGGGCCGGATCTGCTTCCGGTACACCTCCTCGGTCACCGCGGTGCCCGAGTGCCCGACGAGGCGAGAGATCTCCTCCAGCGGGACACCCCGGTCGGAGAGCAGGGACACGAAGCTGTGCCGGAGCTCCCTCGGCGTCCACTCGTCGAGGAGAACCGTTGGCACCCGTAGGGCCACGAGGCGCACGCACACAAGAACACCCACAAAGAGCAACCCCAACAGCCCCTCTCAGCGCAGTTGCTCGGCCAATCCGACGATGATGCCCTCCGGGCCGCGGAGGTAGCAGAGCAGATAGGTGTCCTCGAACCGGGCGATCTCGCCGACGAGTTCGGCGCCGTGAGGGCGCAGACGGGCAACGGTGTCCTCGAGGTCGTCGACGGCGAACATGACGCGGTGCGTGCCCAGAATGTTGTGCGGCCGGTTGCGCGGCCCGGCGCTGATCACTGCGGGGCTGCGGTACTTCGCCAGCTCGAGCCGACTGTGACCGTCCGGGGTCCGGAGCATCGCGATGTCACAGCGGACGCCGTCGAGTCCGGTGCACTGGTCGGCGACGAGGCCCGTGACCTCCGCCCTGCCCTCCAGCTCCATACCGAGTTCCACGAAGAACGCGATGGCGGCATCCATGTCCTCGACGACGATGCCGACGTTGTCCATCCGCTGAATCGCCATGCTGGATTCTCCTTCTTCCTCGTGCGGCCGGTGGTGGCCTCTGTTGTCCCTGGGACGGAGCCGGTGGCACGTTCTCGACATCCGCAGACTGTCGAACTCCGAAAAATCTGGATCGCGCCGCAGGTGAGAATCATCCGGATGTACCAACCCACGCCAGCACGATGAGAATGGCTCCCACGAAGGCCCACACCATGGTTGCTGCGCCGTGCGAGGTAGGGATCAGAGCAAGCATGCTCAGCCAGATACCCGGCAGGAGCGGCCGTAGCCAGTGGACGTTGGCGCCCTCCTGTCGAATACGTGTCGAAGGCGCCGATCCATCACGCTCGGCGTCCGTGGAGCACCAGGTCTGGAGGGATGCGCCGACGATCGCACCAGGCGTCTTCCAAACGGTCGGTCGTTCGGAACGTGCCGCAGTCGTGCCACATCGTGCGGTCAACCACGGTCAATGACGGCTCGTCGCAGTCGAGATGCACTGTTCCGCGCGGCGACCGGGCGTACCTCTTCGGGAGACCTTGCAGCGCACTGAGGTCGATTGAGCGGAGTCGGTGCCCAGACCCGGTGAGCACGTCCTCAGTAGTCGACAGAGCGCAGTTACGAACCCGACGCCCGGAGGAGATCCTTCTCCTTCTCCAGTGGTTCGGCCACCGAGCAGCCGGTTGGTTCTCTCAGAGCAGCGTTTGTGAGAGCACGCGTTGGAGGGCTACGGGATTTCGTGCGCGCAGTTCGGGCCCGGCCGTCACGAGGCGTTACCGAACCCAAGCTCGACGTCCAACTGCCTTTACCTCAGCCGCTATCGACCTCTACCGACCTGTCGCCGCACTCCAGATGCGCGACGACAGGGTTGCTTCGTTGACCGGATTTGGTGTAGATCCAAAACTCGACGTCTGATTCATGTTGTTGCGCTGTGCCACAGGCATGGTTGAACGGGTAAGTCACCTGTCCATTTCTCACTCGCCCGTACGAGGGATGAGAGAAGGAATGGGCCTCCTCCGCCCACCCCGATCCCTTGACTCCCTTGAAACCAAAGCCCTCCGCATTCTTTCCTGGATCAGAATAATGGACACCGAGATAGACGAGCGCTCCTTTTCGATGCGTTTCCCAACGCGTAATGGCGGGACGGTTGTGTTCTTGGACAGCCATCCTCAGCCATGTCCCAGCCTTAATCCCCAGCTGCTGATCGATGTACCAGGCGGCCTGCAAGCAGTAGAGGGCCGGCGTTCCAATTGCACCGAACAGTGATGATGCTGGGACCAGCTTGGCGAGTCGAGTGACGAACCTTGCAGCCTCGAAGACATCTAGTTCGACACTGGTGGACTTGCCATTGCTTAGCTGAGCAATGAGCTCTAGCCCCGTGTTTCCCTTTTGAAATATCTTGACTACCTTGGCTCCTTCCGGAAGGTCCAGGCCTCTAAGCCCCCTACTAAAGGCAGCCGGACCCACGTCTTTGAGGATTGCTTTTCCACAAACTGCGGCGGCTTTGCCGAACTGCACGTCCGGCAGATCCTGCGGGAACCGCTGAATCTCCGAAGAGCTGGGCCGCTGAGGGATTACTTCGGCGGCCAGCGCCGTGGATCCAGGAATCGCCATCAGCGCTGCAGCGAGCAACACTGAACCAACACCGAGGAAAGGTCGTTTCGCACCCATGGGATGCTTCTCCCTTTCAGGAACACGTCACCCCGGGCCTCGTCAACAGAAGGGAGCATCCGGGGAGTTGGCCCAGAAGGAAAGGAAGGACCAAGTTTGGGCTCCGATGAGCCCGTCGACGACGATATCGGCACATTGCTGGAAGTCCTCCGTTGCGGACTTCGTGAGCCGGCCAAAGTCCCCGTCCTCGTCCAGGCCTGCATCGATCGCCTGGTTGAGGTAGCACTGGGCTTGCTGGACCGCCCGGCCGGACGATCCCTGGTGAAGGGTCGGCCGGTTCTTGGTGTAATTGCAGATATCGTCTGGGCCCTGGGCTACGAGGTTTGTTGGATTCTTCAACTGGTGTACGGCCTGAACGCCGGACACTGCGTTCGCAGAAGGACCAGTGGACGCAGCGACAGTTGGCGCTCCCGCGAGGGCAATTGGAAGAGCCAGGGCCGCTGCGGCGGTGAACGCACGTCGCATCCTCATCGCCTCCAAGGAGAGAGCGCCCTCTCTTCATCATGCGCTTCGCGCACCCCGGTTGCATCTCGGGGACCCTGAGCGTGCGGGATTCCGAAGGCGGTGAGATTCCCGCCCGTTACAGTGCTGTTGACGGAGTTCTTGAGGGCCCGTCAGTAAGACGGGAAATCCGCACGGTCTCCAAGGGCGGTGAAGTTCCGAGGCGGCGCCGGCCTGCCTGCCGTGGGCGCCGGAACCCTCGCCGACCACCTGTCGCCGAAGTCTCTGCGCTACGAGATCGCCCAGTGCGCTGCGCGGATGGGGCCCGCCTGCTCCGCATCCCACATCCCGCGAGCTGTCTACCGAATCGCCGGATCTCGGCCCTCGCGTACCGTCCAGCCGATCGTGCCCGGGAGTTCCCCGGCGCGGATTGTGACGCCCAGGCCGGAGGCTGCCACGGCCGCCGCCGTGCCGAGGCAGAGCAACCAGCCAGGGAAGCCCGCCACGGTGCCGAGCAGGGCCGGTGCGGCCAGTGCGAACGCGGCGAGCAGCCAGACGAGTTGGCGTCCGTGCAGATCGCGGCGGAACTTCGCACGGCCGGCCAGGGAGAGGCTCGGGCGGTCGGGAGAGGTGGGGTGCAGGTTGACGGGAGCGCCGTTGACGGGGTCGGCGAGGTACGGGCGGGCGGCATCGCGGGAGAGCTCGCCCCACACCACGTGCCCTGTGTCGGCGACGAGGGCTACGGGGAGTCCCTTGTCGATCAGCTTCCAGCGCGTCGGCAGGCACATCCAGGCCTGGTGGCCGCCGAGTTGAAGTCCGGCCTGGAGCAGGTCCGTGGTGGTGCGCGTCAGGCCGGTGCCGCCGCCCGCCGGATACATCGGATAGACCTGTAATGGGGCGCCACCTCCGACCGGTGACACTTCGAGCCAGTGCGTGTGCTCGGCCTTGATCGTGCCGGGCTTGTCGCCGCGCTTCTCGTACCTCTTCCAGATGGGTGCCTCGACGCGTACGCGCACGGCGTGCACCTGCCCTGCGGCGGCGTCCGCGCACAGGACGCGCTGGCGGGGGCCCAGCCGGCGCCCCAACAGGTCGGTCACGACGTAGACGAGCAGCCAGAAGCCGAGGCCTGCCCCCACGATGACGGCGAGGACTGTCAGCACCCCCTCGTACAGAGTGAAACCGAACCGCAGTACGGCGAGCGGTGTGACGATCGTCAGTGCCACGCCCGCCGCCAGGCCCCAGTCGTGGGGTGGTTGGCGTAGCGAGCGCGGGATCGAGGCCTGCGCCGCCACAGTCGACTCGACCCGCACCGCGGCCGCCGTCCGGCACGCGAGTATCCATCCGCCGGCGGCAAGGGCGGCGACCCCGAGGGCTGCGACGATGTCCCATCTGGGAGTGGGCGCGTCGTGCCCTACGACGGTGAGACCGACCGCGACGGCAACCGCGACGAGCACGGCACCGCCGCACAAGCGGGTAAGGACTGTGGCACGTCGCATGGCGCACCTTTCTCCGAGGCTCCGGTGACGGGGTGGTCAAGGGAGTGGGGGGAGGGGTGCGCTATTCCGTCTGGTTCAGGTGGGGGCACGACATTCTCGGCCGGACAACACGGAGAAGTAAAGGGGGTTCCGGGGCTTCGCCACTGGAACCACTCGCACCCGTGAGGCAGTCTTCTCCTTCGTGGGGAATCTTCCGTCTCAGAGTGCGTCGAGCGACGCCGCAGCTCACATGGTGGTGGCCGGGGACGACGCGCTGGCGCATCGGCTGGCCGCCGAGTTGCGCGGGGTGTACGGCGAGCAGGTGACCCTCGTGGTGCCGCCCGCGCAGCGCAGTGTGCGGCCCCCGATCGTCGGACGGACGCGGGCCACGGCCCTGTTCGACCGGGTGTCCGCGGCCGTGAACCGTGCTTCCGGGAACGGAGGCGGGGGCGGCGGGAGCGGGGAGTCCGGGGGCGTCCGGACCGTTGAGACTCCCGGGTCCGAGCGGGTGCTGGAGGCCGTCGACCTCACCGACGACGTACTCGCCCACGCGGGCGTCGAGCGGGCCGCCGCGCTCGCGCTCGTGTACGACGACGACGAGACCAACATCCGTGCCGCGCTCACCGCCCGGCGGCTCAACCCCCGGATCCGCCTGGTCCTGCGGCTCTACAACCGGCGCCTCGGGCAGCACATCGAGGCCCTCCTCGACCAGGCCTCGGCACTGGCCACCGCCGCGGCCGCGGCCGCGGCCGACAGCACACTCGATGGCGGCGCCTCGAACACCGCCGGGGGCGCCTCGGGGCCGGGTGCCTCGCGGGCGAGCGGGCGCGTCGAGGCCTTCGACGCGTCCACCACCGTGCTGTCCGACGCCGACACGGCCGCGCCCGCGCTGGCCGCGACCGCCGTGGCAGGTACCAGCAAGGTCGTCCAGACCGACGGGCTGATGCTGCGCGCGGTGGAGCGGCCGCCGCCCGGTCCGGGTGAAGTCGCCGATCCGGGGCTGTGCACACTGGCGTTGCTGTCCGCCACGACCAACGACCCCGCCGGCGCCGACGGTTCCGAGGGCAGCGGGGCACAGGGGCCTCAACTCCTGCCCGACGAAAGGGCGGTGGCCGCCGCGACCGGACGCGGCACGGTCGTCCTGGAGAACGTGTCGTACTCCGGTCCCGAACTGTCCTCCGGGCGGGGCGTCGTCCCGTGGTTCGGCTCCCTGCTGTCGCGGCGGCTGCGCTGGTCGTTCGCGGGACTCGTCGCGTGTGTGGTCGGGCTCGCCGTGGCGTCGGTGCTGGTCACCGGGGAGCCCGCGCTCCAGGCGACGTATCTGACACTGCTCGATCTCTTCGCCATCAACGACCCGGCCATCGGTAAGCCACTCGGGCGGCAGATCCTCCAACTCTGCTCCGGGATGGTCGGGTTGCTGCTGCTGCCGGTGCTGCTGGCCGCCGTGCTGGAGGCGCTCGGCACCTTCCGCAGCGGCTCCGCTCTGCGGAAGCCGCCGCGCGGACTGTCCGGGCACGTGGTGCTGCTCGGCGTCGGCAAGATCGGTACACGCGTGCTGGCGCGGCTGCGGGAGCTGCGCATTCCCGTGGTGTGCGTCGAGGCGGATCCCGAGGCGCGGGGGCTGGCGCTGGCGCGACGGCTGCGGGTGCCCGTGGTGCTGGGGGACGTGACGCAGGAAGGTGTGCTGGAGGCCGCCAAGATCAATCGGGCCCACGCGCTGCTGGCGTTGACCAGCGCGGACACGACGAACCTGGAGGCCGTGCTGTACGCACGGACCGTACGGCCCGATCTGCGGGTTGTCCTGCGGCTGTACGACGACGACTTCGCGACCGCCGTGTACCGCACCCTTCGGTCCGCGCATCCCGACGCGCTCACCCGGAGCCGCAGCGTGTCCCATCTGGCCGCGCCCGCCTTCGCGGGGGCGATGATGGGGCGGCAGATCCTCGGGGCGATCCCCGTCGAGCGGCGGGTGCTGCTGTTCGCCGCCGTGGATGTGGGCGGGCACCCGCAGTTGGAGGGGCGCACGGTGGGCGAGGCGTTTCGGGCGGGGGCGTGGCGGGTGCTCGCGCTGGACACGGCGGCCCCCGGAGAGCGCCGGGCGGCCTCGGCGTCCGCCGCGCGCGGCCCCGGGCTGGTGTGGGACCTGCCCCCGACCTATGTACTGCGGTCCGAGGACCGTGTGGTCCTTGCCGCGACGCGGCGCGGACTCGCGGAGCTGCTCGGCCGGCGGCCTCGGCAGCGGGCCGGGGCGTAGGCCGGTTCGCCCCCTCCGCCCCTACCCGTCCCGTAGGTGGGGGCTTCGCCCTCGGGCCCCCAGACCACCGCCAAAGACCGCGCGCGGTTGCCCGCGCCCCTAAAAGGGGACGCGGGGAACCGTTCGACAACGGCGGTTACCGAACCAAGTGCCGCTCCGCGAAGTCCAGTTCCAGGCGGACCTGCTTGATGCGTTCGTCGACCACCAGGGAACCGTGGCCCGCGTCGTAGCGGTAGACCTCGTGGACGGCGTCGCGGGCGGCGAGGCGGGTGACGTAGTTGTCGATCTGGCGGATGGGGCAGCGAGGGTCGTTGACGCCGGCCGAGATGTAGACGGGGGCCTTGACCGCGTCGACGTAGGTCAGCGGGGAGGACGCCTCGAAGCGCTCGGGGACCTCTTCCGGGGTGCCGCCGAGAAGCGTGCGGTCCATGGCCTTCAGCGCCTCCATCTCGTCGTGGTACGCCGTGACGTAGTCGGCGACCGGGACGGCGGCGATGCCGAGGGTCCAGGCGTCGGGCTGGGTGCCGAGGCCGAGGAGGGTGAGGTAGCCGCCCCAGGAACCGCCGGTGAGGATCAGGCGGTCGGGGTCGGCCAGGCCTGACGACACCGCCCACTCGCGCACCGCCGCGATGTCCTCCAGCTCGATGAGGCCGACGCGGTGCTTGAGCGCGTCGGTCCAGGCACGGCCGTAGCCCGTGGAACCGCGGTAGTTGACCCGGACCACCGCGTAGCCGTGGTCGACCCAGGCCGCCGGGCCCGCCGCGAACGAGTCGCTGTCGTGCCAGGTCGGGCCGCCGTGGATCTCGAAGACGGTGGGCAGCGGGCCGGCGGTGCCCGCGGGCTTCTGGACCAGGGCGTGGATACGGCCGCCGGGTCCCTCGACCCAGGCGTCCTCCACGGGGACCGATCCCGGGGACTTCAGGCCGGGCGGGTCCAGGACGATCTCGCCGGTCGTGGAACGGACGGCGGACGGCTCGGCCGCCGACGACCACAGGTACTCCACCGTCCCGTCCGGGCGGGCCGTCGCCCCGGAGACCGTGCCGGGCGGGGTCGCGACCTCCGTCAGCTCTCCGGAGGCGAGGTCGTAGCGCCACAGGTCGCTGCGCGCCTCGAAGCTGTGGGCGATGAGGAGGGCCGAGCCGTCCGGATACCACTCGGCGGCCACGTCACCGGGGAGGTCGAGACCCAGGTCCGTCTCCTTGCTGGTCGTCACCTCCCACACCAGGGGTTCCCAGCGACCGCGGCGCTGGTGCCCGATGAGCAGGCGGGTGTCCCCGTCGACGGGGGAGAAGCCCAGCACCTCCAGGCCGAGCTCGACCGTGCCGCCCTCGGTGTCGTCGAGCTCGGCGACCGCCGAACCGTCCGGGCGCAGCACCCTCAGCGCCGAGTGCATCGCGTCGCCGTGCTCGGTGTGCTCGACGGCGATCAGCGAGCCGTCGTGCGAGAGGTCGCCGACCCCGGCCGACTCGCGGTGCCGGTAGATCTCCACCGTGGTCTCACCGGCGCGGGCCACATGGATCGTCGATCCGTCATCGTCCGTCGAGCGGCCCACGACGGCCGTACGCCCGTCGCGGGCGATGGCCAGACCCGCCGAGTAGGAGGGTTCGAGGCCGGGGACCGCCGGCTCGTCGACGCCTCCGTCGACCAGGCCGGCGTCGAACGGGCGGCGCCGCCAGATGCCGAACTCGTCGCCGTCCTTGTCGTCGAACCACCAGATCCACTCGCCGTCGGGCGAGAGCAGCCCGTCCATCGTGCCGTTCGGCCGACGGGTGACCTGGCGCTGCTCCCCCGTCGCGCGGTCCCACGCGTACAGCTCGTACGTCCCCGTCGCGTTCGAGACGAACAGGGAACGGTGCGGGGCGTCCTCCGCCCAGTCCGGCAGCGAAACCCGCGGTGCCCGGAAACGCTTCTCCCAGTCGGGCATCTCTGCCCGCTGCCGCTCGGTGGACCTGGTGCTCTCAGTCATGGCCCCATAGTGCCTGGCCCGCCCCGCCCCGCGCCGACGAGCTCCCCGGCCTGTGGACAACTTCGGTGCACCGCACGCTCCGCGGCCCGCCCATCGGCACGCGAAACGAGCCCGCGCTGACGGCAGGCGGCGCGGGGTCCGGTCCCGTTGGAGGGGCATGTGCGCAGGTCAGGGGCGATGTCAGTGCCGGGGTGCAGACTTTTTCGCATGACCGATCTGCGCAAGACCGTCGAGCGTTACTGGGCCGCCGCGGACGCCCGGAATTGGGGCGCGTTCGCGGACCTGCTCGCCGAGGGCGTCGTCTACACCCTGCCGCAGACGCGGGAGCGCATCAGCGGCAGGGAGCGGTACGTGGAGTTCAACCGCGAGTATCCGGGCGACTGGCACGTCCGGATCGAGCGCGTCATAGCCGAGCCCGGTCAGGCCGTCACCTGGACCCACGTCACCGTGGGCCTGGAGGAGATGCACGCGATCACGTTCTTCACGGCGGACGAGGAGGGCCGTATCGACACGGTGACCGACTTCTGGCCCGAGCCGTACGAGCCGCCGCCGGGCCGGGAGCATCTGGCCGAGCGCTTCTGAGCGGGACCCACGGCCAGGTCCCGCGCGGCCGCCCCGTACCGTGGACGGCGTGTACCGGTTCCTGCTGACGCCCCGCTGGTGGGGGATCAACGTCTTCGTGCTGTTGGCCATCCCCTTCTGCGTGTTCATGGGGTCGTGGCAGTTGGGGCGGTTCGAGGACCGGGTGCAGGACCACCGCACGGCGGACAGGGCGGCCTCGGAGGCCAGGACCGACCCGGCCCGGCCGCTGGCCGAGATGCTGCCCGTGACCATGGAGACGTCCGGCAAGCAGACCACCGCGAAGGGCCGGTACGGCAAGCAGCTCCTCGTGCCCGGCCGCGAACTGGACGGCAGGCGCGGGTACTACGTGCTGACGTTCCTGCGGGTCGACGGCGGCAAGGCGCTGCCCGTCGTCCGGGGCTGGCTGCCCGGTGACCCCGACCCGGCGAAGGCCCCGGCCGCACCCGGCGGCGAGGTCACCGTCACGGGTGCGCTCCAGGCGTCCGAGAGTCCCGGTTCGAACGGTGTCAGCGCGGCCGGCGGGCTTCCCCCGGGGCAGACCGCCGCGATCAGCTCCGCGTCGCTGGTGAACCTCGTGCCGTACGCCCCGTACGACGCGTGGATCACGCTCGACAAGGCCGACGCCGGGATGAAGGCGGTGCCTCCGACCGCGCCGCAGAACACGGGCCTGGACCTCAAGGCGTTCCAGAACCTCGGCTACACCGGCGAGTGGTTCGTCTTCGCGGGCTTCGTCGTCTTCATGTGGTTCCGCCTGCTGCGCCGCGAGGTGGAGTTCGCCCGCGACGCCGAACTGGGGCTGCTCCCGGACACCCGCGACCAGCAGTCCGAGGACGCCGACGCCACCACCACGGTGACGCCGTCCGCCACGGCCTGACAGGACGGCCGGGGCGAGCCCGACCGCCACTCGCCGGTCAGGACGATGCCAGGATTCCCGTGTGGTAGACCGTGCCCGCGCAGGCGTTGGAGACGATCACCGATGCCGTCGCGCCGCCCGTCGCCGCCGTGCTGGAGACGTTGACGCTGCCGTCCAGGACGCCGTCCTCGACCATCAGCTGGGCCACGGTGCCGCTGCCGCCCGTTTCGGCGGAGGTGCCGCCGTTGCCGGCGGTGCCTTCCGTGGGGGTCGGGTCCGGTGAGGGCTCCGCGGCGGTCGGACACGTCTCCGAGGGCACCCAGGCGAACTTCACCACGTACGAGCCGCCCGGCTGGAGCACCACGGAGGTGACCTCGGTGGAGGGGTCGGGCAGCCCGGTGGCCGCGTCGCCCGCCACATGCGTCGCCACACCGATCTTGCCGGCGTCCGCCGCGCCCTGGGCGACCGCGTTGACGGTGCCGGCGCCGGTGACCGTACAGGCGGTGGTGGAGACGTTCGAGACGGTGAAGGAGCCGTAGACCACACCGGTGGAGTCCGGGCCGGCGGCGGCACCGGAGGCCCCGCCGAGCTGCGCGGTCGTGCACGCGGTGGCGGCCGTGGCCGAGGCGGAGGGGTCGGCACCGCCCGTGGCGACCCCGCCCCCGCCCGTGTCCTTGTCGTCCGGTTTCGCCGTCTTGCCGTCCGTGCCCTTGTCCTTGGACGTGCCGGCGGAGCCGCCCGCGTCCTTGCCGTTGCCGCCCGAGCCCTTGCCCTGGCTCGCGCCGCCCTGGGCCTCCGCGGTGTTGCCCACCATGGACGGGTCGGCGTTCGACCCGGAGGAGTTGGAGACGTGGACGAACGCCGGGATCGCCGTGCCGATGAAGAGCGCCGCGGCCGCCATGCCGACCAGGGCCTGGCGCTTGCGGGCCCGTCGGGCCGGTACCGCACGGCGCAGATGGTCAAGGGTGCCGTCGGGGGGTTCGATCTCCTGGACGGCCTGGTGCAGCAGCCGGCGCAGTGCCAGCTCGTCGGAGCCGAGGCCTTCGGGTCCCAGTCCGTCCGTGCCCTGGGTGTCGGGCTGTTCGTCGGGGCCGTGGTTCACAGTTCCGTTCCCAGCGTGCGATTGCTTGTGCTCGTGTTCCGGGCGCCCCTGATCCTCGGGGCGCGGCAGGTCGTCGTTCCCACTCATGCCGAGGCCCCCATGGCGACACGGAGCGCGGCGATACCGCGCGAGCCGTACGCCTTCACCGAACCCAGGGAGACGCCGAGCGTCTCGGCGACCTGAGCCTCGGTCATGTCCGCGAAGTAGCGCAGGACCAGGACCTCGCGCTGGCGGCGCTGGAGTCCCTTCATCGCCTTGATCAGCGCGTCGCGCTCCAACTGGTCGTACGCGCCTTCCTCGGCGCTCGCCATGTCGGGCATCGGCTTCGAGAGGAGCTTGAGGCCGAGGATGCGCCGACGCAGGGCCGAGCGCGAGAGGTTGACGACGGTCTGCCGCAGATAGGCGAGCGTCTTCTCCGGGTCCCGGACGCGTTTGCGCGCCGAGTGCACCCGGATGAAGGCCTCCTGGACGACGTCCTCGCAGGAGGCGGTGTCGTCGAGCAGCAGCGCCGCGAGGCCGAGGAGCGACCGGTAGTGCGCCCGGTAGGTCTCGGTGAGGTGGTCGACGGTGGTGCCCGCCGCCAGGCTGTCGTCGGCGCCGTCGCGCTGATTCGGAATGCGGGCGGGCCGCGCTGCAGGCATGGGCGCGATCACCGGCATGCCGCCGGGCGCGCCGGGGCTGCGGGGTCGGCGGGGTGGACGCAGGGCCATGCCCCGTGTCTGTACCGCGGTGAATTCGAGTACCTCTGCCACGCCAGTTGGACACACGTCCCCCCGGCAGGGTTGTACGCGACTGGCATCACATTCGCGCCGGGTGTCACTTCGGCCGGATTCCGATCCCTCGGACCGCTCCTCGGACCGCCCGCCGGTTCGCCGTTCAGCGCGCGCGACACTGCACCAGATGCCCTCATGCGTAACAGCTCTTCCCCTATGCCCAATGCCCTGCCGCCCCCCGGACGCCCCTGAATGGCGACCGCAAAGACGCTCCCCGTCCGCCGCGCGGTTGCGGAGGACGGGGAGCAAAATCTTCGAACGCCGACAGGGCTCCGTTCAAGTGGTCCGGACCATTAAATTGATCACTGGACCAAAAGAGATCCTACAAAGCCGCCGCCCGAAGGGCACCGAGATTACGGCCGGCGCACGCCGGGAGCGCAGAACCTGTGGAACCCGCCCCCTCCGAAGGTCCGGACCTAGGGCCTGCCGATGATCTCCGCCGCCACCAACTCCGCGATCTGTGCGGTGTTCAGGGCAGCACCCTTGCGCAGGTTGTCCCCGCACACAAACAGTTCGAGAGCCGTCGAATCGTCCAGTGCCCGGCGGACCCGGCCCACCCAGGTCGGGTCGGTGCCCACCACGTCCGCGGGCGTGGGGAACTCACCCGCGGCCGGGTTGTCGAAGAGCACGACTCCGGGCGCGGTGGCCAGAATCTCCCGGGCCTTGTCGACCGTCACCTCGTCCTGGAAGCGGGCGTGCACGGTCAGGGAGTGCGTGGTGACGACGGGGACGCGGACGCAGGTCACGGCGACCTTCAGATGGGGCAGTCCGAGGATCTTGCGGGTCTCGTTGCGTACCTTCATCTCCTCCGAGGACCAGCCGTCCTCGGCGAGCGACCCGGCCCACGGCACCACGTTCAGGGCGACCGGCTCCGGGAACGGGCCGGTGTCGTCACCCACCGCCCGGCGTACGTCACCGGGGCTGGTCCCCAGCTCCGTACCCGCGACGAGGGACATCTGCCGGCGCAGGGTGTCGACGCCGGCGCGGCCCGCGCCGCTGACCGCCTGGTACGAGGAGACGACGAGTTCGCGCAGCCCGAACTCGGCGTGCAGGGCGCCGAGAGCCACGATCATGGACAGGGTCGTGCAGTTCGGGTTGGAGACGATCCCGCGCGGGCGCACGCGGGCGGCGTGCGGATTGACCTCGGGGACGACGAGGGGCACTTCCGGGTCCATCCGGAAGGCGCCGGAGTTGTCGACGACGACCGCGCCCTTGGCGGCGGCGATCGGCGCCCACTGGGCGGCCACCTCGTCCGGTACGTCGAACATGGCGACGTCGATCCCGTCGAAGGCCTCCTTCGACAGGGCCACCACCTCGACCTCGACGCCGCGCACGGTCAGCTTGCGGCCGGCCGAGCGCGGCGAGGCGATCAGACGGATCTCGCCCCAGATGTCCGCGTGCTGGGACAGGATCTGGAGCATGACCGTGCCGACGGCCCCGGTCGCTCCCACGACCGCGAGCGTCGGTCGTCCGGTCATCGCCCGGTGCCTCCGTAGACAACGGCCTCGTCGCTGTCGGAGTCGAGTCCGAAGGCGCTGTGCACGGCGCGTACGGCCTCGTTGACGTCGTCGGCGCGGGTGACGACGGAGATACGGATCTCGGAGGTCGAGATCAGCTCGATGTTGACCCCGGCGTCGGTGAGCGCCTCGAAGAACCCGGCCGTGACACCCGGGTTCGTCTTCATGCCGGCGCCGACGAGCGAGATCTTGCCGATCTGGTCGTCGTAGCGCAGCGACTCGAAGCCGATCACGCTCTTCGCCTTCTCCAGGGCGTCGATGGCCTTGCGGCCCTCGGTCTTCGGGAGGGTGAAGGAGATGTCCGTGAGGCCCGTGGTGGCCGCCGACACGTTCTGCACGATCATGTCGATGTTGATCTCGGCGTTGGCGATGGCGCGGAAGATCGCGGCGGCCTCACCCGGCTTGTCCGGGACACCGACGACCGTGACCTTGGCCTCGGAGGTGTCGTGAGCGACACCGGAAATGATGGCCTGCTCCACCTTCTGGTCCCCTTGCTGCTGTGTCTTTCGAACGAGCGGTTCGCTGCTGACCCAGGTGCCCTGAAGTCCGCTGAAGGACGAGCGCACATGGATCGGGATGTTGTAGCGGCGGGCGTATTCCACACAGCGGTGGAGCAGCACCTTGGAGCCGGAGGCGGCGAGCTCCAGCATGTCCTCGAAGGCGATCCAGTCGATCTTCTTCGCCTTCTTCACCACGCGCGGGTCGGCGGTGAACACGCCGTCCACGTCGGTGTAGATCTCGCACACCTCGGCGTCGAGCGCCGCGGCCAGCGCGACGGCCGTGGTGTCGGACCCGCCGCGCCCCAGCGTGGTGATGTCCTTCTTGTCCTGGGAGACGCCCTGGAACCCGGCGACGATGGCGATGTTGCCCTCGTCGAGCGCCGTACGGATACGGCCGGGGGTGACGTCGATGATGCGCGCTTTGTTGTGGACCGAGTCGGTGATGACGCCTGCCTGGCTGCCGGTGAAGCTCTGGGCGCTGTGGCCCAGGTTTTTGATCGCCATCGCCAGCAGGGCCATGGAGATCCGCTCTCCGGCGGTCAACAGCATGTCGAACTCTCGGCCGCTGGGCATCGGAGATACCTTCTCGGCGAGATCGATCAGCTCGTCCGTCGTGTCGCCCATCGCGGAAACGACCACGACCACCTGGTGGCCGTTCTTCTTCGCTTCCACGATTCGCTTGGCGACGCGCTTGATGCCCTCGGCATCGGCTACGGAGGAACCTCCGTACTTCTGCACGACAAGGCCCACGTGCGCTCCTCGCTCAATCCGTCTCTGCACCGCACAACTGCGGTCGGCTCAGTCTAACGAGCGGCCGGATTTCCCTTCCGGAGTATCGCATCGTGAGATGTCCCGCTCACGACGTGATCACTTCGGGCTGTCAGGTCGGTAAGGGACCTCCGGCCGCTCCGAGACGGCACCTGCCCGTGGCGAAGCCCCGCCACTCCGAAAGTGCCCCGAGTCACACCGTGGGCCTCCGGATCTCCGCCGGAGCGCGGCGGACTGCACCGCGCGCCTCCGCCGGATCGCGGTCGGCTACTTGACCGTGCGCAGGCCGAGCGGCCCGGCGATCTCCTCCGCCATCACCTTGCCGGCAGCCTCCGCGAGGGCTTCCTCGCCGATCTCCTGGTCGGTGTCGAGGCCGTCGAGCTCCTCGAGGGGCTGGTTCAGCCGGACGTGGGCGACCACGGACTGCAGGGCGCGCAGGGTCGCGGAGGCGGTGGAGCCCCAGTTGGAGAAGTAGGAGAACTGCCACCACCACAGGGCTTCCGTGGTGCGGCCCGCGCGGTAGTGGGCCATGCCGTGGCGGAGGTCGGCCATGACGTCGGCCAGGTCGTCGGAGATACGGGCCGGGACGGGTGCCTTGCGGGGCTCGTAGGGGTCGAAGACCTCGGAGTAGACGTCGATCGGTTCGAGCATCACCGCGAGACGCTCACGGATTTCGTCCACATCGGCTTCCGGGCCGAGGTCCGGCTCGTAGCGCTCGTCGGGGACGATGTCCTCGTGTGCGCCAAGACGGCCGCCGGCCAGGAGGAGTTGGGAGACCTCCAGGAGGAGGAAGGGCACGGCCGAGTCCGGCTCGTCGCCCTTGGCCACCTCGGTGACGGCGACCAGGAAGCTCTCTACCTGGTCCGCGATCTGGACCACGAAGTCGTCGGGGTCCGGGCTGGTCGCGTGCAGCGTGGCGTCAGACATCTAGAAGTCGTCTCCCCTCGAAGGCGCGGCCGAGCGTGACCTCGTCCGCGTATTCCAGGTCGCCACCCACCGGGAGGCCGCTGGCCAGGCGGGTGACCTTGAGGCCCATGGGCTTGATCATGCGGGCGAGATACGTGGCCGTGGCCTCGCCCTCCAGGTTCGGGTCCGTGGCGAGGATGAGCTCGGTGACCGCGCCGTCGGCGAGGCGGGCCAGGAGTTCCCTTATCCGCAGGTCGTCCGGGCCGACGCCCTCGATCGGGCTGATCGCGCCGCCGAGCACGTGGTACTTGCCCCGGAACTCGCGCGTGCGCTCGACCGCGACGACGTCCTTCGGCTCTTCCACCACACAGATCACCGAGAGGTCGCGGCGCGGGTCGCGGCAGATGTTGCACAGCTCTTCCTGCGCGATGTTGCCGCAGGTCGCGCAGAAGCGGACCTTCGCCTTGACCTCCAGGAGGGCGTGCGCGAGCCGACGGACGTCCGTCGGCTCCGCCTGCAGGATGTGGAAGGCGATCCGCTGCGCGCTCTTGGGACCGACGCCGGGGAGCCGCCCCAGTTCGTCGATGAGGTCCTGAACAACGCCTTCGTACAACGGATCGCCTTTCCGAGTGCCCTGGTACCGCCTGGTTCCGTCTTACGTTTCTTCCTGGTGCGTACGGTAGTTGGCCACCACCGGTCTTAGAAAGGCAGACCGGGAATGCCGCTGCCGCCGCCGAGCCCCTGGGTGAGCGGGCCGAGCGTCTGCTGCTGGAGCGCCTGCGCGTTCTCGTTCGCCGCCTGGACGGCCGCGACGATCAGGTCGGCGAGCGTCTCGGTGTCCTCGGGGTCGACCGCCTTCGGGTCGATCACCAGACCGCGAAGCTCTCCGGAGCCCGTCACGGTCGCCTTGACCAGGCCGCCGCCCGACTGGCCCCCGACCTCCGTCCGCGCCAGTTCCTCCTGCGCGTTCGCCAGGTCCTGTTGCATCTTCTGGGCCTGCTGCAACAACTGCTGCATATTGGGCTGGCCACCACCGGGAATCACGATCAGCTCCTGGTTTCGAGTACGGCTGTGTGGACCGTTTTTCCTGTCCAGCACGAGCCTACGTGGTCGACGGGCCCGTCGCCCAAGCACTCTTTCGAGTGACACTGTCGCGGCGCCTATACCTGATCAAGACCCTCTTCCAGGCGGAAAAGCGAGTAAACCAGGTCCATCGCCACCCATTGGGCGGTAGGAAGGGGGCGGCGCATTTACACCACGCGTCACACGGCGTCACGCAGTGTCAGCTCCGTCACCGTGGTCAGCACCATCACCGTGGTCAGCACCGTCACCGTCGTCCGTCATCACCGTCGTCAACTAGGGAGTGCCGGGTGAGTCAGCCGGAGATGCAGCCGGAGGGGCCGCCCCAGGACGGGCGGAGCGAGGGGGCGGCGGGGCTGCGGCCGGGCGACCTGACCGGTAGGCCGTTTCCGCTCGGGGACTGGGGGGAGCCCGCCGAACGGCTCCACGAGCTCTACCGGTGGGTGGAGCAGGGGGCGCTCGACACTGCGGCCTGGTACCTCTCCGACCGCACCTGGAAGCGGTGGGGTGCGCGTCTGCTGCGGTGCGGGGCCGCGCTCGGTGCCGTCGCCGGGGCCGCGCTGCCGTTGCTCGACCTCACCGGGTCCGTGAGCGGGGCGGCTCCGTGGGGATATCTGGCGCTGCTGGCCGCGGTCGCCTGCGTCGCCGTCGACCGGTTCTTCGGAGTGACGTCCGGATGGATAAGGGATGTGGCCACCGCCCAGGCCGTACAGCGGCGACTTCAGGCACTTCAGTTCGACTGGGCGTCCGAGAGTGTGCGGGAGTGCCTCGGGCCCACGGACGGGACGGCCAGTGAGGCGGCCGACCGGTGTCTCGGGGTACTGCGGAGGTTCTCGGAGGACGTCACGGAGCTGGTGCGCACCGAGACGGCGGACTGGATGGTGGAGTTCCGCACGGGGCCGGCGCCGCTGGGGATCCAGTCGTCGTCGGCGGGAGCGCCCCGGGCGGACGGGCCACCGCTGAACGGACGCACCCCGCTGCCGCCGGGAACCCGCCCGAACATGCCCCGCCAGCGCCCGCCCGAGCCTCGGTAGCGGTCCCGGGCGGGTCGGTCCCTTCACCTGTGCCGCGGCCTCCGCGGGATCACCCGGCGCCGCAGATCTTCAGTCCGACCGGCGTCCCGCACGGGAGATGGCCGTGGGTGCGGACGACGTCCTGGCCGCTGCCCCGGCTGATGTAGGCGAGGAAGCTGGAGGCGAGGGAGTCGGCGGGCGGGTCTCCGTAGGTGTAGGCGTACTCGATCTCGCGGTACGGGTAGTCCGAGGTGCCGTGCTCCAGATCCTCGACGGAGGCGGTGTGGCCGTCGAGGCCGATCTTGTGCAGGCCCGTGTGGCGGACGGCGCTGTTCAGTTCGCTGTAGCCGATCGCGCCGGGCAGCTTGGCGACCGTGTTCAGCACCTGCTCGGTGGAGTCGAGTTCGCAGCGCACGAGCGGCGCCGTCACGTCGTCCTTGTGGACGCAGTCCAGCGAGGAGTTGGCGATCTCGCCGCGTCCGAGCACCCGCCGCTGGAACACCTGCCGGGTACCGGAGTTGGCGTCCCGGCTGACGAGAACGACCCGCCGGTCGGGTCCGCCGAGCTGCTTCCAGTTCCTGATCTCCCCGCGGTAGAGACGTCGTACGTCGGCCAGCGACAGGTCCTTGAAGGGGACGTCGTCGTTGACGACCAGCGCGAAGACCGACACCGCGATCCGGTTCTCGCTCAGCTGCCGGAAGTCGCCCGGCTTGGGACCGTCGGAGAAGGCGACGACGGCCGGGGACCCGCTCTTCGACTCCCGCCCCGCCGTGTCGAGTTCGCGCACTCCGGCCGTACTGCCGTGGGCGTCCACCGTGATGGTGGAGCCTTCGCAGTCCTGCTCGTACTTGTCGGCCAGCTCGCGCATGACGGGCTCGAAGGCGGTCGAGCCCGTGACGGTCAGCGTGCCCTGTGCGCAGCCGATCGGCGGCGGTGAGTCGTCGCGCAGGACGACGATCAGGGCGAGCGCGACGACGCACACCGTCAGCAGCACGGTGATCAGCCGGGCCGCGCGGCTGAACAGCGGCGGCTGATCGTCCGGTGTCGTACTGCGGTTGGGCCGGACCTCGCCGTCCCGGATGCCGCCGACGATCCGTATCGGGCATCCCACATCGCCGCCCGACAGCAGGACGAGCAGCTTGAAGTGCTCGCCCCGGTTCAGCGGGACCCGCGGGATGCGCAGCGTGCCGTCCGCGTAGCTGAGACCGGCGGCCGGGGTGAAGTGGTCCATCAGATGGTCGGTGCCGGGCGGCTGGGTCACGGACACACCGCGGATGGTGCGGTCGGTGAACACTGCGGTCAGACCGTGCCGTTCACGGCTCGTGTAGTCGTCCCCGGCGATGCTTTGCGAGCCGTCGTTCTCGATCCGCAGCAGCACGAGGGTGGCGTCGGACATGCCGGGCGTCTCGTCGAACAGCCCGAGCCGTACGTTCGCGCGCCCCGAGCGGACGTCGTCGCCGATGGGGTTGTCCATCTGGACGCGGTAGCCGACCCGTTTGCGGCGCGGCACCCTGCGCTCGTACCAGACCATCACGGCGGAGGCGACGACACCGATGACGGCGGTCCCGACGGCCACGACGTTCTCTGCGCTCAGCCACTCCACGTGAGCCACTCCCCCGAGCCTGCGGTGCGGTCACCGTACGGCTCTGGCCGGAAACACCTCACATACGGGAAGTGAACTTCAACAGCCTTGGACTGCACACCAGTTGAAGCGTTCCAAGGTACGTCGCGGGCCGCTGCCCGCGCGGTGGGCTCAGCCGCTCTTCGAATAGGTCAGCGCGTCGCCCGAGTTGGTGTTCACCCGGCGCAGCCGGCCGTCCGACAGGAGGGTGACCTCGGAGGCGGCGCCCGGCGAGCAGGACGAGGCCGGTTCGCCGGAGGTGACCTGGGAGGGGCCGATCTCCAGCGGTCCGCCGGCGCCCGGGACCTCGGTCAGGGCGGCCTGGAAGACGCAGTGGTAGGTGCCGCTGCCGGCCGGGCCGTCCGCGGTGAGCGTGAGCACCGTGTCGCCGACCTCGCCCTGCTCGATGGTCAGGCGGCGGGAGTTGTGGCCGGTGGCGTTGTCGATGGCGGCGTCCCAGGTGCCGAGGAAAGCCTCCGGAACAGTGCCGCCCTGCGACGCCTCGGCGCTGGGCGACTCGGAACCGGCGGACGGCGCCTGCGAGGTGCTCTGCCCCGGTGTGCTCGGCGCGCCGGAGGCCGGCGTGGACGCCTTGGGGTCGTCCTGGCCGCCGCCCGTGCCGCCCTTCAGCAGCGCGTACACACTGCCGCCCGCGCCGAGCGCGACGACCAGGGCCACGACGACGAGGAGAGCCGTGGACCGGCCGCTGCGGCGCGGGGGTTCCGGGCCGAGCGGGGCGACGGCGGGGCCGTACGGCGGGGTCGGGCCGTAGGGCGGGGTGGCGCCGCCGGGTCCGTAGGGGTTGGCGGCGACGCCCGGGCCGTACGGCTGCTGCTGGGGTGATCCCCAGCCGGCCTGCGGGTAGCCGTACGCGGGGTGGGCGGGTCCCTGTCCGGAGGGCTGCGGGTGCTGCTGCGGGTAGCCGTAGGCGGGGTGCGGGCCGGCCGGCCCCGTCGGAGGAGGCGTCGCGCCCGAGCCCGCGATGAGCGTGGGGAGATGGTTCAGGGGGCCGGGCTGCCCGGGCGGCGGCGGGGTGGCGCCCTCCTCGGCGGGGGTGGGCGCGTGCTCCGGGGACGCCTCGGCGGACGCGGCCGGTGTCGAGGAGGAGGCGGAGGGCGTCGAGGAGGAGGCGGACGGTGCCGAGGACCCGGGCGGGGCGGACGGCGGCTTCGAGAGGTCCGGGGCGGGGACCGGCGACACCGGTGCCGGCGGAAGAGCCGGCCGGTCGGGTGCGGCACCGGACCGGGGCTGCGCCTGTCCCTCCTCGGGGTTCTCCGTGTCGAGCAACTGCACCGCGTGGCGCCCGAGCTGGGCCACCAGCGCGCTGGGCAGCCAGGGATCGAGGGTGCGCCCTTCCGAGACGGTGTCCTCCGCGCCCGTGCGCTCCAGGATCTCGTCGAGGCCGGGCCGGCCGGCGGGGTCCTTGCGCAGACAGGCGCGCACGAGGTCGGCGAGCCCCTCGGGCACGCCCGTCAGGTCGGGGTCCTCCTGGGCGATGCGGAACATCATGGCGTGCACACCGCTGTTGGCCGCTCCGAAGGGAAGGGAGCCGGTGGCGGCGTACGACAGGACCGAGCCGAGGCAGAAGATGTCGCACGCGGGCGTGACGCGGTCGCCGCGCACCTGCTCGGGAGCCATGAACCCGGGCGAGCCGACGAGCGCCCCGGTGTGGGTCAGACCGCCGTCGGTCACCGTCTCCAGGGCGCGTGCGATGCCGAAGTCGATGACACGGGGGCCGTCGATGGTGACGAGGACGTTGGAGGGCTTGAGGTCGCGGTGGATGAGGCTCGCGGCGTGGATGTCCTTCAGCGCGTGCGCGAGGCCCGCGGCGAGGATGCGCACGGAGCGCTCGGGCAGTGCGCCGTGGTCGCGCCCGACGACGGCCTGGAGCGAGGGCCCCGCGACATAGCCGGTGGCCACCCAGGGGATCCCGGCGTCGGTGTCCGCGTCCAGGACGGGTGCGGTCCAGAGCCCCCCGACCCGGCGCGCGGCCTGTACCTCCTGGCGGAAACGTGCCCGGAACTCCTCCTGCTCGGCGAGTTCCGGGCGGACGAGCTTGACGGCGACGGTACGTCCCCGGTCGGACCGCGCGAGATAGACGTGACCCATCCCTCCGGCACCGAGTCGCGCCAGCAGTCGGTACGCCCCGATCCGCTGCGGATCCCCTGGCCCCAGCTTCTCCATGGCAGCGCCCACCTCCCCCGTATGTGTGCAACAGACCGAGGATAGTGCGCCATACGGGGAGGTGGACGGGGCGGTGTCTACGGTTCCGTCACGACTGGTGCCGTTTTCGTAACAGGTGCCGCGGACGCGTTGACGTCCGCCGCCGCGAGCTCGTCGAGGACGGCCGACAGGCGCTCCAGGACGCGGACGGTCTCGGCGAGCCCGTCCTCGCCGAGCGCCTCGGCGATCCGGTCGGCGAAGGCGGCGTGACCGGGGCCGATCTCCGCGACGGCGGCGCGGCCCCGCTCCGTCGGGGAGAGGAGTTTGGCGCGGCGGTGAGCGGGGTTGGGCAGGTACGCGGCGAGGCCCTTGTCCACGAGCAGGTCGGCGATGCGCTGCACGCTCTGCCGGGTGATGCCCATGACGCGGGCGATCCCGGAGACGGGCAGGGGTTCGCCGAGGACGGCACCGAGGACCTGCCACCAGGCGGCGGTGATCCCGGCGGGCCGGGCCAGTTCCTCGGCCACGGAGAGGTACTGGCCGTTCAGCCGGAAGACCGCGAGGGCGCCGCGGCTGAACAGGTCCTGCCGCCGTCGGCTCACCGGCCCGCCTTCTCGAGGACGGCGTACGCCTCGGCGTCGGAGTCGTGGAAGAGCCGGTACCAGGCGTCGAGGACCTCGCCCTCGTAGACCCCGAGCAGCCGGAAGACCTCGCGGGCGAAGGCGACGGGTTCGGTGGGCCCGGCGGTGACGAGCCCGCGGTCGGTGACGGCGTCGGTCTCGGTGTACCGCTCGCCGCCCCGGTAGCCCGTGGCGGCCAGGTAGAAGGAGACGGCGCTGGTGTGGTCCCGGTCGTCGAGCAGCCCCTCGCGGGCGAGGCCGGCCGTCGCCCCGCAGATCGCGGCGACGGGGACGCCGGCGTCGAGGAACGCGCGGGCGGCGCGGGCGAAGGGTGCCAGGTCCTCGGAGGTGTCCCAGAGGTCGGCGCCGGTGAGCACGAGCAGCGAGCTGTCCTCGGGACGGAGCTCGTCGAGCGCGAGGTCGGGCTGGATACGGAGCCCGCCGATGGTGGTGACCGGCTCCCGGCCGGGGCCGACCGTGCGGATCGTGTGTCCGGCGCGGGCGAGGTACGCCGTCGTGTGTCCCGTCTCCCAGTCGGCGAAGGTGTCGTAGACGGCGAGGTGGACGGGCTTGCGGGGTACGGGACTCGCGTCGGCGTCTGCGGTGGTGTTCATGACTCCTCCTCGGGCGGGCGAAGCAGCTTATGTAAGCATGCTGTCAACTGGACAGGATGCTGTCAAGCGATCCCCGTGCCGTCGCCCGGGATCCCCGCCGGACGCCGGTCGCCGGCCGACCGCCGACGGGGGCCGCCCGGAGCGCGCCCGGAGACCGCCCGGAGGCCCCTCCGACACCACCCGGAGGCCGCCCGGACTCCGCCGCGTCCCCTCGGCCAAGCCCGACAGACTGTCGCGGAAAGTCCCCGACCACAGACAGGACGCCGATATCGCGCCCGGTCCGTGGACATTTACGCTTCGCGGCATGACCCCTCAGCCCAACCCCCAGGCCGGCGCCGCCGTGAAGGCCGCGGACCGTGCGCACGTGTTCCACTCCTGGTCCGCGCAGGAGCTCATCGACCCGCTCGCCGTTGCCGGCGCGGAGGGGTCGTACTTCTGGGACTACGAAGGCAAGCGGTATCTGGACTTCACCAGTGGGCTCGTCTTCACCAACATCGGGTACCAGCACCCGAAGGTCGTCGCCGCGATCCAGGAACAGGCCGCGACGATGTCCACGTTCGCGCCCGCCTTCGCCGTCGAGGCGCGTTCGGAGGCGGCCCGGCTCATCGCCGAGCGGACCCCGGGCGACCTGGACAAGATCTTCTTCACCAACGGTGGCGCGGAGGCCGTCGAGAACGCCACGCGGATGGCCCGGCTGCACACCGGCCGTCCGAAGGTGCTCTCCGCCTACCGCTCGTACCACGGTGCCACCTCGACCGCGATCAACCTCACCGGTGACCCGCGGCGCTGGCCGAACGACAGCGGCGCCGCCGGTGTCGTCCACTTCTGGGCGCCCTTCCTGTACCGCAGCCCCTTCCACTCCGACAGCGAGCGGCAGGAGTGCGAGCGCGCGCTGCAGCACCTGGAGGACACGATCGCCTTCGAGGGGCCGGCGACCATAGCGGCCCTCATCCTGGAGACGATCCCGGGCACCGCGGGGATCATGACGCCGCCGGTGGGCTACCTCGCCGGGGTGCGCGAGATCTGCGACCGGTACGGGATCGTGTTCATCCTGGACGAGGTCATGGCCGGGTTCGGGCGGACCGGCAAGTGGTTCGCCGCCGACCACTACGACGTGACGCCCGACCTGATGACCTTCGCCAAGGGCGTGAACTCCGGCTATGTGCCGCTGGGCGGTGTGGCGATCTCCTCCGCCATCGCCGAGACCTTCGCCAGGCGGCCCTACCCGGGCGGGCTCACCTACTCCGGCCACCCGCTGGCCTGCGCCGCCGCCGTCGCGACGATCAACGTCATGGAGGAGGAGGGGATCGTCGACCAGGCCGCGGCCATCGGCGAGACCGTCCTCGGGCCGGGGCTGCGCGAGCTGGCCGA
This sequence comes from Streptomyces sp. NPDC002935, assembly GCF_040611295.1. NCBI lineage: Bacteria > Bacillati > Actinomycetota > Actinomycetes > Kitasatosporales > Streptomycetaceae > Streptomyces > Streptomyces sp. NPDC002935. Next base: position 28,214 of record NZ_JBEXNW010000008.1, read on the forward strand.
GCGGCACCCGAGCGTCGGCGAGGTGCGCGGCACGGGCGTCTTCTGGGCGCTGGAGCTGGTGAAGGACCGGGAGACCAGGGAGCCGCTGGTTCCGTACAACGCCGCGGGCGAGGCGAACGCGCCGATGGCCGCGTTCGGCGCCGCGGCCAAGGCCCGCGGTCTGTGGCCCTTCATCAACATGAACCGCACGCACGTCGTACCGCCGTGCAACATCACCGAGGCCGAGGCCAAGGAGGGACTGGCGGCCCTGGACGAGGCGCTGTCGGTGGCGGACGAACACACGGCGTGAGGCTGTAGGGGTTCCCAGAGGCTGTAGGGGCGTCCGCCCCTGTGGGGGCCGCCCCTGTGGGGGTGTCCGCCTCTCGGAGGCCGCCCCTGTGGGGGAGGTGTCCGCCCCCGTGGGGGTCGTCGCGCGGTTGCCCGCGCCTCTTCGGGGGTGCCGGGAAATCCGCCCGCCGACCCCCACCGCGTATGGTGGCGTGCTCGACGAGATACGCGAGTAGATCCGCGCACCTACCCACGCGATGGGGGAGTGAGACGACCACCATGGCCGGTACCGGCGGCAGTGGCGCCGTAACCCGTAGCACCCTGCGGCAGCAGATCGCGGACGCGCTCCGCGACGAGGTGCTCGGGGGTCGCCTCCGGCCGGGCCAGGAGTTCACGGTGAAGGAGATCGCCGAGCAGTACGGCGTCTCCGCCACCCCCGTCCGCGAGGCCCTGGTCGACCTGTCGGCGCAGGGGCTCCTGGACGCGGACCAGCACCGCGGCTTCCGCGTGCACGAGTACTCCGCCGCCGACTACCGCGGCATGATCGAGGCGCGCAGCCTGATCACGGAGGGCATGTTCCAGAGTCTCGTGGCCGGCGGCATGCGGCAGGCCGACGACCCCCGCGCCCTCGCCGCCCTCGCGGCCGTCCGGCGCCGCGGCGAGGAGGCCCAGCGCGCGGCCACCGCCGGCGACCTGAACATCCTCATCGGCTACGACCTGCGCTTCTGGCGCGAACTCAGCAGCCTCTTCGGCAACCCCTACCTCGGCGACTTCCTGCACCGGCTGCGGGTCCAGTCCTGGGTCTGCACGGTCCAGCACCTGCGCCGGGTCTCCGACCTCAGGGGCCAGCTGTGGTCCGGCCACACGGAGCTCGTGGACGCCCTCGCCCGCCGCGACCCCGATACGGCGCGGGCGATCGTGACGGCGTACAACGATCACGCCCTCGCCCTCATCGAGCGCCTCGACGCCAAATAGCACCCGGCCGGGGCCGGATCACCCCGGTCCGTGTTTGAGGACAGCTCCTCCGGGCGATCGGGGGGTTGGGGGCGCGGCCCCCGTGGCGACGGGCGAACCCCGGCCCACCCGGGGGCCTACTTGCGTACCGGCCTCTTCACAGAGTGGCCACGCGCACTACGCTGCCCTGACCACCCTGCACCCCAAGGAGCAAGAGGAGCCGTCTGTTGGCCTGTGACCTGTGGTTGGTCCCGCTCGTCGACGTGCTGTGCCACACCCCCGACAACCCCTTCGCCGAAGAACTCGCGCTCTACGACAAGGTGCTCGCCGAGGCCGGACTCCCACCGGTGCCGGTGTACGCGTACATGCCGGGCCTCTCGGGTGACGTCGCCCCGGTCGCCGGGTTCGACTACGACGCGCTGCACTTCCTGCGCCGCGCGTACCTCCTCCAGATGTGCGGGCTCGCGGTGACGCCGGTCGACGAACTGGGCGGCGACTACGAGCAGTTGCTGGAGATGTTCGAGGCGAACGCCCAGCAGTCGCATCTGGTCTGGCACTACGACCACGCGGGCGCGTATGTCCCGGTCGAGTTCCCGCACCCGCTGGCCAACGACGAACTCCTCGCGGGTGGCGGACCCCTGGGCTCCTCCCAGGCCCTCCTGCGTGAACTCGAGTTCGTGGCCCCCTCGATCGGCATCGACCCGACCAACCCGCCGGCGGCACCGCAGCCCCCCAGCGCTCCCACGGAGCTGGAGGAGCCTGCCGCCCCCGCCCCCTACGACGCCAGCCCCTTCGCCCGCGAACGTCACGTCTGGCTGGGCCTGCACGCCGCCGCGACCCGGAGTCTCGCCCAGGGCTCAATGATCATCTTCAGCTGAGCGGCCCTCCTGGTGCGGGGCCCGTCCTCCTGCGGCCCCGCACCGGCGGACATCGCCACCCGGCCCGCCCAGATACGCGTACGCGCGACCGGCCCGCCCGGATACGCGTTTGCGCACCCGTCCGGCCGTCAGGCCAACTGGGACAGGCCCTTCTGGAGGTCCTCAGCGTTCATGACGGGGGAGAACTCAAGCTTGGCGCCAAGGCTCATGAAGAACGGCTCGGCGATCACGGGCAGTTGACTGCTGTCCTGCAGGTCGAAGACCATGTAGCAGGCGCGGTTGCCGTCGTGGGTCGTGAAGTAGGCCGCCTCCGGCTTGAGATGCTCCATCGTTTCCTGCACCAGCTGCTGCAGCTTTCCGTCGCGGATGAGCTCATTGGCCTTGTCCGTGTCCATGGTCGCCCTGAGCAGCACGCGCATCGCACTCACCTTCTCCACTGGCCGACGCACACATAGGCACCCAAACGTGCATTTTCAGGCTATGCCCCTTGTCATTCGCCTGCCCACTCCAGCGCCGGAGCACCGAGCGCGGTAGCAGCAGCAGCGGTAGCGGCATCAGCAGCGTTTGGACGAGTGGGGCGACCGCGCCCGGCCGGTCCGCCAACTCGGCGGCCAGGTCTGCCCGCTGAGGGCGGGCACGGGCGCGTACGGGGTGTTCCGTCCCGAGAACGGCGTGAGCACCTCCACCCGCGCCCAGGTCCTGCAGTGGGACGACAACGGCAGCGCCGACCACCTGTGGGGACCGACCTCGCGTTGAGGCCGGCTCCCCGGGTACGGGTACGCCCCCGGATGTCGGCCGGGGGCGTACTCGTGGAAACAACCGCTTCGGACACCGCGGCGGATCCGGTTCGGACACCGCCGCGGACGCCGCTCCGCGTTAGATGAACGAGTTGATCTCGATCGTCTCGTCGCGGCCCGGGCCGACGCCGATCGCGGAGATCGGCGCGCCCGACATCTCCTCCAGCGCCTTCACGTAGTCCTGCGCGTTCTTGGGGAGATCCGCGAAGGTCTTCGCCTTGGTGATGTCCTCCGACCAGCCGGGGAGGTTCTCATAGATCGGCTTCGCGTGGTGGAAGTCGGTCTGGGAGTACGGGAGTTCCTCGACACGCTTGCCGTCGATCTCGTACGCCACGCAGACCGGGATCTCCTCCCAGCCGGTCAGGACGTCCAGCTTGGTGAGGAAGAAGTCGGTCAGACCGTTGACGCGGGTCGCGTAGCGGGCGATGACCGCGTCGAACCAGCCGCAGCGCCGGTCACGGCCGGTCGTCACGCCGCGCTCGTGGCCGATGCGCCGCAGCGCCTCGCCGTCCGCGTCGAAGAGCTCGGTCGGGAACGGCCCCGAGCCGACACGGGTCGTGTACGCCTTGAGGATGCCGATGACCCGGCTGATCTTGGTCGGGCCGACTCCGGCACCCGTGCAGGCGCCGCCCGCGGTCGGGTTCGACGACGTCACGAACGGATACGTGCCGTGGTCGATGTCCAGCAGCGTGCCCTGGCCGCCCTCGAAGAGCACGACCTTGTCCTGTTCGAGCGCCTCGTTGAGGATCAGGACGGTGTCCGCGACGTACGGCTTGAGCCGGTCCGCGTAGCTCAGCAGCTCCTCGACGACCTGGCTCGCCTCGATGGCGCGCCGGTTGTAGAGCTTGGTGAGCAGCTGGTTCTTGACCTCCAGGGCCGCTTCGACCTTCTGGGTGAGGATCGACTCGTCGTAGAGGTCCTGGATCCGGATGCCGACGCGGTTGATCTTGTCCGCGTATGTCGGACCGATACCGCGTCCGGTGGTCCCGATCTTCCGCTTTCCGAGGAAGCGTTCCGTCACCTTGTCGACAGTGACGTTGTAAGGCGTGATGATGTGAGCGTTTCCGCTGATCAGCAGCTTGGAGGTGTCGACGCCGCGCTCGTTGAGTCCGTTCAGCTCGGAGAACAGGACGGACGGGTCGACGACGACCCCGTTGCCGATCACCGGAGTGCACTCCGGCGTGAGGATTCCGGAAGGGAGGAGGTGGAGGGCGTATTTCTGATCGCCCACGACTACCGTATGGCCGGCGTTGTTGCCGCCCTGGTAGCGCACCACATAGTCCACGGATCCACCGAGCAGGTCGGTGGCCTTTCCCTTGCCTTCGTCACCCCACTGAGCACCGAGCAGCACAAGTGCGGGCACAGGCGTACACCCCTTCCGGGCGGGGCATGTCCAAGGTCGGGGACGTACGCGGCTGGATTTTGGTACGGCTGCGTACGCCGGCGACCACCTTTGGCCGCGACCGTCGGACCGGATGCCCCGGAATAGACGAAGCCCCTGGCGCAATAGCGCAAGGGGCTCTTGCACAAAGATGCTACCCGAGGAAGCGAGGCATGACCGAGGTGGCGGCTTCCGACCAGCTTCTGGTGGTCATCGACCCGGTCGCCCGACGGACCGACGGCGAGTCTGTACGGATCGCGAAAGACGTGCTCAGCGCGGGTGCGGCGACCAAAGTGTGCCTCCCGGAGGGGCCCGAGGAATTCGCCCGCGCGCTGATCCGTCGGGGTGCGCGCCGACCGGTCGTGATCGGTGACGACGGTGCCCTGCTGCGGGCGGTGTCCCTGCTGTACCGGCGGCGGGAACTCGCCGCGTGCGCGCTGTCCCTCGTGCCCGTGGGCGGTGTGCTGTCGCTGTCCCGGTCGCTCGGGGTCCCGATGGGGGCCGTCGCGGCGGCCCGGGCGGTCCTCGACGGGGCCGAGCGACGGCTGGACCTGCTCGTGGACGACAGTGACGGCGTGGTGCTCGGCGCGCTGCGCATCCCCTCGCTGCCCTCCCGGCCGCCCGCCCCGGTGGGCGCGGGGGCGCTCGGGGAGGCCGGTGCGCACCCCTGGCTCCGCACCTGCCAGTCGCTGGTGCGGACCCTCGCCTCCCGGCCCTCCCGGCTCGCCCCCGGGCCCGGCCCGGGACCCTCCCGGCTGCGGATCGAGGTCGACGGGGTGTGTGTGGTGGATCTGGACCAGCCCGTGGAGACCGTGTCCGTGACACCCGGGGAATCGGGAACCGGCGCCGCGATCGAGGTCCGCGCGGTGTCCGTCGGGGCCGAGGCCTCGCCCCTGCGACTGGTCGGACACAAGGTCACCGTCTCCGGCGCCGACTTCCGCTACCGAGCGGACTCCGTGGTGTCCGGACCGGTCCGTACCCGCACCTGGACGCTCCGGGAAGCGGCGTGGAGCCTGACCCTGCCGGCAGCCCACTGAGGGGGCGGGGTCCGGTCCACGCCGACAGGCGAGACGCCGACACCCGCTGACCGGGCGGGGTACCGATTGCCGGTGCACGCCGACGCAGCAAAACCGGAGTGGCCGATGCACGCCGACGAAGCGGGACCGGAGTGGCCGGCCCCCGCCGACGAAGCGGGACCGGGGTGGCCGGTCCCCGCTCGTCATCCGTCGCCGTACAGCGTCTCGCGGTGGGCGCGCCAGCGTTCCATCATCGCGGCGATCTCGCCGTCGATGAACTCGAAGAACGCGAGGGTCTCGGAGAGCCGGCGCCCGGCGGGGGTCGCGGAACCGAGGGAGTCGACGCCCGCGCGCAGGGCGACTTCCCAGCGCTTGAGCACCGCGTCGCGGTTGGTCACCGCCTCGTACCACTGGTTGCTGTGCACCCGGTACCGCTCGCGCCGCGAGCCGGGTTCGCGCTCGCGCGAGACCATGTGCTGCTGCGCGAGGTAGCGCACCGCGCCGGAGACGGCAGCGGGGCTGACCTGGAGCTGCTCGCCGAGTTCGGCGGAGGTCATGGCACCGGAGTCGGAGGCCAGCAGCGCCGCGAAGACCCGGGCGGGCATCCGCTGCATCCCGGCCTCGACGAGCTGCGCCGCGAAGCCCTCGACGAACTTCGAGACCGCTTCCGGATCCCGCTCCGCCGTGGTCGGTTCCGCCATCTGTCGATCATCTCCCCTGCTCGCGCATCACCGTCGAGTGTATCCAGGGTTTATATGTTTCCTTAACTTCACAAATTTCTGAAAGAAGCGTACGTTCTGAATCATGACGAAGGCAATCAGCGTCGCCGGACTGCACAAGTCGTTCGGCAAGACGCACGCGCTGGACGGCCTCGACCTGGAGGTCGAGGCCGGTGAGGTGCACGGCTTCCTCGGTCCCAACGGCTCCGGGAAGTCCACCACCATCCGGGTGCTGCTGGGCCTGCTGCGCGCCGACTCGGGCGCCGCCCGGATGCTGGGCATGGACCCCTGGTCGGACGCGGTCGAACTGCACCGCCGGGTCGCCTACGTCCCCGGCGACGTGACCCTGTGGCGCAACCTCTCCGGCGGCGAGGTCATCGACCTCTACGGGCGGCTGCACAACGGGGGCCGGGCCCGGCGCGGCGGGCAGAGCGGCGGCGGACGGACCGGCGGCCTCGACCCGGCGCGGCGTGCCGACCTGATCGAGCGCTTCGAGCTCGACCCCACCAAGAAGGGGCGCACCTACTCGAAAGGCAACCGCCAGAAGGTCGCCCTCGTCGCCGCCTTCGCCTCGGACGTCGACGTGCTCATCCTGGACGAGCCGACCTCGGGGCTCGACCCGCTCATGGAAGAGGTCTTCCAGCGGTGCGTCCGGGAGGAGCGCGACCGGGGCCGCACCCTTCTGCTGTCCTCGCACATCCTGAGCGAGGTCGAGGAACTCTGCGACCGCGTCAGCATCATCCGCAAGGGCCGGACCGTCGAGAGCGGCTCCCTCGCCGACCTGCGCCATCTGACCCGCACCAGCGTCACCGCCGAACTCACCGGGCCCCCGAACGGACTTGCGTCCCTGCCCGGGGTCCACGACCTCGACGTACAGGACACCGGGGTCCGGCCGGACGGAGTGCGGTGCCGGGTCGAACTCCACGCCGACGCCGACAGCCTGAACGCCGTCCTGCGGTCGCTGACCGACTCCGGCGTACGGTCCCTGACCTCCACCCCGCCGACCCTGGAAGAGCTGTTCCTGCGGCACTACCAGGAGGATGTCCGGGCGGACGGATCCGACGAGGCGATGGCCCGATGACCGCCACGACCGCCGGCACCTTCGCCGCACGCGTCGGCGGCTCCCGCCCGCTGGCCGGCACCGGAACCCTCCTGAGGTTCGCGCTGCGCCGCGACCGCGTGATGATGCCGCTGTGGATCGGCGTCATCGCCCTGATGGTGCTCTCCCTGCCAGCCTCGCTGAAGTCCGTCTACAGCACCCCGGCCGAACGCGCCTCCCTGGCACGGCAGATGCTCGCCAACAGCTCCCTGCGCGCCACCTACGGACCGGTGTTCAGCGACTCGCTCGGCGGACTCACCGCCTGGCGCATCGGCGCCTACGCCGGAGTCCTCGCCGCCATCATGAGCCTGATCGTCGTCGTACGGCACACCCGGGACGAGGAGGAGAGCGGACGCCAGGAACTAGTCTCCGCCGCGATGGTCGGGCGGCGGGCCCCGCTGACCGCCGCGCTGCTCGCCGCGTTCGTCGCCAACGGCGTCCTCGCGCTGATCGTCGCGGGCGGCCTCGCCGGACAGGGCGGCGCCGGCGCGCTGGCGCTGGGACTCGCGATCGGCGCGACCGGGATGGTCTTCGCGACCATGGCGGCCATCGTCGCCCAGCTGACGGAGAGCGCACGGCTCGCCAAAGGGCTGACGGGCGGGCTGATCGGCGCCGCGTTCGTCCTCAGGGCGGCGGGCGACTCCGCGACCGACGACGGCTCGTCGGTGCTGACCTGGCTCTCCCCAGTGGGCTGGCTGGAGAACCTCCGCGCCTTCGCGGACGAACGCTGGTGGGTCCTGCTGCTGTTCGTCGCGACGGTCGCCGTACAGGGCGCCGTCGCCTACACCCTCGCCGGGCGGCGCGACGTCGGCATGAGCTTCCTGCCCACCCGGCCGGGACCCGCGTCCGGCCGCCTCGGCACGGCCGGAGCACTGGCCTGGCGGCTGCAACGCGGCGCGGTCCTCGGCTGGAGCCTCGGCTTCCTCGCCGCCGGCGCCGCGTTCGGCGGCATCACGAAGGGTGCCGCGGACCTGGTCGGCGACAACGCCAAGACCCGCGAGATCATCGAGCGGATGGGCGGGCAGTCCGGGATCACCGACGCATTTCTCGCCACCATGGTGAACATGCTGGGCATGGTCGCCGCCCTCTACATCGTCTCCTCCGTGCTCCGGCTGCACGGCGAGGAGACCTCGCAGCGCGCCGAACCCCTGCTCGCCGCCGCCGTCGGACGGCTGCGCTGGGCCGGCGGACACCTCGTCCTCGCCTTCGGCGGCGCGGTCCTCATCATGCTGCTCGGCGGACTCGGCCTCGGTCTCGGCTACGGCTCCGAACTCGGCGCCGTCCTCGGTGCCTGCCTGGTCCAGGTCCCGGCGATCTGGACCCTGGGCGGCGTCGCCGTCCTGCTCCACGGCCTCTCGCCCCGCCTCGCCCCCGGCGCCTGGGCCGCGGCCGGACTCGCCCTCCTCCTCGGCTGGATCGGCCCCGCCCTGAACATCCCCCAGGCCGTCATGGACCTCTCCCCCTTCGGCCACCTCCCGAAGCTGCCGGGCGGCACCATGGCCTGGACACCCGTCCTCGTCCTCACCGGGATCGCGGCGGCCCTGACCGCCGCGGGACTGACAGCTCTGCGGCGGCGCGACCTGACCCTGTGAGAGGCGGCGCCGCCGAGCGGGGGGTGGGCAAGGGCGTGGGCAACGGGGTGGGCAAGGGCGTGGGCGGCGTCCGTCAGACCTCGACGGTCAGGCCCTCCAGACCGCGGATCACGAAGTTCGGCCTGCGGACCGGCTCCTCGACGAGCCGGAGAGCGGGGGCCCTGGTCAGAAGCGCGCTCATGGACGCCGCCAGTTCGAGCCGGGCCAGCGGAGCTCCGATGCAGTAGTGGATACCCGCGCTGAAGGAGATGTGCGGGTTCTCCGCCCGGGACAGGTCCAATGTCTTCGGGTCCGCGAACACTTCGGCGTCACGGTTCGCGGACCCGAAGAGCATCGCGATCTCCGCGCCCCGCGGGACCGTCGTACCGTCGATCTCGATGTCGTCGAGCACCCAGCGCTCGAACAGCTGGAGCGGAGTGTCGTAGCGCATCAGCTCCTCCACCGCCGTGGGGATCAGCGTGTGGTCCGCCCGCAGCGCCGCCAGCTGCGCGGGGTGCCGGAACAGCGTCCACCAGCCGGTCACCGTCGAGTTGACCGTCGCCTCGTGCCCCGCGTTCAGCAGCAGCACGCACGTGGAGATCATCTCCTGCTCGGTGAGCCGGTCGCCCTCGTCGTGCGCCGCGATGAGCCCCGAGATCAGATCGTCCGCGGGCTCCTTGCGGCGGGCCTCGATCAGCCCGCGCAGGTACTCGGTGAACTCCACCGACGCCCGCACCGCCTTCCGCGCCACCTCCTCGGACGGGTTCAGCTCGTACATCCCGCAGATGTCCGCCGACCAGGGCCGCAACGGCGCACGGTCGGACTCCGGGATACCCAGCATCTCCGCGATCACCGACACCGGCAGCGGCTCCGCCACGTCGGTCAGCAGATCGCCGCCGCCCGCCTCCACCAGCCGGTCGACCAGCTCACCCGCCAGCCCCTCCACATAGGGCTTCAGCCGCTCCACCGTGCGCGGTGTGAACGCCTTCGAGACCAGCCGCCGGATCCGCGTGTGGTCGGGCGGCTCCAGATCCAGCATCCCGTGATCGTTGAGCACATGGAACGGCTCGTGCTCCGGCGGCGGCGCCGTCCGCCCGAAGTCCTCGTGCGTGAACCGGTGCTGATACGTCCGGCCCAGCCGGCGGTCCCGCAGCAGCGCCGACACATCCGCGTGGTGCGGCACCAGCCACTGGTTCGTCGGCTCGTAGTAGTGCACCCGGCCCCGCGCACGCAGCTCCTCGTACGCCGGATACGGGTCCGCCACGAACGCCGGGTCCCACGGGTCGAAAGCCTGCGAACTCTCCAAAGCTGCCATGAACGGACGCTAGCCCGACCCACCCCCCGCTGAACAGGCCCGTCCGGACCGGCGCCCGCCGCAGCCCCTCCCTCTCCCCTCGGCGCCGCGCCGAGCGATGTCGAGCGCGGTCACCTCGGTGTGACCAGCCGGGCCTCGTACGCGAACACCGCCGCCTGCGTCCGGTCCCGCAGCCCCAGCTTCACCAGGATGCGGCTCACATGGGTCTTGATCGTCGACTCCGCGACGACGAGCCGCCCGGCGATCTCCGCGTTCGACAGCCCTTGCGCGATCAGCACCAGCACCTCCGTCTCCCGGTCGGTCAGATCCCCGTACGCCGCATGCGCCGTCGCCGACAGCCGGGGCTCGTCCGCGAGCTTGGAGAACTCCGTGATCAGCCGCCTGGTGACCGAGGGGGCGAGCAGCGCCTCCCCCTCCGACACCACCCGCACGCCGTCGGCGAGCTGGCGGGCCGAGGCATCCTTGAGGAGGAATCCGGACGCCCCCGCCCGCAGCGCCTGGTACACGTACTCGTCGAGATCGAACGTCGTCAGCACCAGCACCTTCGCGGCGCCGTCGGCGGCGACGATCTCCCGGGTCGCCTCGATCCCGTTCATCTCCGGCATGCGGATGTCCATCAGCACGACGTCCGGAGCCAGCTCCCGTACGCGCTCGACCGCCTCCCGGCCGTTGACCGCCTCGCCGACCACCTCGATGTCCGGCATCGCGCCCAGCAGTACGGAGAAGCCCTCGCGGACCATCATCTGGTCGTCGGCGATCAGCACGCGGATCGCTCGGCCCGTGCCGCCGCTCATCCGGTCCCCTCCCCCGACGGCACCGGCAGGAACACCGCCACCTCGTACCCTCCGTCGTCCATCACGCCCGTCGTCATCTCACCGTCCAGCATCGTGACCCGCTCGCGCATGCCCGTGATGCCGTGCCCCGCGCCGTGCGTGGACTTCTCCAGGGTCGTCGCCGGCGCGGGACCGTTGACTATGCGCAGGCCGAGCCCGCCGAGCACATAACCGACCTCGACGCGGGCCGACGCGCCCGGTGCGTGCCGCAGGGTGTTGCTGAGCGCCTCCTGGACTATCCGGTACGCCGACAGCTCGACGCCCTGCGGAAGCTCGCGCACCGCACCGGTGACCGCCTTCTCCACGGTCAGCCCCGCGTCCCGCACATTGGCGAGGAGCGCGTCCAGATCGGCGAGGGTGGGCTGCGGAGCGTCCGGGGCCTCGTAGTCCTCGGCCCTGACCACGCCCAGCACACGGCGCAGCTCGGTCAGCGCCGCCACCGCGTTCTCCCGGATCGTGACGAAGGCCTGCTCCAGCTCCGGGGGCGGATTCTCCACCCGGTAGGGCGCCGCCTCCGCCTGGATCGCGACGACCGACATGTGGTGCGCCACCACGTCGTGCAGCTCGCGGGCGATCGTCGTGCGCTCTTCGAGCAGCGTGCGCCGGGAACGCTCGTGTGCCGTCTCCGACTGGTGAGCGGTCACCTCCTGCTCGGCCTCCCTGCGGATGTTCAGGACCGTGACGACCAGGAGGGCCAGCGCGGAGACGAAGAGCAGCGGGAAGGTGTTGATGCTGTAGTAGCCGCCGCCGAACAGGGTCTCGGCGAGCAGGCTGTACGCCGCGGTCAGCAGCCACATCCACGCCGCGACGCGGGGGCGTGAGCGCAGCGCCACGACCGTCAGCACCGTGACATGCGCTATGAAACTGCCGGGCGCCCACGGCCAGTCGCTCCAGGCGCTGCCGAACATGGCGGCGATCGGGGCCGCCGCCATCGAGAACCAGAAGGCGCCGACCGGGCGGACCAGGGTCGCCAGGACCGGGAGCAGGGCGAGGAGCCCGCACAGGAGGGGGGCGATCGTGCCGCCGCCGAGGCCGTCGCGTAGAGCGCCGGCGCTGTAGGCCGCGGCCATCGCCAGCAGGCCGGCGGCCGCCACCGCCGCGTGCGGGGTCCAGGCCGCGTACGCGCGCAGGGTCCCCCGGAGGCGGCGGGTGAGGGGGCCGTCCGTGCGCATGCGGGGGAGCGGGCGGTAGGCGAAGGCGTCGTGGAACATGTCCTGCCGCAGGCCGCGCACGGCGTCCGCGGCGAGGCGGTACTCCGGGCTGCGGGGCTTGGCCCCGGCACCGCCGGGGCGGGGAGGTGTCGTCTGCGTCTGGGTCGTCTCGGTCACGTTCAAAACGGTAGGGCCGGGTGGGGGGTGCGGTCGTCACCTGCGAGGAGGGTCCTTGCGAGTCCCCCTCAGGTACTACGGGTAGCGGCGGGGTGGAGACCGGCGACCGCTCGCGTACGAGTCGCTCGCGTCGGGTGGGGGCGCGTCGGGGTGGGGGCGGGTGCATCGTGGCTCGGGCGTGGTCCTGCGCACCGGGGGGTGAGGATTCAGCCCCTCCGGCGTTTGAGGAGCGGGGTCTGGGGGGCTGGGGGCGGGGCCCCAGGGATGACGGGGCTCGTGACAAGGAGTGGGGCAGCAGCCCGTGGGGCGGATCAGTAGCCCGTGGGGCGGACCAGGCCTGATTCGTAGGCGAAGACCGCTGCCTGGGTGCGGTCGCGCAGGCCGAGTTTGACGAGGATGCGGCCCACGTGGGTTTTCACGGTCTGCTCGGCCACCACCAGGCGTTGGGCGATCTCGGCATTGGAGAGACCCTGGGCGATGTGGGCCAGGACCTCGGTCTCGCGTTCGGTGAGGTCGCCGACGCGTTGCTTGAGGGGCGCTCGCGGGGTGGTGTCGAGGCGGGAGAACTCGGCGATGAGACGGCGGGTGATGCCGGGGGCGAGGAGGGCGTCACCCGCCGCGACCACGCGGACCGCCTCCGCGAGTTGATCGGCCGAGGCGTCCTTGAGGAGGAAACCGGAGGCGCCGGCGCGGAGCGCTTCGTAGACGTACTCGTCGAGGTCGAAGGTGGTGAGCACCAGGACCTTGATGTGCGGCGTGTCCGTGGTGATGCGGCGGGTCGCCTCGATGCCGCCGAGTTCGGGCATGCGGATGTCCATCAGGACGACGTCCGGGGCGAGTTCGGCGACCTTGAGGATCGCGTCCAGTCCGTCGACCGCCTGACCGACCACCTCGATGCCGGGGTGGGTGTCGAGCAGCACGGTGAATCCCTGCCGGACCATCTGCTGGTCGTCGGCGATCAGTACGCGGATGGTGCCGCTCACGGTCGTCATGGACTCTCTTCCCCTGGGATGCCTGTGAAGGTGTCGTCGGTCCGGGCGGCGTCGTGGGCGGTCGCCGCGTCGTCGGTGGACGCGGCGCCCGAGCGGGGGAGGAAGGCCGCCACCGCGAATCCGCCGCACGACGTCGCCGAGGTCACGAGGGTGCCACCCAGCATCGCGACGCGCTCCCGCATGCCGAGCAGTCCGTGTCCCGCGCCCGGGGACGGCGGAGCGGGGCGCTCGGGCCGTGAGTTGACGACCCTCACCTGGAGGCCGCGCGGGAAGTGCCAGAGCTCCACCCGGACCGCGGAACCCGGCGCATGGCGCAGGGCGTTGCTCAGCGCCTCCTGGATGATCCGGTACGCCGACAGCTCCACGCCCGGCGCCAGGGGAAGCTGTTCCCCGGTGACCTCCGTGGTCACGTGCAGTCCCGCGGCGCGCGTGTTCTCGACGAGGGCGTCGAGACGGTCGAGCGTGGGCTGCGGAGCGTCCGGCGCCACACCCGCACTCGCGCCGAGGCCGTACGGACTCTCCGGGTTCTCCGAACGCAGCACTCCGAGCACACGGCGCAGCTCGGTCAACGCCTCCAGGGCGTTCTGCCGGATGCCTTCCAGGTTCTCCTTCAGTTCCTGGGTCGGATGCTCGACCAGGTGCGGGGCGACCTGCGCCTGAATGGAGATCACCGACATGTGGTGCGCGACCACGTCGTGGAGCTCGCGCGCGATGCGGCTGCGCTCCTCCAGGACCGTGCGGCGGGCGCGCTCCGCCTCGGTCAGCGAGGCTTGCCGCACCAGTTGGGTACGGGCTTCTCGGCGACCGTGCAGCGCTGTTCCGAGAAGGACGACGGCGGCGAAGACGACCACCGCCAGCGTCCCGGTCGGACTGTACGACGGTCCGCCCAGCATGCCCCTCGCCCGGTACACCGGTCCGCCCGCCAGGCCCTGCAGCACATACGTGGCCAGACCCGTCAGGGACAGCGCGCCGACGGCGACGCGTGTGGGCATCCGCAGGGCGAGCAGGAAGAGCACGAAGGCCTGCGACAGCATCGCGGACGTGCTCCACGGCCAGTCCGGTCCCGGGATCGGAATGTCCCACGCGCTGTGCGCGCGGGCTACTACGGCGGCCACCACAGTGGTGCCCAGCGACAGCCACCAGGCCGGAACGGGACGCCACAGCGCGAGCACGATCGCCGCACCCAGCAGGAGGCCGCTCCCCGTGCCCAGCGCGAAACCGAGCCGATAGCTGCTGGTCAGCTCGTCCATGGCCGCCAGCCCGACTCCGAGGGCGATCAGGCACACCACGGCATGCGGCAGCCGGCGCAGCCACCGGGGCCGGGACAACGGCGGCAGCGGCGCGGCCGTCGGCATCGCGAGCTCGGCCAGGATCTCGCGCAGGAGCGACAGGACCGACGTGACCGAGAGGGAGGCCAGTGCTTGTATGCGGGTGCGATGAGGAACGCGGCCGGTGGATGGGGCGGTGGGGGCGGGGGGCTCGGCCAGCCGTGAGGGGGCGTCAGGGAGCATGGCGGGCCCGCGGTTCGGGGGCTGGTGCTCCTCGCTGGTCACGTCGCCAAGCCTAGGCACGTGGCGCCGCCTCGGGTGCGGCCGGGCCCTGACCGCGGTGGACGCGGACGATTCGGGACGTGCGGCCGGTGGGACGGCGGGGTCCCCGCTCGTGGACGCTGAAGGCGCACCAGCACAGGGCGAGGGCGCAGCCGAAGACGGGCAGCCAGGCGACTCTCGCGGCCACCCAGACCAGGTTGTCGGGGGTGGTGTGCAGGCCGGGGAGCCGGCCCGCGAGCAGGCCGAGGGCGGTGACCGCCATCAGGGACGTCTGGTGCCAGAGGAATATCGTCATCGCGGAGAGGTTGGCGAAGGCGATCGCGGCCCAGGCCGCGGGGTGCCGCATCCCCCGGCGCAGCGGCTCGCGCAGCAGCAGGGCGAGTCCGCACTGGGCCAGGCCGAAGGTGACCGCGGCCAGCGTCGGCGGATCCAGGTTGGAGACCGCGGTCCCCGGGACGCCGACCATGGACGACGGATATCCGGCCCACGCCACCAGCACCGCCGTCGCCACCGCTCCGCCGCCGAACAGCACCCAGCCCGCGCGCCGCCCCTCCAGCTCACCGCGCGTCCAGGCGGCGCCCAGCGTGTACGGCACCAGCCAGCCGGCCGCGACGTTCACCCAGCCGAGCCACGCCGGGCCTCCGAGGCCGAAACGGATGACGTCCACATGGAGGACGACGGCCAGCGGCCACAACGGGTTGACGCGGGTCAGCAACGGCGTCGCCGCCGTCAGCGCGGCGAAGACCACGAGGAACCAGAGCGGGGACAGCGCCAGCTTCACCAGCGTGTGCACCGTACGGAGTTCCGCGCCGGACACGAGCAGGCAGGCCGTCGCCACCGCCCAGAGTGTCAGCACCGCCGCCACCGGTCTCAGGAGGCGGCTCAGCCGCGTGCGCAGCCACTGCCCGTAGGTCGTGCCGCGCGCCCGCGCCGACGCGTAGCTCTTCGTCGCCACATGGCCGCCCACCAGGAAGAACACGGCGAGCGTCTGGAAGACCCAGGAGATCGGGGCCAGCCAGGGCATGTGCCGCAACGGGCTCGCCGTGTGCAGCGCGCCGCCGTCCGCGACGAGCGCCGTCACCAGCCAGTGGCCCAGGACGACGCCCAGGATCGCGAGGGCGCGCAGGGCGTCGACGGCGCGGTCCCGCTCGACCGGGGTGGCCCGGTCGAGGCGGTGGATCGCGGTCCGTACGCCGGTCAGGACGGTCGTGCCGGTCACGTCACGCACGGGTCACCTCCGAGGTGTCGCCGAGGACGATGCGGGCGAGGTTGGCCAGGGACACCGACCCCGGCTTGAAGTAGTCGCTGTGGCCACCGCTTCCCGCCCGGAAGACCTGGGCGCCGAAGGACGGGCACACCGGGTCGGGGCCGAGGCCGAGGGTCGTGCCGAGGAGCCCGACGCTCGTGTGCGGGACGTGCGCGATCCAGTCGGCGGAGCCGCGGCCCGCCCAGACACGAGCGGAGGTGCGCAGCCCGGCGACGGAGGACGCTCCGGTGCCGGGGCTGCCGAAGAAGACGATGTCGCTCGCGTCCGACCCCGGGGCCGCGCGGCCGCAGACCACCGTGCCGTACGAGTGGCACAGCAGGGACAGGTGCGCCGACCGGCCGACGACGCCGCGCAGTTGGCGCAGGAACGCCCGCAGGAGGGGAGCCGCGTCCTCCGCGCGGTCCGTCGTCAGGACCGTGGTGCTCACGGTGCCCGGCGTCTCGTACCCGAGCCAGGCGAGGACGGCTCCGCGCGGGCCGAGTCGGCCGTGCAGGGCGACGGCGCCGGCGCGGAAACGGTCGTACGTCTCCAGGGTGGTGTCCGAGCCCGGGACCAGGACGGCCACGCGGTCGGCGTGCGCGAGGTCGCCGAAGACCTCGACGGCCCGGCCGGGGCCCCGGCCGTCGAAGGAGAGGAAGTGGCGGGAGGGGGCGGTCAGGGAGCGGTCGGCGGCGGCCCGGGTGCGGTCGCCGTGGTCCGCGGCCATCCTGGCCGCCCGCGCGGCGTTGGCCCGGTTCGCCTCGTACGCCTTGTCCAATGTCGATGCCGTGAGCCGTGCGAGGACCGCGGGTGCCGGCGCGGGAATCTCCGGGCGGGCGGCGGCGGACACGGGGACGACGACGGCGGCCGTGACGAGCGCGGCGAGCAGCGTCCGGCGCAGCCGACGGGCGATCCGGCCTCCGGTGCGGCGGCGAGGGACTCCGGTCGCCGCGGCCGGTGAGCCCGGCCTGCCCCGCGGCGAGACCGCGGGAACACCCGCTGCCCCTCTGGTGGTCGGCCTCGACCGGAATGCCATGGTGTCCGTCCCTCCCCGTCCGCCCGTTCATCGGGCGTCGCTGGAAGGAAAATTACGGACCGTCATCTGTCGTCCGCGTCCCGCTGGGGAACTCACCTGGCAGGTAGCTCTCAGGTATTACGGGTATGACCGGGGTTCGGGAGCGGGCGGTCAACTCCCCTGATCGCCAGAGCTCTTGAGGACTCTCCCCACTGCCAGGCCAATTGGGCGACTACCAGGCCAGTTGGGCGATCTCCTCCGCCACCACGGCACAGGCGTCGGCGGCCGGGTCGATCAGCGGGAAGTGGCCGACGTCCTCCAGGAGGGTCAGACCGACCACCTCGCCCGCCTTGGCGGCCGCGTCCGCGTACGACTCGGCCACCGCCTGCGGAACGACGATGTCGGAGCGACCCTGGACGAGAGTGGTGGCGATGCCGGTGGGCAGCAGGCGCATCGGGTCTGCGTACGGCAGACGTTCGGCGAACGTGGCGTCCCCACCCAGGAGTTGGCGGGACGCCCCGCCGCAGACGTCGAGCTCCTCCGCGACCTCGAAGTCCGCGATCGGGGCGAGGGCGACGACGCCGCGCAGTGCTGCGGGGCGGTCGGTGTGCCAGGGCGCGTCGTCGGGCAGGAGGTGGCGGGCCGCCACCCACAGGGCCAGATGACCGCCCGCCGAGTGGCCGGTGACCACCATGCGCCGGGGGTCGGCCTGCGGGAGCGCCGCGCGTACGAGCGCGGGCAGTGCGTCGAGTGCGGCCGCCACGTCGTCGAAGGTGTCGGGCCACCGACCGGCGACCGGACCTCCGGTACTTCCGGTACTTCCGGCACTTCCGGCACTTCCGGTACTTCCGGCACTTCCGGTACTTCCGGTACTTCCGGTACTTCCGGTACTTCCGGCACCTGCGGCACCTGCGGCGCTTCCGGCGCTGGCATCGCCGGCATCGCTCCCCTCGCGGGCCCCGTCGTCGCCTCGGTCGCCGGCTCCGGTGGCGCCCGTGGACGAGGCCGCAACGTTCGGTCCAGGGGCCGCGGGGCCGCCCTGCGCGGGGATCGCGGGCCCTTCCGGCGCGGGGGCCGGCGCCTCGCCGCGGCGGTACTCGACATTCGCCACGGCGAAACCGCGGCGGGTCAGGAAGTCGGCGAACGGGGTGATGTGACGGCGGTCGTACGGGGCACGCCAGGCGCCGCCGTGCAGAACGACCACGAGCGGGGTGAGGACCGCCGGGTCGGGCTCGCGCGGGGCGTAGAAGTCGATCACCTGGTCGGGGTGGTCGCCGTACGCCATGGTGACGTCGGGCTCCACGGCCGGGTGCGAGAAGGCGGACGCCTCCTCGGCGGCGTCACGCTCGGCGGCGGCCTCACGCCGGGCTGCGGCCTCACGCTCGGCCGCTCTGTCACGCTGCGCGCCCGCGCCCTGCTGTGCCGCGGCGTCGGCGCCGTCCCGGGATGCGGCGTCGTCCTGCATGCTCCAACCTCTCAGCGGTGAAACGGATTTGGCGGACCAGGGAAGAATTCGGCCGTTGGCGGGGACGGTATCAGGCCGGTGACGTGCGCCGACACCGGGTTGTCACGCTCGGTGAGGGGTAAACGGTTCTGCTGTTTCGTTACGCTGGCGGTGGCGTCCAGCCGTCCGGGACGCGATCGACGAAGGAGACCGTCATGTCCGCCGAGTCCGGCACCGTACGGCCCGAGCCTGCCGAGTCCGGCACCGTACGGCCCGAGCCCGCCGAGCCCGCCGAGCCCGGCACCGTACGGCCCGGGGGGCGTACCGCGCGTGTCCGTGCGGCCGTTCTGCGGGCGGCCGGGGACGTGCTCGCCGAGGAGGGGTTCGCGCATCTCGATCTGGCCGATGTCGCCCGGCGGGCCGAGGTGGGCAAGACGACCGTGTACCGGCGCTGGGGGTCCGTCGCGGGGCTGGTCGCCGATCTGCTCGGCGACATGGCCGAGCAGTCGCTTCCGCGGGTGGACACGGGGAGCGTGCTCGGGGATCTGCGGGCCAACGCCGATCTGGTACGGCGGACGCTCGCCGATCCTCGGCAGGGCGCCCTGTTCCGGGCGGTGATCGCCGCGGGGGCGTGCGACGCGCGTACGGCCGAGGCGTTGCGGAGGTTCTACGAGGTGCGGGTCGCCGAGTGGGCGCCCTGCGTGGAACAGGGGGTTGCCCGGGGGGAGTTGCCGGTGGGGACGGATGCGGTGGGGATGGTACGGGCGGTTTCGGCGCCGTTGTACTACGGGCTGCTCACCACTGGCGTGGCGCCTGGTGCCGCCGATGCGGATCGGGCGGCCGAGGCCGCGGTTGCCGCGGCGGCGGCGGGGGTGTTCGTCGTCGCCGGTTGAGCCCCGGCGGGTCCTGGTCACGGGGCCGAGGCCGAGGCCGGAGCCCGCGCCTGGCCGGACCAGGGCACCAGGGAACCCCCGGTCGGGGCCGGGCCGGAGGGGATTTCGCCCCCTCCGCCCCTGCCCTTCCCGTCCCTGGGGCTCCGCCCCAGACCCCGCTCCTCAAACGCCGGAGGGGCTGACACTTGCCGGAGGGGCTGATACTTGCTAGCCCAGGGTCTCCGCCAGGACCCTTGCCGCTCGTTCCGTTTCCGCGAAGCCGACGTACAGCGGGGTGAAGCCGAAGCGGAGGATGTCCGGGTGGCGGAAGTCGCCGACGACGCCCTGGTCGATCAGGCGCTTCATCACGGCACCCGCGTCCGCGCAGCGCAGGGCCACCTGGCTGCCCCGTTCCGCGTGGGCGGCGGGAGTCACGGACTCGACCCGCCCGTCGGGGACGTACGCGGAGACGCACTCCAGGAAGAAGTCGGTCAGCGCGAGCGACTTGGCGCGGACGGCGTCGATCGAGACGCCGTCCCACACCTCCAGCGCGGCTTCCAGGGCCAGCATCGAGAGAATGTCCGGCGTGCCGACCCGCCCGCGCAGCGCGCCCGGCGCGGGTTCGTACGACTGGCTCATACCGAAGGGCTCGGCGTGCGAGTTCCAGCCGGGGAGCGGGGAGTCGAAACGGTCCTGGAGTCCGGCGCGGACGTAGAGGTACGCGGGCGAGCCCGGGCCGCCGTTCAGGTACTTGTAGGTGCACCCGACCGCCAGGTCCACCCCGTGCTCGTCCAGCCCGACCGGCAGGGCGCCCGCGCTGTGGCACAGGTCCCACACGGCGAGCGCGCCCGCCGCTTGGATCGCGGACGTCAGGGACGGGAGGTCGTAGCGCCGGCCCGTGCGGTAGTCGACGTGGTTGAGCAGCACCGCCGCCGTACGGGAACCGAGTGCCGAGGGCACCTCGTCCGGATCGACCGGACGCAGCTCGCAGCCCGTCATACGGGCCGCCGACGCCGCGATGTACCCGTCCGTCGGGAACGTCGTCGCGTCGACGAGGATCTCGTCCCGCCCCTCGCCCGCCAGCCGTACCGCACCCACCAGCGCCTTGAAGACGTTCACGCTGGTCGAGTCGCCGACCACGATCTGCCCGGCCGCCGCGCCGACCAGCGGGGCGATCCGGTCGCCGATCCGCTCGGGCGCGGTCCACCAGCCGCTCTCCTCCCAGCTGCGGATGCGGAGTTCGCCCCACTGCCGGCGTACGACGTCCTCGACCCGGCCGGGGACCCCGGTCGGCAGCGCGCCGAGCGAGTTCCCGTCCAGGTACACCACGTCGTCGAGCACGAACTGCTTGCGCAGCCCGGCGAGTTCGTCGGCGGCGTCCAGTTCCGCCGCCCGCGCGCCGAGCGCGGACACGGCGCCTTCCTCAGACATGGGACCTCGCCGTCCACAGCTCGGGGAACACGTTCTTCTGCGCGCGCTTCTCCAGCCAGGCCACTCCGGCGGAGCCGCCCGTGCCGGTCTTCGAGCCCATCGCGCGCCGCGTGGCGACGAGATGGTCGTTGCGCCAGCGCCACACCAGCTCGGCGACATCGGTCAGCGCCTCGCCGAGACGGGCGAGCTCGTCGCTGTCGTCGCCGGCGTACAGGGCCGCCCAGGTGGCCTCCACCTCGGGCGAGGGCTCGTAGCGGCGCGACACGTCACGCTCCAGCACGGCGGCCGGGATCGCGTGCCCGCGCCGCGCGAGCAGCCGCAGCACCTCGTCGTACAGGCTCGGCTCGTGCAGTGCCTTCTCCAGTTCGGCGTGCACGCGCGGCGCGCCCCGGTGCGGGACGAGCATGGACGCGGCCTTCTCGCCGAGCAGGAACTCCATGCGGCGGTACATCGCGGACTGGAATCCGGAGCCCTCACCGAGGGCCGAACGGTAGGAGTTGAACTGCGCGGGGGTGAGCTGCCCGAGCGGACGCCAGGACGCGTTGAGCGCCTCCAGCTCGCGTACGGACCGCTTCAGCGCGGCCACCGCGACGGGGATGTCGTCCGAGCGCAGGGCCTTGGCCGCCGTCTCCCACTCGTGGACGATGACCGTGAACCACAGCTCCATGACCTGGGTCGTCACCAGGAAGACCATCTCTCCGGGGTCGTCGGAGAGGGTGTGCTGGAGGTGGGTGAGCACGTCCGCCTGTACGTAGTCCTCGTACGGCGTCGTGCCCTGGAAGTCGAGATGCGGAGTCTCGGGCTCCTGAGCCTGCGTGGGCTGAGCCTGGTGGGACATCGCTGTCTCCTGCAATGTGCTCCGGGTAGCGGTCCGCCCCTGCCGTTACCGACACGGGGGCCCCGGTCCCCACCGGGCATCCTCCACAATCGTCCCCCGAAACCGCAAGGTCCGCCTGGTCACACCAGACGGACCCGCATCACGGCCCCCGGAAACCGGCCGGTCCCTAGCCCAGGGTCTGGGCGGCGGTCGGCGAGGAGTCCTTCAGGAACTGGCTGCAGCGCTCGTACTCCTCCTGCTCGCCGATCGCCTGCGCGGCGCGGGCGAGGGCGTGCAGGGCGCGCAGGAAGCCGCGGTTCGGCTCGTGCTCCCAGGGCACCGGGCCGTGGCCCTTCCAGCCGCTGCGGCGCAGGGCGTCCAGGCCGCGGTGGTAGCCGGTACGGGCGTACGCGTACGACTCGACGACGCTGCCGCGCTCGAACGCGTCGTCGGCGAGCTGCGCCCAGGCGAGCGAGGAGGTGGGGTACTTCGCGGCGACGTCGGCGGGGGCCGTGCCGTTCGCGAGGAGCTCGCGCGGCTCCGGGTCGTCGGGGAGGTGGGTCGGGGGCGGTCCCCCGAGGAGGTTCTCGTGAATCGTCATGGGTTCCAGTCTGCTCCATTGCCGGTGATCGGTAACGGTTGCCCACGGTGCTCGGGGAACGGCCTGCTCCTCCCGCCCGACGAACACCGCCGGACACCGCCGGACACCGCCGGTGCGGTCACGGAGCCGGATCGGCGCTGGAGGCCGAGGCACCCTTGGAGCCCGTAGAGCCCTTGGAGCCCGTGGCCCCGAGGACGCCCCGGGAGCGCTCCGGCTCCAGCGGGGGCGCCGTCAGCGAGCCGTGCGTATGGCACTCGGGGCGGAGGCAGCCGGGCGTCGGGCGGCGTACGGTCGTGAAGGCCAGCACCGCGCCGACCACCAGCACACCGGCGCACAGCGGCATCGCCCGGCGGAACGCGGCGTCGAAGGCGTCCGCCGAGCGGTACGCCTCCTCGCCCATCCCGGTGAGCAGCGGCAGCGCGGCCACCGCGAGGAGCCCGGCCACACGGGCCGCCGCGTTGTTGATCCCGCTGGCCAGGCCCGCCCGCCCGGTGTCCACGGAGGCCAGGACGGTGGCGGTCAGCGGCGCGACCAGGGTCACCATGCCGAGGCCCATCACCAGCAGCGCGGGCAGCACGTCGGCCACGTACGAGGCGTCCTCGCCCACCCGCAGCATCAGCAGCATGCCCGCCGCGCACAGCAGCGGTCCGACCGTCAGCGGGATGCGCGGGCCGATGCGCTGGGAGACTTCGCCGGAGCGGGCGGAGAAGAGCAGCATCAGGACCGTGGTCGGCAGCAGCGCCGTTCCGGCCTGGAGCGCGGAGTAACCCGCCACGACCTGGAGCTGGAGCGCGGTCAGGAAGAAGAAGCCGCCGAAGGCCGCGTAGACGCACAGGGTCACCAGGTTGACAGCCGTGAACTGGCGCGAGGCGAAGATGTCCAGCGGCAGCATCGGATCGGGCCGCCGACGCTCGACGTACACGAAGGCCACCCCCGCCAGCACGCCCCCGACCGCCGCCACCCACACGAGCACGGAACCGCTCGTGGCCTCGATCAGGGCGTACGTCACCAGGGCGAGCGAGAGCGCGCCGAGGACGGCGCCGAGGACGTCGAAGCCGCGGTGCGACGCGCCTTCCCCACTCTCGGTTTCGCTCGGGCGGGAGGCGCCCCCAGCGGACTCGGGGACGTGCCGCAGTGCGATCGGGGCGCACACCAGCGCGACGGGGATGTTCAGCAGGAAGACCCAGCGCCAGCCGGGCCCGTCCACCAGCCAGCCGCCCAGGAACGGCCCGACGGCGGCCCCGACACCCCCGAAGCCCGACCACAGGCCGATGGCACGGGCCCGGTCGTCCGGGTGGAAGGAGGCCTGGATGATCGCCAGCGAACCGGGAGTGAGCAGCGCCCCGCCGACGCCCTGGAGGACACGGGCGGCGATGAGCACGCCCACGTTCGGGGCGAGCCCGCACAGCAGCGAGGCGGCGGCGAACCACACCACGCCGATGACGAAGACCTTCCGGCGCCCGAAGCGGTCCCCGAGCGAGCCGCCCAGCAGGATCAGCCCGGCCAGCGACAGCATGTAGCCGTTCACGGTCCACTGGAGGGCGGAGAGGCCGGCGTCCAGGTCACGGCCGATGGTCGGCAGCGCCACGTTGACGACCGTCGAGTCCAGCAGGGCCATGCTGGAGCCGAGGACGGTGGTCAGCAGGATCCACTTCCCGGTCCGGGAGGCGATCCGTACCGCGGGTCTGCCGTCCGACAGGTCCGATGCGTCCCGCGCAGGCACAGCCATACCTCGGAGCATACGGAAGGGCCCGGCACCGTGGGAGGTGCCGGGCCCTTGCGCGGGGATGACTGTCGGAGGAGCGCCGGAGGCCTACCGGCGGACCACCGGACGACTACTTGAGCCGGGTGCCCGTGGAACGCAGGGCGGCGCAGGCCTCGGTCACGCGCTGGGCCATGCCGGCCTCGGCGAGCTTGCCCCAGGTGCGCGGGTCGTACTTCGACTTGGTGCCGACCTCGCCGTCGACCTTCAGGACACCGTCGTAGTTGCGGAACATGTGGTCCACGACAGGACGGGTGAAGGCGTACTGGGTGTCGGTGTCGAGGTTCATCTTCACGACGCCGTTCTCCAGCGCGGTGGCGATCTCCTCGGCGGTGGAGCCGGATCCGCCGTGGAAGACGAAGTCGAACGGGCTCGCCTTGCCGTACTTGGCGGCGACGCCCTCCTGGAGGTCCTTGAGGAGCTCGGGGCGCAGGACGACGTTGCCCGGCTTGTAGACACCGTGCACGTTGCCGAACGACGCGGCGAGCAGGTAGCGGCCCTTGTCGCCCAGGCCCAGGGCCTCGGCGGTGCGCAGGGCGTCGTCGACGGTCGTGTACAGCTCATCGTTGATCTCGTGGCTGACGCCGTCCTCCTCGCCACCGGTCGGGGTGATCTCGACCTCGAGGATGATCTTCGCGGCGACGGCCTTGGCCAGCAGTTCCTGGCCGATGGCCAGGTTGTCGGCGAGGGTCTCGGCGGAGCCGTCCCACATGTGCGACTGGAACAGCGGGTTCTCACCGCGGGCGACGCGCTCGGCGGAGATGTCGAGCAGCGGACGTACGTAGCCGTCCAGCTTGTCCTTGGGGCAGTGATCCGTGTGCAGCGCGACCGTGATGTCGTACTTCGCGGCGACGATGTGCGCGAACTCGGCGAGCGCGACGGCGCCCGTCACCATGTCCTTCTTGTGCTGACCGCCCAGGAACTCCGCACCACCGGTGGAGATCTGGATGATGCCGTCGCTCTCCGCCTCCGCGAAGCCGCGCAGCGCAGCGTGCAGGGTCTGGGACGAGGTCACGTTGATGGCCGGGTAGGCGAACTTGCCTGCCTTCGCCCGGTCGAGCATCTCGATGTAGACCTCGGGGGTTGCGATGGGCATCTGTCCGCTCCTTGTATGTGCGGGTCTGCGTACTGCTGCTGCGGTACGACGGGACTGGTGCTTATGGCCCTGACCTAGGGGGGCGACGTCATCGTCGGCCCCATCTTTCCAGACATCGCCGGATGCTCCAGACCCCCATCCGACATGCGGGACCCTGCCGTCGGCGGGGCCCCGCGGGAGCTTCGTCAGTCGAGCCCCAACTCGCCCTTGGAGTAGGCGAAGAGGTACGGAACACCGGCGCCGGCCTCGATCTTCTCGGCGGCACCGGTCGCACGGTCGACGATCGTGGCGACACCGACGACCTCGGCTCCGGCCTCCCGGACGGCCTGGACGGCCTCCAGCGGAGAGCCGCCCGTGGTCGAGGTGTCCTCGACCACGAGCACGCGCCGGCCCTTGATCTCGGGACCCTCGACACGGCGCTGCAGGCCGTGTGCCTTGGCGGCCTTGCGGACGACGAAGGCGTCCAGCCTGCGGCCGCTCGCTGCGGCGGCGTGCAGCATGGCCCCGGCGACCGGGTCGGCGCCCATGGTCAGCCCGCCGACCGCGTCGAAGTCCAGGTCGGCGGTGAGGTCGAGGAGGACCTGTCCGACGAGCGGGGCGGCCTCGCCGTCCAGCGTGATCCGGCGCAGGTCCACGTAGTAATCGGCCTCAAGACCCGAGGAGAGGGTCACCTTGCCGTGCACCACGGCCTTGTCCTTGATCTGCTGCAGCAGCGTGCCGCGTACATCACTCATGGAGGCCAGCTTAGAGCCGCCGCCAGCTCCAGGTCGTGGTGGCTTCGAGGGGCTCGATGGGTGTGACCAGGCGGGGGTGGGTGTTGAGCCCGTTCGGCGGACCGGTCTGCGGCTCCACGCACACGGCCGCCTCCTGCTCGTCGTAGACGACGACCCACTGCTCGCGGCTGCCGACCTTCAGCTCCAGCCGCCCCGGCCAGGTGAGCGTGACGTCGACGCCGTCCGGCATGCCGAAGCAGTCGTCCCAGGGGCCGGGCTTTTGGTCGAGGCGGCGGCCGGTGGGCAGGTGGTCGTCGCCCCGCTCCTCCTGCCAGCCGGGCCGGAAGTCGACGCGGACGTCCTCGCCGCCCTCCCCCAGGTTCCTGTTGAACCAGGGATGCCAGCCGATCTGGGCCGGGAACGAGTCCCCGTACGTCTCCACGGACATGGTGAGCGTCAGGGCGTCCCCCGTGAGGGTGAAACCCTGGGTGACGCGAGCGGGGTGCGGCCAGGGGTCCACCAGGTCGTACGTGATCACGGCCTCGTCGGCGGTGACGCGGGCCGGTTTCCAGGCCCCGTCGCGGGCGGTGCCGTGGATGGCGTGCGGCGGGGAGTTGAGCGGCATCTGACGGACGGCGGTGCCGTCGAGGAACCGGCCGTCACGGATCCGCCCGCACCACGGGACCATCGGGAAGCACCCGAACTTCTCGCCCTGCCGCAGCAGTTCGACGCCGCCGACCCGCAGACTTCCGACCCGTCCGCCGTTGCCCGGCGCCACGGTCACCTCCGCGTCACCCGCGGTCAGCGTGATGTCTTCGTTACTCACGGAGTTGACCCTACTGGGGCGGGAGCGCCGTGCGGTTTCCGCCCTCACCGGCGTTTGCGCAGCGCCCGGGTCACGACGATCGCCGAGGCCAGTGCCAGGGCCGCCGCGGGGGCCGCCCAGCGGAGGGTGGCGCGGGCGGCGGTGGCCTCCGGGGGCGGGACGGGGGCGTAGCGGCCACGCGGAGGAGCGTGGTCCACCTCCTCCGCGCTGCGCCCGATCATCGTGCGCCGCGCGTGCGCCGCCTCGGCCATCGCGTCCTCACTCCCCGGCGCCCCGGCCTCCGCCACGAAGTCCTCCCCGTCGAACGCGTCCCCGGCCGACGGATCGAGCGAAGGAGGCGGCACCTCGGCCTCGAAGACGGAGGAACCCTCAGCTCCGAGCCCCCCTTCGGACGCGGGCCCGCCTTCGGACGCGGGCCCACCTTCGGACGCACGCCCCCCTTCGGACGCGGGCCCGCCTTCGGACGCGGGACCGCCTTCTTGCCCGGGGTCAGCCTCGACTCCGGCCTCGACGTCGGCCCCGGACTCGGAATCGACGTCGGGCACGGGCTCGGACTCGACGTCGGACGCGGACGCGGAGTCGGTCGAGGGTCCGACGTCGGGTGTGGCGTCGGGTCCGGCGTCGGGTGTGGCGTCGGCCGGGGGCGCGAGGGCTGCGGCCAGTGCCTCTCCGAAGCGGGTCAGCAGGCGCAGCCCTGCCGAGGACACGGCGTCGTGCGGGAGTTCGGCCACGCGGCCGTCGCCGGAGGCCGTGCCGCCGAACGCGAGGGTGGTACCTCCGTCGGAGGGCAGGAGCCGCAGGGTCAGCGTCAGTTTCACGGCGCCCCCGCCGCGTACCTCCGTGGCGTCGCCCTCGACGGCGTACGAGCCGTCGTCCTGGGCGGTGACACGGATCGCGCCGCGATAGGTGATCGTGTGACCGGCGACGCGGACCTTCAGCCGCCCGGCGACGCGCGCGGCCCCCGCGCCTCGTTCGCGGCCGCCGGGGGAGGACACCTCGGCGGCGTCCTGCCCGGTCCCGGAGGCGGACGGCGTCGCCGCCGCGCTGTCGGAGCCGGCCGACGCGTCCTGCTGGAGACCCGGGATCGCGCGGGCGACCCGGGCGGGATCGCCCAGCGCCTCCCTCAGCCGCCCGGCCGGAAACGGAACGAACACCTCATGCTCCATGTCAGCCGAGCCTACCCAGCACGACCCGGAGCGCACCCGCGTATCACGGGATTCCCGCACCTCCGCCTCAGTCGGAGTACCGCGGATGCACCAGCGTCGAGGGCGGGAGGGGACGGGGGACACGGCTGCGGGAGGCGGCGCGCCCGTCCGCCGCCAGGGCCGCCTGGGTGAGGGTGCGCAGTCGCGGGCAGGAGGAGTCCAGCCGCAGGGGTGCGGGCGTACGGGAGGCCAGGATGAAACCCCAGTCGCCCGCGGAGCCCGCCGCGCCGCCGGTGGTGCGGTCGGGACCGGCGGCGAAGCCGGAGTCCCGGCCGCCGACACGGTAGGGCCTGGTGAACAGGCCGGCCGCGCGGATCGTCGCGTCGACCGTCCAGAAGGCCCGGTGCCGGTCGGCCAGCGGACCGGCGTGGACCACGAGGCGCCCGCCGGGGGCGAGGACGCGGCGGGCGAGGCCGTAGAACTCCTGCGAGTACAGCTTGGTGCTCGCGGTGATGCCCGGGTCGGGGAGGTCCGAGATGACGACGTCGTACGTCGACCGGGCGTCCCGGAGCCGGCTGAAGGCGTCCGCCGTCACCTCGTGCACCCGCGGGTCGTCGTACACATGGCGGTTGAGGGCGGACAGCGCGGCGTCGTGGCGCGCCAGCCGGACCACGTCCGCGTCGAGTTCGACGACGTCGACGCTGCGGACCCCGGAGTGGCGCAGCACTTCGCGGGCGGCGAGCCCGTCACCGCCGCCGAGGATCAGCACGCGCGCGTGCGGACCGTTCATCGCGGGGTGGACGAGTGCCTCGTGGTAGCGGTGCTCGTCGCGGCCGCTGAACCGCAGGCGGCCGTCGAGGAAGAGGTGGAGCGGACGGCCGCGGGTGCCGCCGGTGAGGACGACCTCATGGACGCCGGTGCGGAGCGCGACGCGCGCGTCCGCTCCGTACAGGGCGTGCCGTGCGGCCCGTTCGAAGTCGTCGACCAGCACCGCGGCGGAGCCGAGGATGCCGAGGACGACGAGGTTGGCGACCAGCAGGGTCCAGCGCGCGCGGCGGGTCAAGTCCCTTCGGAACAGACCGAGTACGAGGGCTCCGCCCACGATCGCGTTCACCGCTCCGGTCAGCAGCGCGCCCGTCACCTGGCCGAGCAGGGGCAGCAGCAGGAACGGGAAGGCGAGGCCGCCGACGAGGGCGCCCACGTAGTCCGCCGCGAACAGGTCCGCGACCGCGCCGCCGGGATCCTGGCGGCGGATGCGCTGTATCAGCTCCATGAGGAGGGGGACTTCGGCGCCGATGAGCAGGCCGATGGTGAGCGAGAAGGCCACCAGCAGATAGCGGGGCCCGTCCGTCCACAGGCCGCCCCAGCCGGAGGTCCAGGCGAACACCGCGTACAGGGCCATCGCGCTGCATCCGCCGACCAGTGCGAGCGCCGCCTCGACCGCGCCGAAGCCGGCCGCGGCGCGCGGGCGGAGCCGTTTCGCGGCGAGGGAGCCGACGCCCATGGCGAAGACCATGACGGAGAGCACGACGGATGCCTGGGTGACCGAGTCGCCGATCAAGTACGAGGCGAGGGCGACGAGTTCGAGTTCGTACACGAGTCCGCACGCCGCGCAGACGAACACTCCCGCCAGGACGAGGAACCTGCCGATGCCCGGGCGGACGGGGAGCCGCGCCTGGCCCTGGACGCCCCAGGGCGGCGGCACGCCGGGGGGAGCTGGCGCGTGCGGTTCGATCACGCCGTGAACGCTACGTCACGCCGCCACTACGTCTCGTCACCCACACGTGTGGAAACCATTGCTCTTCATGGCATACGGAGGTGACCTGGGCATCTTCCCCGCGCACCGCCCGCGAACCCCCACATCCGCGCGCTCCGCCCTCAGAGGGCGGACGCGCTGAGGGCGTCCGCCCGGACGCCGACCCGCGTACGCGTCGCGACCAACTGGCCGTCCTGCGGATACGCGTGCCACGTACGCCAATGGACCTGGCCCTCGTGGTGCTGGGCGAGCATCGCGGTGAACGCGTGCGGGCTGCCGGGGAAGACGCCGGCGAGACCCTGGGGGTGGTCGGACACCAGTGCCAGCAACTCCTGGGCGCGGCCCGCGAAGGAGCCCGGGGACAGGATCTCGACGCGGGCCGCGAACTCGTACTCCCAGTCGTCGAACCGCTTCGCGACCCCGAGCGGCAGGGGTGTGCTGCTGCCGGGGATGCACGCGACGGTCTCCGAACACATGCCCCGCTCCTCCTCCAGAAGTACCTGGTGGGATGCGCCGAGCAGTCTCAACTGGAGTTTTGCCCCCGCCAGTTCGAGGTCGAGTGTGGCGAGGGCCGGCAGCGGTTCGCGGCCCAGAGTCCAGGCGAGATCGGCCGCGCGCGTGTCGGTGTACGAGGTTTTCAGGGTCGTGAGCATGGGTCGGCTCCGCTAGCACGCAAAGGTGAGGTGGGGTTCCGGCGCACCCGGTCAACACCGGGGGAACGGCCCGGTCAGCCCGGCCGGAAGGGCATCCGAAGGACGCGTCCGATAGGAACATCCGATGGACTTCCGAGGCCTGTCGGCCCAGGGCTGCTTGGTGATTTACCAGGGCTGCTTTGGTGGTTTAGAGGGAATCATGAACTGTGGTGCCGCCACAGCGTTTTTACCCAACTTCGTGGGGTTTCCATCCCCCCGAGGGCTCCACAGCTCAACTGTTCAACTACGGCGTGCGCCCCGCGCATGGATGTGCCCGTCGGCATTCGTCGGCCGACGGGCACATCCGTGCGCCGGATGCGTTTTCCCGCAGGGAGCTCAGCTGCCCCGTGTCAGCTGCCTCCGCCGCATCCGCCCCCGCCGCACGAGGACCCGCCTCCGCAGGACGACCCTCCGCACGACGAGTGACCCCCGCAGGAGTGACCCCCGTGTCCTCCGTGGTGCCCGCCCGACGAGCCGCCGGACGAATCACCGAACGAGGCGCCGTCCGCACCGCCGGCCCACCAACTGCGGCTGCCACCACCGCCGCTGCCCCGGGAGCGGCGCCGTCCCCTCCTGACCCCGCCGACGACCTTCATGACCACAACAAGCACAACGACCGCCAGGATGATGCCGATGACCATGGCGTCACCCTCCTCTCGTTCCCCCGAAGCGGCCCCCCGTGGGCCGTGCTTCTCTCTTCCGGTCCTGCGTGACAGGGGGATGCCCCCGCGCCCCGCGGCCCAAAGCAGAGTTGAGGAACTCCAGAGCTTGGGCGGAGGATGGCCGGCATGACCTCCAGCGCGCGCCCCTTTCTGAACCGCCGGCTCGCCGAGTTCGGGACGACGATCTTCGCCGAGATGTCCGCCCTCGCGATGACCACCGGCTCGATCAACCTCGGCCAGGGCTTCCCGGACACGGACGGCCCCGAGGAAATTCGGGAGGCGGCCGTCCGCGCGCTGCGGGACGGGCGCGGCAACCAGTACCCGCCGGGTCCGGGCGTCCCCGAGCTGCGCACCGCGGTGGCCGCGCACCAGAAGCGCCACTACGGCCTGTCGTACGACCCCGACACCGAGGTCCTGGTGACGGCGGGGGCCACCGAGGCCATCGCCGCATCGCTGCTCGCGCTTCTGGAACCCGGCGACGAGGTGATCGCCCTGGAGCCGTACTACGACTCGTACGCGGCCTCCATCGCCATGGCGGGCGGGACGCGCGTGCCCGTGACACTGTGCCCCGACGAGGGCACCACCGACGGAGTCGCCCACCGGCGCTTCCGGCTCGACCTCGACGAGCTGCGCGACGCGGTCACCGACCGGACCCGGCTGCTGCTGATCAACACCCCGCACAATCCGACCGGCACCGTCCTCACCCGCGCGGAACTGACGGAGATCGCGCGGCTCGCCGTCGAGCGGGATCTGCTCGTGGTGACGGACGAGGTGTACGAACACCTCGTCTTCGACGACGCCGAGCACGTACCACTGGCCGGACTGCCGGGGATGCGCGAGCGGACGGTCACCATCGGCAGCGCGGGCAAGACGTTCTCGTTCACCGGCTGGAAGGTGGGCTGGGTGACCGCGCCGCCGGCCCTGGTCAGCGCCGTACGGTCGGCGAAGCAGTTCCTGACGTACGTGGCGTCGGGGCCCTTCCAGTACGCCGTCGCCGAGGCGCTCGCGCTGCCGGACACCTACTTCGAGGCCTTCCGTGCGGACATGCTGCGCAAGCGGGACGTGCTGGCGGCGGGCCTGACCGAGGCGGGCTTCGCGGTCTTCCGGCCGCAGGGCACGTACTTCATCACCACCGACATCCGGCCGCTCGGCGAGACGGACGGTTTCGCCTTCTGCCGCGCCCTGCCCGAACGCGCCGGGGTCGTCGCCATCCCGAACGCCGTCTTCTACGACCACCGCGAGCAGGGCGCGCCCTTCGTACGGTTCGCGTTCTGCAAGGCGACGGACGTGCTCCACGAGGCCGGCAGTCGCCTGCGTCGCCTCGCATCCTGAACTCACGTTGTCCCGCTGTCCCGAGGGGGGCGGGGCGAGGGGGAAGACGGTTCGCCCGGTGCTAGTGAAGAGTCCAGGCCCCGGCCACGAAGAGGGTGAGGACGAGCAGGCCGGGGCCCAGCGGGAAACCGCGGCCGCGGGGTGGGACGGGTTCGGTGGGCCTCAGTTCCGGGTGGTCGCGGAGCGCGGTGACCTCCTCGGTCATGCTGACGTAGGAGGGGTTGAGGCCGAAGCGCCGTTCCAGCTTCGGCATTCCGAGGCCGGGCAGCCGCCAGTCACCGCCGTCCGGCATCCTTATCTTCACGCTCCCTTCCCTGGTGTACCGGGCCGACCGCAGGCGATCCCACGGCAGGTGCCGCACCTTCCACCACCCGGACAGCCACAGGCCCGAACTGTCGGCGGTGACACGCCAGTTGAGCAGTTCCGCGGCGGTCCCGAGCCAGCTCAGCAGGCAGAGCAGGAAGAAGACCGTCTTCACACCGAACCCGCCCGTCACGAGAGCGCGGGTGTTGAAGGCGACGCCCGCGATCATGATCAGGGCCAGAGCCGCACCACCGGCGCGGGCCAGGGCGCCGGGTCCCCAGCTCAGCGGGCGTCCCGTCGTGACCAGAGTCGCCGGGACCGCGGTGGCGACGCCGTCGGTCGCGGCGTGGGCCTCCGTTTCCGGGGCGGACACCGGTCGCCGGACGGAGCGTGGCAGCCGGACCGGGCCGCTCGTGCGCAGGACGGCCGGCTGCCCGTCCCGGAACGTGGTGACGAGGAACAGTTCGCCGCCGTCGTAGGGGGAGCCGAACATGACGGCCTCACGGGGCAGCATGGCGGCCGAGATCAGCTCTTCCATATCGACGTCGTCAGCCGCCGGGTGCGCCGGTTCCCGCTCATCCGCGCCGGGAGCCTCGGCGACGAAGCCCGCGCCGAGAACGGGCCGACGGCAGGCGGTGTCGTCGCCCGCGTGGATCCAGACCAGACCGTCCTCGTCCATGCGTTCCAGCACACGCAGGACCGGAACCGGTCCGCGGCGCAGCGCCGCGGCACGGCGTCGGGCGAGCAGACCGGTGACGAGCAGGGAGAGTCCGGGAAGACCGGCGGCCAGAACCCCCAGCTGCGGGCCCATGGCGTCGTACGGCTCGGACACCAGGCGCCGCCACGACC
The DNA here is from genome assembly GCF_040611295.1 of Streptomyces sp. NPDC002935. Taxonomy (NCBI): domain Bacteria; kingdom Bacillati; phylum Actinomycetota; class Actinomycetes; order Kitasatosporales; family Streptomycetaceae; genus Streptomyces; species Streptomyces sp. NPDC002935. The sequence goes on from NZ_JBEXNW010000008.1 coordinate 61,476, forward strand.
CGTCCTCCAGTACGGTCACGGTGCCGCCGACGCGGTGGTCCTCCGGATAGAGCGAGTCGAGCCGCAGCCGTCGCCCGTCGTCGGTGCGCACCCGGACCGACTCGTCGTTTCGGCCGACCACCTTCGCCACGGCGGGGACCGCGTGATCGGCGTGACGCCGGTCGTCGCGGACGCCCGCGAGTCCCTGGGCCACGCAGAAGGCGGCGACGGCGACAAGCAGCAGTCCCGCCCCGATCGGGATCAGTCCGCGCCGCAGGCGAGCGACGGGCTCGGGCAGCGGGTGCCGCACGCCCGAGGAGCCCTCCACCAGATCCCGCCGCCGGCGGCGGGCGGCGATGCGTTCACGGGCGGCTGCCCATCCGAACCCCAGGGCCCCGAGCACGCAGAGGTTCGCGGCCAGCGAGTTCGGCCCCGCGCCCGGCAGCTCCAGCCGGGCCACGACCGCCGCCAGCACGGGGGCGGCGACCAGCGTCAGCTCCGGCAGCCGGGCGAGCCAGTACAGCAGCCCCACGGCCAGGCCCATCTCCACCATGCCCGGCCAGTCCGCACCGCACGGCGCGACCTCGGTGCACGGCGGTTCCGGCGCCGCCGCGATCGCCCACACCACGGTGATCAGCAGCGCCAGTACGGACCAGAGGGGGCGCGCCCAGGACGCGGCGCGGACGCGCGACCACCGGGCCGCCTCCTCGGAGGACCAGACAGGGGTGCCCGCGGGAACGCAGCCGGACGGTATCGGGGCAGGTGTCGGGCCGGGGGTCTCGGTCACGCGAGGATTATGCGGTACGGCTGCCCGCTTGCCATTGCCGGTGCACGGCGACGTTCCGGACCCCGCGCCCGCATGCCGACGGCAGGTCGACAGGGGCCGGCCAACGGGACCGGAAGCCGGCCGGGAACCCGCCCGGCGAAGCCGTCTAGCACCGGGGGCACCTCGCGTGCGGGCGGCGCGCCGGGGGCCCCGGAACGGAACCCGCACGGACGAGCAAAGCTCGCGAATACCCCGTAGGGAACGCACAGTTCGGGTGTGACCCACCCGAGTACCCTCGCTCGCCCCGCCCTCACGGAGCCCGGCGACCGTGCTGTCCGTCCGTCCCGCGCCGCACGCAGCCTGACGTCCGCCGCGATCACGGCGCTCGGGCTGTTCGCCGCCGTGCGCCTGGCCGGTCTCCTCGTGCTCGCCGCGACCGCCTGGGCCACCGGCAGACACCCGCTCACCCTGCTCGCGCGGTCCTGGGACTCGGCCTGGTACCTGGGGATCGCCGCCCACGGCTACGGCCGGACGCTGTTCTTCCACCCCACGGTCATCCACAGCGACCTGGCGTTCTTCCCCCTCTACCCGGCCCTCGTACGGGCCGTCACCGCGCTGACCCCGCTGAGCTCGGGCACGGCGGGCCTGCTGGTCTCCTGGGTCGCGGCGGCGGCCGCCGTGTGCGGGGTGTACGCGATCGGGGCCCGCCTGCACGGCCGGGCGGTCGGTACCGCGCTGGTGCTGCTGTGGGGTCTGCTGCCGCACTCGGTGGTGCTGTCGATGGCGTACACCGAGCCCGTACTGACCGCGTTCGCCGCCTGGTCGCTGTACGCGGTGCTCGACGGGCGCTGGCTGTGGGCGGGCTCGCTGGCCGCGCTCGCGGGGCTGGCCAGGCCGAACGGCTTCACGGTGGCCGCGGCGGTCCTCGCGGCGGCGGCGCACGAGCTCTGGCGGAGCCGCGGAAAAGTTTCCCACAGGCTGTGGACGGGTGCCGCGCTCGCACCGGTCGGCTGGGGCGGCTATGTGCTGTGGGTGGGACACCACAAGGGCGACTGGCTCGGCGGCTACTTCGAGGTGCAGCGGCTGTGGGGCTCGCGCTTCGACCTCGGCGCCGGGTCGCTCCACTTCGTCAAGCACCTGCTGCTGCACGGGGACCGGTTCGTGTTCCCCATGACGATGGTGATCGTCGCCGCGGCCGTCCTGCTGTACGCGCTGCTGATCGCGGACCGGGCGCCCCTGCCGCTGCTGGTCTACAGCGGCATCCTGCTGCTGATCGCGCTGGGCGGCTCGGGGTTCTTCGAGTCGAAGCCGCGCTTCCTGCTGCCGGCGTTCCCACTGCTGCTGCCGCTGGCCCGCGCCCTGGTGCGAACGGCGAGAGCCCGTCCCTGGCACGCGACCCTGGTGGTCGGTGCCCTGGCCGGGCTCTCGTTCGCCTACGGCACGTATCTGGTCGTGATCGCGCACACCCCGCTGTAGGGGCCGCGCGCCACGAGAAGCGCCGCTGGGAGGACGTTCCTACTCTTCGTCGCCGTCCTCGGGCTTCTCAGCCTCGTTGATCTCCTGCTCCAGGCCGAGCTGCTCGACGAGCCACTTGTCGAACTCGATGGCGGCGCGGACCCAGCTGACCGTGGAGGAAACGAAGTGCTCCAGGCTGACGCCGGTGCCGATCAGCATCTGCGCCTCGCCGATCAGGCGGACGGTGCCGTCGTCGTGGGTGTGGCTGTAGACCTTCGGCCACAGGGTGCGGCGGTTCCAGTCGTCGATCGACTCGAGGAGCGCGTGCTTCTCGTCGAGCTGGTGCGGGCGGTCGTAGAACGTCCGCACCGAGAAGACCTGCTGGTCACCCTCGCCGCGGAACATGAAGTACGTACGGAACTCCTCCCACGGCGCCGCGAGGTCACCCTCGTCGTCGACGACGTACTTCAGCTCCATCTGGTCCAGGAGCTGCTTCACGAGGTCCTGATCCGGGACCACGGGGCCCGCGGGGCCGCCGGACTGCGGCTCGGGCTGGCCCCCGAAGTTCGGAATCGAGGACGGGTCGATGCTCACCGTGTATTTCCCTTCGTACGGATGGTGCCATCCTCTCTCATGCGGGACGGGGAGTGGCAACCTCTGGCGGGGCCTGTCCGCCGGGGGCTGACAAGATCCGGTCATGTGCGGGCATCGGGCCAGGTGGGGGTGGTCCGCACGGGCACGCCGGGAATCGCCCGGACAGCGGTGGCATGAACATTCATCGCGCTGCCGATCCCGACCACCTGATCGCAACCGTCGCGGAACGGCGGAACGAGCGGGCGCGGGCAGACAAGGGGCCCGCGGCGGGTGTGCCGCGGGCCCCTGTCGGGTTCCGGTGCCGGTTACAGCGTCTTGCCCGTCGGCGGTCCCACGATCAGGCCGTCGCCGAAGGCGTCCACGCGGACCGTGTCGCCGTCCTTGACCTCGCCCGCCAGGATCTCCTTGGCCAGCCGGTCGCCGATGGCGGTCTGGACGAGGCGCCGCAGCGGGCGCGCTCCGTACGCCGGATCGTTGCCCTTCTCGGCGAGCCAGGCCAGGGCCGCGTCGGTCACCTCCAGGGTGAGCCGGCGCTCGGCGAGCCGCTTCGCGAGGCGGTCGATCTGGAGCCTGGCGATGCGCTCCAGCTCCGCCTGGTCGAGTGCGGAGAAGACGACGAGGTCGTCCAGCCGGTTCAGGAACTCCGGCTTGAAGGAGGCGCGCACGACCTCCAGGACCTGCCGCTTGCGCTGCTCGTCGGAGGACAGCGGATCGGCGAGGCCCTGCCCGCTCAGGAACTGGCTGCCCAGGTTCGAGGTGAGGATCAGGATGGTGTTGCGGAAGTCGACCGTCCGCCCCTGCCCGTCCGTCAGCCGCCCGTCGTCCAGCACCTGGAGCAGGATGTCGAAGACCTCGGGGTGCGCCTTCTCCACCTCGTCGAGCAGGATCACGCTGTACGGGCGACGGCGTACGGCCTCGGTGAGCTGGCCGCCCTCCTCGTAGCCGATGTACCCGGGCGGCGCTCCGACCAGCCGGGCCACGCTGTGCTTCTCGCCGTACTCCGACATGTCGATGCGGATCATCGCCCGCTCGTCGTCGAAGAGGAAGTCCGCGAGGGCTTTGGCGAGTTCGGTCTTGCCGACGCCCGTCGGGCCGAGGAAGAGGAAGGAGCCGGTGGGCCGGTCCGGGTCGGCGATTCCGGCACGGGTGCGGCGCACGGCGTCGGACACCGCCCCCACGGCCTCGGCCTGGCCGATCAGACGGCGACCCAACTCCGCCTCCATGCGCAGGAGTTTCTGCGTCTCGCCCTCCAGGAGACGGCCGGCGGGGATACCGGTCCAGGCGCCGACGACGTCCGCGATGTCGTCCGGCCCGACCTCCTCCTTGACCATGGTGCCCTTCGTGACCTCCTCCTCGGCCTGCGCGGCTTCCTCCAAGTCCCTTTCCAGGGTGGGGATCTCGCCGTACAGCAGCTTGGAGGCGGTGTCGAAGTCGCCGTCGCGCTGCGCGCGTTCGGCCTGGCCGCGCAGCTCGTCGAGCTTCTCCTTCAGTTCGCCGACGCGGTTGAGGGACTGCTTCTCCTTCTCCCAGCGGGCGTTGAGACCGCGCAGCTCCTCCTCCTTGTCGGCGAGGTCACGGCGCAGCTTCTCCAGACGCTCCCGGCTGGCGGCGTCCGTCTCCTTGCCGATCGCCAGCTCCTCCATCTTCAGCCGGTCGACGACACGCTGGAGCTCGTCGATCTCGACCGGGGACGAGTCGATCTCCATGCGCAGCCGAGAGGCCGCCTCGTCGACGAGGTCGATGGCCTTGTCGGGGAGGAAGCGGGAGGTGATGTAGCGGTCGGACAGGGTCGCGGCCGCCACCAGCGCCGAGTCGGCGATCTGCACCTTGTGGTGGGCCTCGTAGCGGCCCTTGAGCCCGCGCAGGATGGCGATGGTGTCCTCGACGGTCGGCTCGGCGACCAGCACCTGCTGGAAGCGCCGCTCCAGCGCCGGGTCCTTCTCGATCCGCTCGCGGTACTCGTCGAGGGTGGTGGCGCCGACCATGCGCAGCTCACCGCGGGCGAGCATGGGCTTGAGCATGTTGCCGGCGTCCATGGCGGAGTCGCCGCCGGCGCCCGCCCCGACGACGGTGTGCAGCTCGTCGATGAAGGTGATGATCTGCCCGTCGGAGTCCTTGATCTCCGCGAGCACGGTCTTCAGGCGTTCCTCGAACTCGCCCCGGTACTTCGCCCCGGCGACCATCGCGCCGAGGTCGAGCGAGACGAGCCGCTTGTTCTTGAGGGACTCCGGTACGTCGCCCTTCACGATCCGCTGGGCGAGCCCCTCGACGACGGCCGTCTTGCCGACGCCGGGCTCGCCGATGAGGACCGGGTTGTTCTTCGTACGGCGGGACAGGACCTGCACCACCCGGCGGATCTCGTGGTCCCGGCCGATGACGGGGTCGAGCTTGCCCTCACGCGCCGCGGCGGTGAAGTCGGTACCGAACTTTTCGAGCGCCTTGTACTGGCCCTCGGGATCCGGGGTCGTCACCCGGCGCCCTCCCCTGGTCTTCTGGAACGCGTCGAGCAGCTTTTTCGCACTCGCGCCCTGCTGGGAGAGTACGTCGGCGATCCGGCCGCCCTTCGCGGCGGTCCCGATGAGCAGGTGCTCGGTGGAGATGAACTCGTCACCGAGCTCCTTGGCGCGCTCGGCGGCGTCGGCGATGACGGCGAGCACTTCGCGGTTGGGCTGCGGGGGCGCGACGGTGGAGCCGGTCACGCTGGGCAGCCCCGCCAGCACGCGCTCGGCGCCGGCCCGCACGGACGCCTGATCGGCGTCCACGGCCGCCAGCAGGTCGATGATGTTCTCGTTGTCCTGCCCCTCCAGCAGAGCGAGCAGCAGGTGGGCGGGGGTGAGGTCCGGGTGCCCCTCCTTCACGGCGCGGTTGCTGGCCGCGTTGATCGCGTCCCGGCTCCTGTTGGTCAGCTCGGCGTCCACGTTCGCGTTCTCCTCCTCCTGGTGTCCCTGACCGTTTCCTGACACGGCCAACCTGCACAAAGTTGAGTCTATTCCACTCAAGGCTGCGGCGGGAGGGAAACGGACACCCGCGAGGCGTAGATTCGGGCCCCATGGCTTCCTATCCGGTGGACCCGCGGCAGCCCGACGCCACCTACCTGAGCTTCTGGCGCGAGCGCCATCTGTGCACCCTGACGACCCTCCGTCCCGACGGAACCCCGCATGTGGTGCCCGTCGGCGTTACATACGACCCCGAGGCCGGTCTCGCTCGGGTCATCACCAACAAGTCCAGCGCGAAGGTGGGCCACGTGCTGGCGGCGGGGCCGGACGGCGGGCGCGTGGCGGTCTGCCAGGTGGACGGCCGGCGCTGGGCGACACTGGAGGGGCGGGCCCGGGTCTCCACGGACCCGGAGCGCGTCGCGGAGGCGGTGCGGCGCTACGCGGAGCGGTACGAGCGCATGCCCTCGCAGAACCCGTCCCGGGTGGTGATCGAGATCGAGATCACGGCGGCGATGGGCCGCGGATGAGACCACGGGCGGCGACGGCCGGGCGGAATCCGGGAATTTCCCGTAAAACTGCAGCGGCGTCACCGTGTTCAGGTCACGGTGACGCCGCTGCGGGGGGAAGTACCTGCGCGATCTACTACGACGGGGGAATCGCGTCAGGCACTGCGGGGGGTGGCTGCGATGGTCTCGATGTCCGGGACATCCGGACCGGCCAGCTGGTGGTCACGCTGGTCGAGGTTCACAAAGATCATTCCGTAACGAATGGCGCACCGTACTGGCTGTGGCGCCCCCCGAGGCCGCCGCAGACACCGGTAAGCCCGTACGTCCTCGTCGTCGTCGCGGGTGACGACCACGGGCTCCCCGAACACGGTCACCATCAGCGAGTCACCGCTGCCGGGGATGGCGGTGACCAGATCGATGAAGTGCCAGCCGGATCGGTAGGCGGTGGCCATTTCTCGGCGAAAGGAACGGTCGTCTGGAGGAATAGTCATGTCAAGCCCAGACGCTGTCGTCAGTGCGGTCAGGAGACACCGGCCAAACGCTGTCGCCGGCTACCGCGTTGGCCGCGGCTGCCGCTGGCCAGACACTGTCTGCCCGAACGTCGCCCTTCGCATCGGAGAGGCCACTCAGCGCTCCGAAGGCCGTGACGGCAGAGAAGGCGGCGACAAGCACCAAGCGAAGCATTTTCTTACGCATAATCGGCTTCGTCCTCACTTGAAGGTCCCCTCTTCCCCCGTCGGATACGACGATGGCTCATTCGGGGAGGTCATGGCCACACAATCGGTGCATCATGTTCCTGCACGTTCAGGACCCTGGGGGGTGGAGATTTGATAACCAATGGGACTAAAGCGACACATCCCCATGCGGTGACCGAGTTGTGTGGGGAAGGTGGCCGACTTTATGCGAACGCTCTCCGCACGGGACGTATCGCCCGCGCAGACGTGGAGAGCGCTCCCTGTTTGATGGAGTTCGCCCTTCTCCACCCGGATCCTGACGATGCGAACTGGCTGCGCCCCGTGTCCCCGTCGGCCGCCCTGGCCCAGCGGCTCAACGCCATAGAGCGCGAGATCACCGAGCGTAGACGGATGTCGATCGAACTGGCCGACGCTTTCGAGCCGTTCATGACCCTCAGCGCGCAAGCGGCTGCGACCACTCACTCGATCACAGTGCTCGAGGGCAACGACCGGATCAACGCGGCACTCGACCTGGCCACGGCCCAGTGCCAGACCGAGATGCTCACGGTCCAGCCGAGCGGCCCCCGCCCCGAACGCAACCTCATTCAGGGGCTGGAGCGGGACAGGCCTTTGATCGAACGTGGTGTGCGCATACGGACCCTCTATCAGCACACCGCGCGATACAGCCCCGAGAAACTGGCCTACGTGGACCAGCTCTCCAACGGCAAGGTGGAGCACCGCACCATCGACGAGCTGGTCGAGCGGCTCATCATCTGCGACGAGACCGTCGCCTTCATCCCCACCCGCGACGACCAGAAGGTGGCCCTCGAGCTTCGTCACCCGGGCCTCGTCCGCTACCTGATCAAGGTCTTCGAGTTCATGTGGGGCCGCTCCGTCCCGCTGAGCGCCGGCGCACCCTACGAAACCGCCCCCGACGGCATCACGGACATCCAGCACTCCATCGCGAAACTCCTCGTGGAGGGCCACGTAGACGAGGCGATCGCCCGCCGCCTCGGCATGAACGTCCGCACCTGCCGGGCGCACATCGCCAAACTGGCCTCCGCCCTCGGCAGCGGAAGCCGGGCCCAACTCGGCTACCTGATAGCCCAGTCGAGGCTCCTGGACCAGCCCGAGACGGGGGAGTGACCCCGGCGCCCTCACCCGTGCGGACTCTCCCCCCGCTCGGCGGCGACGGACGGGCCCGGCTCGGCCGTCTCAACGGCCGGTCGGGGAGCCACGGTCGGAAACGCCGGAGGCTCCCGGAGCAGCCTCCGCGACGGTGATCGTCTCGAGCTCCGGAGAACGCTGCGGCCCGTCCAGCCCCGCCTGGGCGATCCGTACGCCCAACTGCGTCCGGCTCGCCGCGCCGAGCGTCTCCGACAGCCGGGCGATGTGCGCCCGGCACGTCCGCACGCTGATGCCCAGGCGTTCCGCGACGACCGCGTCCTGGTGGCCCTCGGCGAGCAACGCCGCGATGGACCGCTCCCGGTGGGTGATGCCCTCGATGCCCGTCGAGGGGAGCGGCGAGGCCAGCGGGATCGCCAGCCGCCACAGCCGCTCGAAGACCGTCACCAAGTAGTCCACCAGCGCCGGGTGCCGCAGTTCGAGCGCGATCGTGCGGTCCGAGTTCGCGGGGATGAAGGCGACCGTACGGTCGAAGAGGATGAGCCGTTCGACGACCTCGTCGAGGGTGCGGGCCTCCGCCGCGTCGCCCATCAACTCCATGTAGTTCAAGAGGCCTTGGCCGTGCCGGGCCACGTGGGTGTAGAGATCACGCATGCGCACCCCGCGCCGGCGCATCTCCATCGCCCGGTGCAGGCCCTCCACGAGTTCGTCCTCGCGCCGGATACCTCCCGGCTGCACCGTCAGGACCTCACTGACGCACTCGGCGGTCGCCTTGTCCATGGCGGCGTGGATCCGCGGCAGCCCGTCGAGGACCCGGATCGCCACTCCCTCGGCCGGCGCCCGCACCCGGCCGCCGAGCCCCGCGTACCACTCGAAGGCCGACACCGCGTCGCCCACCCGCGCCTGGCTCGCGCTGACTTCCTCGTACACGCCCCGCAGGAGCCGTGTCATGACCTCCTGGGGCGAGGTCGGCACCAGCCAGCCCATGTCGTCGGGATCGGGGTGCAGCAGCGCCAGCTCCAGCAGGCAGGGCACCGCCTCCGCGTCCTCACGGGGCACCCGGCCACGCCGCACGGCCCGGGAGTACACCCGGTCGCCCGCCTCGCACAATCGGTCAGCGCCGTGCGGGTGCCTGTCCATCCCGTGCCCGGCCATCTCCCACCCCTGGCTCCAGCTCCAACCCCTGGCGTGAGCCCCGCGTCAGGGCGTCCTCCGCAGCGCAACTATGCGCGGACGCGTCCGGCATCGCAACAAGGCTGCGCAGCCCACTGACGTCCGTTCGCCCCTTCTCATCCGCATAAATACCGACCCCTGCCGCGCCCGTTGCAACAAGCTGACGGGGGTGTCCCCCGGACGTCCGGCGGGTGAGACCGGTCGAAGCCGCCGGGCTCACCCGTGGAGTTCGCGAGGCCCGTAGATCGCCTGACCGGCACCCGTGGCGAGCGCCCAGTAGCGGTCCCCGTACGACCAGTGCCACCACTCCGTGGGGTAGTTGACGAGACCCGCGGCGGTCAGCGCGTCGGCGAGGAGCCCGCGGTGGGCGCGTGCCGTCCCGCTGATGCCGTCCGCGGCGGTGAAGCAGGCGCCGTCGCTCTCCTCGGGGTTCGCGTTCACCGGCGTGCCCATGTCCAGCTCCCGGCCGTCGGCGCCGACGAGGGTGAGGTCGACGGCGGCACCCGCGCTGTGCGGGGCGATCTCCGGCGGGGACACGTAACGGCTCGCCGCGTCCCGCAGGCGCCCGGCGTCCCACTCGGGGTGCTCCGCGCGGAGTCCGGCGGTGTAGCGGTCGAAGTAGAGGCGCTGGAGCGAGGGCGGGCGGTAGCCCTCGACGAACAGCAGCCGGACACCGTCCGGCAGCAGGTCCCCCGCCGCCACGAGCCGGTTCAGCACGCCTTCGCGCAGATGCGCGTACGCCCCCGAGTCGTCGCTTCTGCGGGCGTCGAGCGGGAAGGGCGCCTTCGCCCGTACGTCGAGGAGCCGCTCGCCGCAGTCCACGACGGGAATCGCGGCGATCTTCGGGTCGGACATCAGCACGATCCTGGGCATGCGGCGATCATGCCGCATCGACGTGTACGGCCACAGGGCGCGCCGGGACGGCCGGGTGCGTGCCCGGCCGGGGCGGGCGGATGCTGTGCGGTCAGACCGCCGTCCAGCTCCCCGGAAGGGCTCCTCGCCGCCCGTCACGACGGCGGGGAGCCGTTTCTTCACGCCGGCCGCCGGCCGGCGGGCGCCGGAGCGGCTCCGGGCGCGCGCTCACGGCACGCACCCGGGGCCGGACGGGCCCGCCCTGCCCACCGTCTCGACCCCGAGACGGTTCGGCGTATGCCCTACTTGAGACCGAGCGCGTTGCAGGCCGCCTTGTAGGGCGTCGTGCAGATCTGCTTGACGGTGTAGATGCTGTCCTGGATGACCGTGTCGTCGATGTTGGCCGTGGTGAGGTCCACGACGGGCACGAGCTGGGCCGGGATGTCCTTGTCGGTCGGGCTGCTGACCTTGTCGCGGGTGAGCGCGTCGAACTCGATCGAACGGCCCTGGACCCGGGCGACCGCCATCTCGGCGGCGGCGTTGGCCTCCTGCGGGTACGACTTGTACACGCTCATGAACTGGTCGCCCTTGATGATCCGCTGTACGGCGATGAGCTCGGAGTCCTGGCCGGTGACCGGCGGCACCTTGTCGACGCCCGCGCTCTTGAGGGTGTCGATGACAGCGCCCGCGATGCCGTCGTTGGCGGAGTAGACACCGGCGATGTTGCTCAGGCCGACCTTCTGGATCGCCTGCTCCATGTTGGCCTTGGCGTTGACCGGGTTCCAGTCCTTGGTGTCGTACGTGCTGGCGATGATCACCTTGTCCTTGAGCTCGGCGAGAGCGCCGGCCTTGAACTGGGCCGCGTTCGGGTCCGTCGGCGAGCCGTTCATCATGATGATCTTCTTCGTCGCCGAGCCGGCGCCCAGCTCGGCGACCAGGGCCTTGCCCTGCACCTCGCCGACCAGCTCGTTGTCGAAGGAGATGTACGCGTCGATCGGGCCCTGCGCCAGACGGTCGTAGGCGATGACCGGGATACCGGCGTCCTTGGCCTTGCGCACGCCCTTCGCGATGGTCACCGAGTCCACCGCATCCACCAGGATGACGTCGACCTTGTCGTCCACCATCTGCTGGAGCTGGCGGAGCTGCTTGGCCGCGTCCTGCTCGGCGTTGGCATAGGCGACCTTGCCCTTGCCCTCGGTGAGCTTCTTCACCTGCTCCGCGATGATCGGGTAGTCGAACTTCTCGTAACGGGTGTTCTCCTTCTCCGGAAGGAGCAGGCCCACCGTGATGTCGTCGCCCTTCGTGGGGCTGGCCTTGGTGTCGCTCCCGCCGATCCCGCCCACGCCGCAGCCGGCGAGGGTGATGGCCATGGCGGACGACGCCACGGATATGACGGTACGGCGGAGGCCGGTGTTACGAGTGTTCACATCAGGTGCCTTCCGGGCGAGGTTGCAGCATTGCGACCCAGGTGGCTGAAAGCCAACGCGGCGATCACCTCAGCGTCAAGGAGTAACCACTTAACGAGATGGCAACGGCGTTTCGTGTTCCACAAGTGAACACGACGGGAAGAGACTACGCCCAACCTTCGAGCAATCCCCTCAGCTTCACCTTCTGTCATTCACCCGTACAACCAACTCCCGCTCCCGGGAGTCGTGATCGTCAACGGTTTTTTAACCGCCGTTGACGATCGGGCAGACCAGAAGGAACGCATGAACAGAGCCACCGGCACGACGGGCTTCCTCTCCTCGGCCCTCGTGCTCGCCACCGCGGGCGGACTGCTGACCGCGGCCGGCACAGCCGCCTCCGCCGTGACGAACTGCACATCGCCCGTTTATAAGCGGCAGTTCTATGCGAACACCACATTCTCGGGCACACCGAAGAAGACGGACTGCGATTCCGCGATCGACCAGAACTGGGGTTCCGGCGCGCCCGCGTCGGGTCTGCCCGCCGACAACTTCGGCGTCCGCTGGACGGTGACCCGTGACTTCGGTTCGGGCGGCCCCTTCACCCTCCCCGCCACGACGCAGGACGGAATACGGGTATATCTGGACGACGTGCGCAAGGTCGACCTCTGGAAAAACGTGTCGACCACCCAGTCGAAAACGGTCAACCTCACCATTCCGTCCGGAAAGCACACGCTGCGGATCGATTACGCGAATTGGACGGGCAACGCAAACGTCACCTTCGCCTACAAACCCGTCACTTCCGCCACGACCGACAAGATCAGGCCACTGGTGCCGACGGGTTCCTCGGCCTCGTACGACACCGCCACGGGCAAGGCCAAGGTCTCCTGGTCGAAGAACCAGGAGATGGACCTCGCGGGCTACCGCGTCTACCGCCGCCTCAAGGGCAGCACCACCTGGACACGGCTGACCACGACGACCGCCACCTCGTACACCGACACGACCCTCCCGGTGACCGGCGTGACCTACTACTACGAGGTCCGCGCCTACGACAAGGCGGGCAACGCGTCCACCGGCACGGCGGACCAGGGCGTCACCACCGTCGACAGAACCCCGCCCGCGGCACCGTTCGTCGAGATGGACAGCTGCCCCGGCGATCAGCCTTACGCGGCGCCGGAACTCGTCACCACAGCGGCGAACGCGGCCGACATCGCGCAGTACGAGATGCAGCGGCTGAATCCGGCCACCGGTGCGTGGACCACCGTGTACACCGGGACCAAGGGCGCGATCTGCGACACCGGGTACCGGGCCGACGGCAGCAAGGTCACCTACCGGGGACGGGCCCGCGACGCCGCCGGGAACTGGTCCGTGTACTCGGCCGCCACCACGTTCACCACCTCCGACCTGACGCCACCGGAGCCCGTCTCCGGCGTCCGCGTCGAGTACCGGTCGGGCGTTCCCCATCTGGTGTGGTCCCCGGTCTCCGGGGCCTCCTCGTACCAGGTCCTCCAGTACGACCCGTCGAGCGGCGGCTACTCCGACGCCCTGTCCGGCGGCGGCTCCACCACACGGACCGACGTCGTGCCGCGCCAACTGGTCACGGTCTCCGACAGCTACCGGTACGCGGTGCGCTCGGTGGACGGCAAGGGCAACGCCGCCGCCCCGGCGGAGATCACCCTGGCGATGGCCGACCGGCCCGAAGCCATCCCCGCGTACGAGACCACCGCGAACCGGTTCGACGAGGGGGTGATGATCGAGTGGACGAGCGCCGACCCGTGGGTCTTCGACGGGGGACCGCTCCTCACGTACAGGATCGTCCGCACCGACCCGGCCACCGGGCAGAGCACCACCGTGGATCTCTGCAAGCCGAACATCATGTTCGACGACACGCTGCGACCCCCGACGACGTCCTGGTCGTGGGCCGATGACCGCGCCCCGTCCTACGCGGGCCGCAAGGTCGTCCGAGGCACCTGCTGGGACATCTCCGGCGCCTCCGAGACGACGTACGAGTACCGGATCGTCACCGTCGACCCCTACGGGCACGCGTCGCAGCCCGGCCCGGCCGCCACGGCCACCACGCCGGACACCGAACGCCCCGCTCCTGTCGGGAACCTGACGGCGGAGCAGCTCCCGCTCGGTGTTCGCCTGACCTGGACGCCGCCCGCCGACGACGACGTCACCGACTACAAGGTCTGGCAGGGGGTCACCGACCCGGAGACCGGCGAGACCCGGTGGGCGAGGAACTGCTGGAGGAGCACCTCGCTGGCCGACACCGAGATCCTCTGCCCCACCGTGCCCGACGGCGCCACCCACGTCTACAAAGTGGCCGCCACGGACGGGTCCGGCCTGGTGGACGAGGACGCCGGCCCGGAGGCCTACCACCCCGCCGAAGTCTCCGTCACCCTGCCGGACACCCGCCCGCCGGGCTGGACCGGGACCGACCTCCGCGAGGACCAGTACCCGGAGCTGATCGTCCGCTGCGGCGAGACCGTCTACGACATGCCGTGCGGCGACTACACGGACTACCGCTGGGAGAAGTGGGACGCGGCCGCCGGCGTCTGGACCACGTTCGCCACGGGCAAGGTGACCACCCCGAAGACCCACATGGACACCACCGTGAACGAGGACCGGCTGGGGCTGTACTACTACCGGGCCGTCTACATCGACCCGTCGGGCAAGGAGGAGGTCGTGAAGCAGCAGGCTTACGGCATCTGGGACGACTGGCTCTGATCCGGACCCAAACCGAAGGGGCCCGGCGGTTCGGGTGAACCGGCGGGCCCCTTCGGGTGAGTGTGGGAACTACTCGGACGTCCGCTTGGGGCGCCATACCACCAGGGCGCTCGTCTGCTGGACCTCCTGGTACGGGACCAGGTCCCGGCGGTAGGAGGCGTGCACGGCGGCCTCGCGCTGCCGCATGGCGGCCGCGGCGCCGTCCAGGGCCGACTCCAGCTCCGCGACGCGGGACTGAAGCGCGGCGACCTGGTTCTCCAGCTCGATGATGCGCTTGATGCCGGCCAGGTTGATGCCCTCGTCCTGCGACAACTGCTGGACGGTGCGCAGCAGTTCGATGTCGCGGGCCGAGTAACGGCGGCCCCGGCCGGCCGTGCGGTCGGGAGAGACCAGGCCGAGCCGGTCGTACTGACGCAGGGTCTGCGGGTGCAGTCCGGAGAGCTGGGCCGCCACCGAGATGACGTAGACCGGTGTCTCCTCGGTCAGTTCGTACGGATTGCGTCGACGACCGGTCGTGTCCATGGCTCCGTCACGCTCCCTTCGCGGCCTGGAACAGCTCCGCCCGCGGATCCTCACCCGCGGTCGCCTCGCGATACGCCTCGAGAGCGTCACGAGCCTTGCCCGACACGTCCTGCGGGACCGCCACCTCCACGGTGACGAGGAGGTCGCCCCGGGTGCCGTCCTTGCGGACCGCGCCCCTGCCCCTGGCGCGCATGGTGCGTCCGTTGGGCGTGCCCGGCGGCACCTTCAGGGTCACCGGTGGTCCGCCCAGCGTCGGCACCTTCACCTCGCCGCCGAGCGCCGCCTCCGTGAAGGTGACGGGCACGGTGACGGTGAGGTTGTCGCCCTTGCGGCCGAAGACCGGGTGGGCGTCCACATGGACGGTGACATAGAGGTCGCCGAACGGGCCGCCCCGTTCGCCGGGACCGCCCTTGCCGCGCAGCCGGATCCGCTGCCCGTCGGTGACCCCCGCCGGGATGCGGACCTGCATCGTGCGGGACGACTTGGCGCGGCCGCTGCCCTTGCACTCCATGCAGGGGTGCTCGGCCGTCAGGCCGCGGCCCTTGCAGTCCGGGCACGGGTCCGTCAGCGAGAACCCGCCGCCGGAGCCCCGCGCCACCTGGCCGGTGCCGACACAGGTCGGGCACACCCGCGGTGTGCCGTTCTTGTCGCCGGTGCCGGAGCAGGCCTTGCACGGCTGCTGTGAGGTCATGCGCAGCGGAACGGTCGCGCCGTCCACCGCCTCCGTGAAGGACAGCGTGACCTCGGTGTCGATGTCCTGGCCGCGCCGGGGCTGCGTCCGCGTCCCCGTGGTGGCGCCGCCCCGGTTGAACAGACCCCCGAAGACGTCCCCGATGCCGCCGCCGAAGCCGCCGGCTCCTCCCGCGCCTCCGCCCTGGGGAGCACCTCCGAAGAGGTCGCCCAGGTCGAAGTTGAAGTTGCCGCCGCCCGCGCCGGGCCCGGGCCGGAAGCCGCCGTTGCCGAAGAGGGCGCGTGCCTCGTCGTACTCCTTGCGCTTCTTGGGATCGCCGAGCACGTCGTTCGCCTCGGAGATCTCCTTGAAGCGCTCCTCGGCCTTGGCGTTGCCCTTGTTGGCGTCCGGGTGGAACTCGCGGGCGAGCTTCCGGTACGCCTTCTTGATCTCGGCCTCGGTGGCGTCCTTGGGGACGCCGAGGACCTTGTAGAAGTCCTTCTCGATGAAGTCCTTGGTGCTCATCCCCGACGTCCCTCCTTCCCTATCCGTTCAAGCTCAGCCCTCGTCCGGGCCACCGCTCTCCTTGTCCTCGACCGCCTCGGCCGACTCCTCGGCCTTGACCGTCTGCGCCCCGGGCTGCGGCTCGGCGACAGCCACCCGCGCGGGGCGGATGGTGCGCTCGCCGAAGCGATACCCCGGCTGCAGAATCGCCACGCACGTCGTCTCGGTGACGTCGGGCGCGTACGAGTGCATCAGGGCCTCGTGGATCATCGGGTCGAAGGGCTCGCCCTCCTTGCCGAACTGCTGGAGCCCCATCTTCGCCGCGACGGTTTCGAGGGACTCGGCGACGGACTTGAATCCGCCGACGAGCTCGCCGTGATCCCGCGCGCGGCCGATGTCGTCGAGTACGGGCAGGAGTTCGGTCAGGAGGTTCGCCACGGCGACCTCCTTGACCGCGATCCGGTCGCGCTCGACACGGCGGCGGTAGTTCTGGAACTCGGCCTGGAGCCGCTGGAGGTCCGCGGTGCGCTCGGTGACTGCCGTGCGTGCCTGGTCCAGCTGGGCCGTCAGGCCGACCAACTGTGCTGCTGCGTCCCCGTCCGGGGCCGCCGCCCCCTCCGCAGAGGGGGTGGCGGACTGCGGCTCGGCGTCGTCAGAGGTGGCGCCGGAAGGGACGTCGGGCTGCTCTTCGAAGCCCGGGGTCTCCTCCGTCACGCGGCACCGTCCCGGCGGTCCTCGTCGACAATCTCGGCGTCGACGACGTCGTCGTCGGCCCTCGGGGCCTCGGCACCGGGAGCGTCGCCGCCCGCGGCCTGCGCGGCCTGGGCGTCGGCGTACATGGCCTGGCCCAGCTTCTGCGAGACCGCGGCGACCTTCTCGGTGGCGGTGCGGATCTCGGCGGTCTCCTCGCCCTTGAGCGCGGCCTTCAGCTCCTCGACGGACGCCTCGACCTCGGTCTTGACGTCACCGGGGACCTTGTCCTCGTTGTCCTTGAGGAACTTCTCCGTCTGGTAGACGAGCTGCTCGCCCTGGTTGCGGGTCTCGGCGGCCTCGCGGCGGGCGTGGTCCTCGTCCGCGTACTTCTCGGCCTCCTGGCGCATCCGGTCGACCTCGTCCCTCGGCAGCGAGGAGCCGCCGGTGACGGTCATCTTCTGCTCCTTGCCCGTGCCGAGGTCCTTCGCGGTCACGTGCATGATGCCGTTGGCGTCGATGTCGAAGGCGACCTCGATCTGCGGGACACCACGCGGGGCCGGCGGCAGACCGGTCAGCTCGAACATTCCGAGCTTCTTGTTGTACGCCGCGATCTCGCGCTCGCCCTGGTAGACCTGGATCTGCACGGACGGCTGGTTGTCCTCGGCCGTCGTGAAGATCTCGGACCGCTTGGTCGGGATCGTGGTGTTGCGCTCGATGAGCTTCGTCATGATCCCTCCCTTGGTCTCGATACCGAGGGACAGCGGGGTCACGTCGAGGAGCAGGACGTCCTTGACCTCGCCCTTGAGGACACCGGCCTGAAGGGCGGCGCCGATGGCGACGACCTCGTCCGGGTTCACACCCTTGTTGGCCTCGTTGCCACCGGTCAGCTCCTTGACGAGCTCGGCGACGGCGGGCATACGGGTGGAGCCACCGACGAGAACGACGTGGTCGATCTCGGACAGCTGGATACCGGCGTCCTTGATGACGTTGTGGAACGGCGTCTTGCAGCGCTCCAGAAGGTCGGCGGTCAGCTGCTGGAACTGGGCGCGCGTGAGCTTCTCGTCCAAGTGCAGCGGGCCCTCGGCGGACGCCGTGATGTAGGGCAGGTTGATCGAGGTCTCGGTGGACGAGGACAGCTCGATCTTGGCCTTCTCGGCGGCCTCGCGGAGGCGCTGGAGGGCCATCTTGTCCTTGGACAGGTCCACGCCGTGACCGGCCTGGAACTGCTTGACCAGGTAGTCCATGACCCGCTGGTCCCAGTCGTCACCACCGAGGTGGTTGTCACCGTTGGTGGCCTTCACCTCGACGACGCCGTCGCCGATCTCCAGCAGGGACACGTCGAAGGTGCCGCCGCCGAGGTCGAAGACGAGGATCGTCTGGTCGTCCTTGTCGAGGCCGTACGCCAGCGCTGCGGCGGTGGGCTCGTTGACGATGCGCAGGACGTTCAGGCCCGCGATCTCGCCGGCCTCCTTCGTCGCCTGACGCTCGGAGTCGTTGAAGTACGCCGGGACGGTGATGACCGCGTCGGCCACCTTCTCGCCCAGGTACGCCTCCGCGTCGCGCTTCAGCTTCTGCAGGATGAAGGCGCTCATCTGCTGCGGGTTGAAGCTCTTCCCGTCGAGTTCGATCTTCCAGTCCGTGCCCATGTGACGCTTCACGGAACGGATGGTCCGGTCCACGTTCGTGACCGCCTGGCGCTTGGCGACCTCGCCGACGAGCACCTCACCGTTCTTCGCGAAGGCGACGACGGACGGCGTGGTCCTGGCGCCCTCGGCGTTGGTGATGACGGTGGGCTCGCCGCCCTCCAGAACGCTGACGACTGAGTTAGTCGTGCCCAGGTCGATGCCGACCGCACGTGCCATTTCGATTCCTCCAGCAATGACTTGAGTGGAACGGGCTCAAGTGTGCACGACGTCCGCCGCTCGGTCAACAGACCTGAGCCGCAGGGGCTCAACTCTTATCCGTTCCTTACACGCAGGCAGCTTCTGACCTGCGGTTTTCTCGCAGAGTCAGGGAACCTTCACCGCATCCGAGGGGGTACGCCGAGGCCGTCCCGGCCGGTGCGAGGCTCTCGGGACGGGTCCCCCGGGGGCGGGGATCGCATGCGGATGGGGACGGCGCGGGCGGGGCCCCGGACGGACGGCCCCCGCTACGGCGACCAGCGCCACGACGCCGGCCACCCACCAGGCGGCTCCCGCCCCCAGCCACCCCAGATCGATGAGCAGCCCCACCAGCGCACCCGCGAACGCGGCGAGCCCCATCACGACCATGACCCCCTGCCGGGTCAGCCCCGCCCGCCGCAGCCGGTGCACCAGATGGTCCGGCGCGGACCGCAGCAGCGGCCGCCCGGCCCGCCGCCGCGACACGAGGACCAGGACGGCGTCGGCACTGGCCACGGCCGTCAGCGCGAACCCGGCACCGAACCCGGGCCCGGCGGGCCGCTCCGCGTGCACCTGCACGACCGCCGCCGCCAGCACGAATCCGGCGAACAGCGACCCGCACCGCCCCGGCGCGATCCGGGCGGGCGGCCATCCGTGCATCAGGAAGCCGGTGAGCGCGGCGGCCAGCACGCTGAGCAGCGCGGCGAGCCCGTCCATGACCTCGGCGGCCGCGCACCCGCTGAGCGCGAACGCGGTGATGACGCCGACCGTCCCCATCACCCCGTCGGCGTGATCGAGCGAGCGGAAGGCCTGCGTGACGAAGACGATCCAGGCGACGGCCAGCACGGCTCCCGGCACGCCGAGTTCGTCCTGGGGGACGGTCAGCGCCGCGGCGACGGCGACACCGACGACGCACACCACCGGCGGCACGGGCAGCAGATCGGCGGCCAGCCCGAGCAGGGCGACCACGATCCCGGCGGCCAGCAGCCGTCCGGCCTCCGGCCCGAGCGGGGCGACACCCGTCCAGTTCCCGGCCCAGCCGACGAACGCCGTCCCGCCGACCACGGCCACCCCGCCCAGCGGCGGAACCGGCCGTCCCCGCCCCGGCGCTCGCGGTCTGGCCCGGCGCGAGGGCAGCCCCGTCCCGTCGGCCACACCGAAGCGCAGGGAGAACGACCGCAGCAGCGCGGCGAGCGCGGCGGTGAGGAGCAGAGCGGCGGTGGCGGCCGAGATTCCGTACAGCACATCGCTAATTTAGGGGTAATTGTCACAGTATTGTGCGAATAACACGATCGGCTTTACGTGTCCCGGTCGCCCCAGGGCGACACCGCCCTTCCGCCCGCCCGGGCGGGGCCGGTCAGGCTTCCCTCAGCGACGCAGATCACCGCACCTCTGGCTACAGTGCGGCGGAAGAAGTGGGTAGTCTCAGACGGACTGCATAAGTTACCGCTTAGTAATCACCTTCGAGGTCACTCTCGAAGCAACACCTCGCAGGCCCGAGGAGCCCCCGAATGCAACTCGCCGCGATCATTGTGTCGCTGGTCCTGACCGTGGTCGGCGTCGCGCTGATCGCACGGGCAGTCGCGCAGATCTACCGGTTCATCAAGCTCGGCCAGGCCGTACCCGCCGGCAGCCGCACCGACGACTGGAAGGCCCGCAGCGTCACGCTGGCCAAGGAGTTCGTCGGCCACACCCGTATGAACCGGTGGGGGATCATCGGCGTCGCGCACTGGTTCGTGGCCGTCGGCTTCCTGACCCTCGGCCTGACGATCGTCACGGCCTACGGTCAGCTGTTCAAGGCCGACTGGACGCTGCCGGTGCTCGGCGGCTGGCTCCCGTACGAGCTGTACACCGAGTTCATCGCGCTGTTCACGACGCTCGGCATCCTCGTGCTGATCGCCGTCCGGCAGCTGAACCGGCCGTCCAAGCCGGGCCGCAAGTCACGCTTCGCCGGCTCCAAGACGGGCCAGGCGTACTTCGTCGAGGCCGTGATCCTCGTCATCGGCCTCGCGATCATGACCCTGCGCGGCCTGGAGGGCGCGATCCACGGTGTCGACCACTACGAGGCCGCGTACTGGGCCTCGTACCCCCTGGTCGCCGCCTTCAAGGGCCTGAGCCTCGGAACGCTGCAGAACCTGGTCTACCTGACCGCCATGATCAAGCTCGGCGTCACCATGACCTGGGCGATCACGGTCGGCCTGAACACCAACATGGGTGTCGCCTGGCACCGCTTCCTCGCTTTCCCCAACATCTGGTTCAAGCGCAACGCCAAGGGTGAGACCGCCCTCGGCGAGCTGCTCCCGATGACCAGCGGCGGCAAGGCCATCGACTTCACCGACCCCGGTGAGGACGACGTCTTCGGTGTCTCCCAGGTCGAGCAGTTCTCCTGGAAGGGCCTGCTCGACTTCTCCACCTGCACCGAGTGCGGCCGCTGCCAGTCGCAGTGCCCCGCCTGGAACACCGGCAAGCCCCTCTCCCCCAAGCTCCTCATCATGTCGCTGCGCGACCACGCGCACGCCAAGGCCCCGTACCTGCTGGCCGGCGGCGGCAAGACCATGGAGGGCGAGGAGAAGGCGTCCGAGGAGCAGCTCAAGGACGTCCCCGCGGCCGCCCTCGCCGAGGCCGAGCGCCCGCTGATCGGCACCGCGGAAGAGAACGGCGTCATCGACCCGGACGTCCTGTGGTCCTGCACCACCTGCGGCGCCTGTGTCGAGCAGTGCCCGGTCGACATCGAGCACATCGACCACATCGTCGACATGCGCCGCTACCAGGTGATGATCGAGAGCGCGTTCCCGTCCGAGGCGGGCACGATGCTCAAGAACCTGGAGAAGAAGGGCAACCCCTGGGGTCTCGCCAAGAAGCAGCGCCTCGAGTGGACCAAGGAGGTCGACTTCGAGATCCCCGTCGTCGGCCGCGACATCGAGGACCTGACCGAGGTCGAGTACCTGTACTGGGTCGGCTGCGCCGGCGCCCTGGAGGACCGCGCCAAGAAGACCACCAAGGCCTTCGCGGAGCTGCTGCACATGGCGGGCGTCAAGTTCGCGATCATGGGCGGCGACGAGAAGTGCACCGGTGACTCCGCCCGCCGCCTCGGCAACGAGCCCCTGTTCCAGGAGCTCGGCATGGAGAACGTCGCCGCGCTGAACATGGCGTTCGGCGAGGAGCTCGACGACGAGGGCAACGTCACCGCCGAGTCGAAGAAGCCGCGGACGGCGAAGAAGATCGTCGCCACCTGCCCGCACTGCCTCAACACGATCGGCAACGAGTACCCGCAGATCGGCGGCGACTACGAGGTCATCCACCACACCCAGCTGCTCCAGCACCTCATCGACGAGGGCAAGCTGTTCCCGGTGACCCCGGTCGAGGGCCTCATCACCTACCACGACCCCTGCTACCTGGGCCGCCACAACAAGATCTACACGCCCCCGCGCGAGATCATGTCCGCCGTCCCGGGCCTGCGCCAGCAGGAGATGCACCGCCACAAGGAACGCGGCTTCTGCTGCGGCGCCGGTGGCGCGCGGATGTGGATGGAGGAGCGGATCGGCAAGCGCATCAACAACGAGCGTGTCGACGAGGCTCTCTCGCTGAACCCGGACATCGTCTCCACCGCCTGCCCGTTCTGCCTCGTCATGCTGACCGACTCGGTCAACGGCAAGAAGAACGACGGCAAGGCCAAGGAGTCCATCCAGGTCGTCGACGTCGCCCAGCTCCTCCTCGACTCCGTCAAGACCCCGGTCGACGACGAACCCCCGGCGGGCGCCGCCGAGTCGGAGAACGAGCCAGAGCCGGAGCCGGTGAAGTAGCAGCCACGACCGACCCCGCCGACCGGCCCGGTCCGATCGGTACGACCGACACCCCCGTGCTCTCCGGAGCACGGGGGTGTCGTTGTAACTCGAACGCGTGCATCATTACTCAGTCGTTTTCAACGGGGCTGACGAGGTGAGCGGTGCGCGGGCGAATACGCGGGACACATAAGGCGACGGCTCTCGGCTGCGTCCTCCTCCTCGCCGCCTGCGGCCCCACCGCCGACGCCGGAGCCCCCCGGCACACACCCGTACGGGTCGCCGACGCCCCCGCCCAGCTCCCCGTCCCGCACGGCAGGGGCAGCAAGGTCGCCGACGACTTCAACGGCGACGGACACCGCGACCTGGTGATCGACGACCTGGTCAAGGAACAGAGCCACGCCGACGACGCGGGCATCGGGATCGTCTACGGCGGCGCGCGCGGACTCACGCCCGGCGCACGGCAGTTGCTCGATCCGCGGAAGCAGGCCGCCGCGACCGAGGGCGAACTCCCCGCCCTCTTCGACGCGGAGGAGAGCTGCGATCTGGACAAGGACGGCTTCACGGATCTCGTCGTGTCGACCGACCCGCCCTACGACGGACAGGGACAACCCCCGGTCCCCCTCCAGATCCTCTTCGGGTCCCCCACCGGCCTGAAGGGGAAGGCGGTGCGGCTCGCCATCCCCGCGCAGGCACGTTTCGGCAACGACTGGCCCGACCAGCCGGTCTGCGGCGACTTCGACGGCGACGGCGCGCAGGACCTCGTCGTGCACGCCTCCAACGGTGAACTGAGCTATCTGCGCGGCCCGTTCAGCCGTATGGGCACCCCGCGCGCCGCGGGGAAGCCGCTCGCCTCACCGGGCAACGTGCCGACCGGGCCCGCCGTCGACGTCAACCGTGACGGCTACGACGACCTCCTCGTCCGTACGGCGGCCGACGGCGCGACCACCTCCGCCGTCGTCCTCGGCGGCCCGGCGGGCCCCACCCGTACCGGGACCACCCTGCCGGCCGGCATCGACGTGGCGTTCGGCCGCTTCGGCCGGGGCAAGGCACTCGACGCGGCCGTCGGCTCGATGGGCGGAACGTCTCTGCGCTACGACCTCCCCGGCGCCGCCCGCGGGACCGTCGCGACTCCGGGATCGGCCCTCGACGCGGGCGACTTCGACGGCGACGGGCTGAGCGAACTCGTCTCCAGCGGATCGGAGTTGCGTGTCCTGCGGGGCCGTACGGGCGGACTGTCCGCGACCGGCACGGTGACCGTGAAACCGCCCGCCGAGGGCACCACCCGCGTCCTGGCCGTCGCCGACTTCACCGGGGACGGACGGGCCGACCTGGTGGTGCGGACGTTCCGGGGCGAGACACGGGACACGGTCGCGGTGTACCCGGGCGAGAAGGGTGGGCCGGTGGCCGCCGCGCCCGACGTCACCTTCTCCACCGCCGCGTTCCTGCCCAGGACCTGACGGATCAGGACTTGTCGACGAGTTTCCCGACCGAGGCGGGCAGGCCGCCGTCGTCGGGCACGTAGAACGACGGGCAACCCTTCGTACGCCTCGGGAGTCACTCCCCGAAACCCCTGGTCCCCGTCCGATCCCCTGGTCGTCGTCCGATCCCCCAGTCCCCTTTGGAGCCCACCATGCGTACGCGCCGCCGACCCGCCGCCGTGCTGGGTTGTGCCCTGCTGTTCGCGGTCGCGGGGTGCGGCGCCAACGAGCCCTCCGCCGGCGACCGCTCCTCCCGCCCAGGCACCACGAGGCCCGCCGCCGGAAAGCCCGACCCCGGCGACTTCAACGGTGACGGCTACGACGACTTCGTGGACGTCGTGGAGTCGAAGTCCAAGGACCGCAAGAAGTACGCGGCGAACCTGGTCGTGGTCTACGGATCGCGCTCGGGCCTCGACGCCGCCACGGCACAACGGACTCCGGCCGGCACCGAGAACTACGCGATGTTCATCACGGAGCCCCTGCGCACCGACCTCGACGGCGACGGTTTCACGGACCTGGTCGGCAGCCGCGGCGCGGACGGGGACGCACGCGAGTCCTTCGCGCTGTTCGGCGGCGACGGCTCCGTGGACCTGCTCGACGGAGGCCACGGCGGCTCGACCGACCCCGACGCCACCGAGAAGGGCGCCGGCGGCCTGCTCCTGTACGGCCCCTTCGACCGCAAGGGGTCACCGAGCCGACAGGCCGTGCTCGACCTCAGCCAGCACGGCTACGCCACGACCGCCTCGGCCACCACCGGCGACTTCGACGGCGACGGCAGGGCCGAAGTGGTGCTCACCTACTCCTTCGACTCCGACGACGACGACAACGCGCCCACCGACCTGCACTCGGTCGGCGTGTACGAGGGCGACGAACAGGGGCTTGTGCGGGACACCCGTCAGGAGAAGGCCATCGAGGGCCTGACGGTGCCCGACATCCCGGCCACCGGGGACGCGGACGGCGATGGCCTCCCCGACCTGCTCGTGCACACCCAGCTCACCGCGACCCCGACGGGCGCCCTGACGATCCTGTACGGGGCGAAGTCCGGTCTGGACACGGGCCGCGAGCGGACCGTGATCGGCAGCACGGACACCGCCGACCGGCACCCCACCGACTTCGGCTCGTCGCCCTCCGTCGGCGACGTCAACGGCGACGGGAGACCGGATGTCGTCGTGAACGCCCCGACCTTCCGGGGTCACGACGGCAAGGTGACGCTGCTGCCCGGCGGGTCGGACGGGGCGCAGTCCCTCGACGGCGAGCAGGCGATCGACGCGGAGACCGACGGCCTGCCCGGCACCCCGAATCCGCACTACTGGAACGTCTTCGGCCACCGTCCCCCGCTGCTCGACGTCGACGGCGACGGCCACGCGGACGCGGTCGTCTTCGCACCGCTGTACGAGAAGCGGAAGGGCGCCTATCTGGTATTGCGGGGCACGGAACACGGGTTCGACCCCAAGAAGACACGGCTCTTCACACCGGACGACATCGGCGTACCCCGGCGGCTGAAGTAGCGGCCGAGGCAGCTACATCTGAAGCAGCGGCCGAGGCAGCGGCTGCCGCGACGGCCGACACCTCGGGCCGGGGCCAGGGCCCGAGGCACCCGGCGCACTCGCGCCCGGACGGGTGGGTGGGGCGCGTTCTTCCACGGGCGCGTCCTTCCACGGGCGCGCCCCCTCCGCCTCGTGAATCCCACCCAGCTCAAACGTTTTTCGAATTCTTGTACAACCTTCACCCACCTTCGCCGGTCTCCTGTTCGCTGATCAGTCAGTGAACCGCCGGACAACTCCAGGCAAACACAGACGGTCGGCTCCCATTGACAGGGGATGCGTGCCCAGCATCCCCGCATGCCGCAGGAGAATCCCGCATGCACAAGCGTCACCCGCACCACGTGCGACTCGCCCTCGCGACGGCCACCGCTGCCGCGCTGACGGGCGGTCTGCTCACCTTCTCGGCCGCGACCGCGAGCGCCGCGGACTCCGCCACGGTCCCGCAGGCCGACTTCAACGGCGACGGCAAGGGCGACGTGGCCTTCTCGGCACACGGCGCCTACGTCGGCGGCCACGCCGGCGCCGGGCAGATCGTCGCCCTCTACGGCACCTCCACCGGCGTATCGTCCGCCAAGCGCTCCACGATCAGCCAGAACACCAGCGGTGTCCCGGGCACCGCCGAGGCCGGGGACGCCTTCGGTGTCGAGTCGGCGTACGCCGACTTCAACAACGACGGATACGACGACCTCGCCGTCGCGTCCCCGTCGGAGAAGGTCGGCACCGACACCAACGGCGGCGGCCTCGCCATCCTCTGGGGCTCCGCGAGCGGCCTCACCGGCAAAGCCATCAGCGTCCCGGACCCGTCCCCCTCCTCGCACGACTACTGGGGCAAGGACCTGGCCGCCGGCGACTTCGACGGCGACGGAAAGGCCGATCTGGCCGTCGGCAGCTCGTCGAGCACGATCTACGTCTACAAGGGCGGCTTCAGCACGGCCGGCACCCCCGGCGGCCGTACGACGATCAAGCCCCCGATCGACACGGGCACCAACGACGCGCCCTACGGCCCGCTCAGCCTGACCGCGGGCGACGTGAACGGCGACGGCAGGACCGACCTGATCGTCGACGGCTTCGAGACGCAGACCGGCGACTTCTGGAACACGAACTACTTCGTGCCCGGCACGGCGAGCGGCCTGAGCGTCGCGTCCGCGCAGGCCCTCAAGCCCGGCATGATCACCGGCATCGGGGACGTCAACGGCGACGGCTACGCCGACATCGTCAGCGGCGCGGGCTGGGACGCCAAGACCGAGGACGGCACGCCCGTCCCGGACGCCGCCGACGGCGGCAAGGTGAACATCACCTACGGCTCCGCGTCCGGCCCGGCCGGCACATCCGGCATCACCCAGAACACCGGCAGCGTCCCCGGCACCTCGGAGAAGGGCGACGGCTTCGGCTGGGAGCTGGACCTCGGCGACATCAACGGCGACGGCTTCCAGGACCTGGTCGTCTCCGCCCCGGACGAGGACGTCGACGGCGTCTCCAACACCGGCAGGGTCACCGTCCTGTACGGCTCCGCGACCGGCGTCAACGTCTCCTCCGGCGCGCAGGCCTTCTCGCAGAGCACGGCGGGTGTCCCCGGCACCGACGAGAAGAGCGACCTGTTCGGCGCGGACATCAAGCTCGACGATGTCAACGGCGACGGCAAGGCCGACCTGATCGTCGGCTCGTACGAGAACAGCGGCAACGGCGCGGTCACCTACCTGCCCTCCAACGGCAGCGTGATCACCACGACCGGCTCCCGTAGCGTCTCGCCGAGCACGTCGGGCGTCTCGACGTCGGGCACCCCGCAGTTCGGCGCCGTCTTCGCCGACTGATGCCGCCGCTCCGGTCGGACGGGCGGCATCACTCCCACCGGCTGAGCACGATCACGACTCCCCGCGGCTGAGCACCATCGCCCGTACGGGCTGAGCACGATCACCCGAGTCGGCCGATCCCGGTCCCTCGCACCGGCCGATCCCGGCCGCCCTTCGGACGGAGGTTCGCGCGAATGTTCGCGCGTACGTTCGTACGGCGACCGGGACCACTCGCCCCGAAGGGGCCGCCTTCCCCCAGCGGCCCCTCTCCTCACACGCCGGGCCCGTACCGCTCGCGGGCCCGGCGTGTCCCCAACTTCCCCCTGCCCAGAGGCGTCGCCCGGGTGCTCCCGGCCCTCCCGTAGGGGCAGTCCGGAGAACCCCTTAGGGGATGTCACAGCTCGGCCCCAATGCCGGGCCCGTTGCCCCGGCCCCGGCACGTCACTCTTCGGGACCAGGTACGTTCGATAACGTGGCTGGATTCAGGATCGGACGCGGCGGCCGGGACAACCGTGCCCCGCAAGCGCGACCGCAACAACAACCGTCGTACGGGCAGTCCCCCCAGGGACGGGGGCAGCAGCCCCCTCAGGGAGGCGGGCAACAGCCGTACGGCTATCCGCCCGCGCCGGCGCAGCCGCAGTACGGGGGACAGCAGCCGTACGGCGGACAGCAGGGCGGCTGGCCCCAGGGCGGCGGACACGGCGGCGGGGGCGGACACGGCGAGCCGGAGTACTTCGGTGACGGTCACCCGCAGCAGGGCCCGGACCCGTACGCCGCGAACAGCCCTGGCCATACCCAGGCGTTCTCGATCGGCGACGACCCCTACAACCAGGGCGACACCTACCGCGCGGGCGCGGCGGCGGCTCCGCCGGTCGGCCCCCGGCTGCACTGGAAGGACCTGCTCAAGGGCATCGTGACGGCCCCGAACAGGACCTTCCTCCAGATGCGCGACTACACGATGTGGGCCCCGGCCCTCATCGTGACGTTCCTCTACGGGCTGCTGGCGGTCTTCGGCTTCGACGGCGCCCGCGAGGACGCCATCAGCGCGACCCTCTCCAACGCCGTCCCGATCGTCCTGACGACCGCCGTCGCCATCGTCATCAGCACGTTCATCCTGGGCGTGGTCACCCACACCCTGGCCCGCCAGCTCGGCGGCGACGGCGCCTGGCAGCCGACGGTCGGCCTCTCCATGCTGATCATGTCCATCACGGACACCCCGCGTCTGCTCGTCGCCATGTTCTTCGGCGGCGACGCGTCGTTCGTCAAGCTCCTCGGCTGGCTCACCTGGGTCGCCGCGGGCGCCCTGCTGACCCTGATGGTCGGCAAGTCCCACGACCTCCCGTGGCCGAAGGCCCTCGCCGCGTCAGCCATTCAGCTGATCGCCATCCTGTCGATCATCAAGCTGGGCACGTTCTAGCGGCCCTCGCGCTTCACCCGCACAGATGAGAGGGGCTCCCGGCACATCACCGGGAGCCCCTCTCGCGTTCTCCCACGCCCGGTTCGACCACCGCCGACCACGGCTACCCCGTGCGCCGATGAACTGGATCAGTGTCCGTCACCTGCCGGTGTCCAGCCGGAGGGCGAGGTCGTGGGCGTCGGCGCTGGTGAGGTCCCCGACGAAGGCTCCGACGATTTCGACACGGCCTCCGGTGAGCGAGGAGGTCACGGCGGGGTTGGCCCAGAGCTTGCCGTCGATGACGATGGCGAATCCGTTGCGAGGGGACGGGGCCGCGGCGATGGAGCCGGTGAGGGCGGCGAAACGGGTCCGGTCGGCGGAGCTGAGGGTCACCTCGACCTTCCAGGTGCCGTCGAGGGTGCTTTTTTCAGCCTTTGCGGAGGTGACACGGACGTCGGTCATGCCCCTGGCCCGGTCGGCGTGGATGCAGAACGCCGGGTGGGTCGTGCTCGCGTGCACGGTGTAGCCGCCGCTGCCATGGGTGCAGGCGTGCTCCGTGGACGAGGTGACCGGCAGGATGGACATCAGGGCGACCTCCTCGCCGTTCCCCGTGCCCTCCGCGGCAGGCTGAACCTCGTGCGCGTGCCGGGTCGCGCCGTCGTCCGCGACGGCCACCCAGGCGGCGGCGACCACGGCGGCGGCCGCGATGCCGACCCCGGCGCGGGTCAGCCGCTGCCGCCGCCGGGCGACCTGCAATGCGCCGTCAGCCAGGCCGACCAGATAGGGACCGGCGGCATCACCGCCACCCTCCCGGACATGAGCGTGCAAGGCGTCGTGCAGCAAGGTTTCGTGCAGCGGGTGTTCGGTCGAGTCGTTCATGCGATCACGCCCCTTCCGGAGGCAGCGGAGGAGGAGGCGGCGGGGGCGGTGGGGGCGGCGGGGGCCGACGGCCCTGCCTCGGCCAAGGTGGTGCGGAGGGAGGCGAGGGCCTTGTGGGTCTGGCTGCGGACCGTCCCCTGGGCGACGCCCAGAATCGCGGCAATCTCGGCGTCCGGCCGGTCCTCGAAGTAGCGCAGAACGATCACCGCACGCTGGCGCTTGGGCAGCCGCCGCAGCGCGGCCATGATGTCCTGCCGCTGGACCACGGTGTCAGCCCAGTCGGTGGCCTGCGCGGACGGCTGGTCCGGCAGGGTGTCGGTGACCGTCTCCCGTCCCCAGCTGAGCAGTCGGAAGCGGTCCACCTGGGCGTGGTAGATCGCCCGGCGCACATAGATCTCCGGCTGCTGCCGGTCGCGCAGCTGCGACCAACGCCGAGCGGTGGAGGCAAGCGCGGTCTGGAGCAGGTCGCGGCCCTGCTCCCAGTCCCCGGTCAGCAGGTAGGCCGTGTGCAGCAGCGATCTCGACCGCGCCGCCACGAACTCGCGGAACTGGCGTTCGTCGTCGGCGTTCATTGTGCCCTCCCTCGTTCCCCCGTAAAGACGGGTACGGAAGGGGGTTCGACTGCCCTGCCAGTCAGACTTTCTCCACCACGACGCTGTCAGGCCCCTCGCGCGAAACGTCGTGACGGTTCATGCGGCCCGGTCCTGTCGCCCCGAAGAGCCACGTTTCCGCAGACATCGGACAGGGCGTCAGCATGAGGCGGGCACCGACGACCAGACGCCCTCCACCCCACTCAAAAGTCAACGTCCACAGTCCCCCGTGGTCGACCCAACGGGAAACCCGGGGAACAGCGGCCCCTCACGGGCAGCTACCCACAGAACGGCCCCTGACTGATTTACCTGGTCAGGGGCCGTTTCACTGTGCGGTGGGAGTGGGATTTGAACCCACAGTGACATCGCTGCCACGGCGGTTTCAAGATTGCTTACCGGATGGCTCGACGCGGCCCTTGTGTGCTTGCCGTCGTCCGGGGCGAGACCGGGGGCACGGCGCTTGCGGTGTTTTCGGCACTAACGATGACACCGGTATCGGCGTTCTCCTGCGTGAGCACCAGCGGGCCGAAAACCGGGTTCGCCGGCAGGTCGTACCCGGGCGGAGCCGAAGTCTCGCGCCAGTAATAGGTGCCCAACATCACGGTGCGGCTGCACGATCCGTCGGCACCGGTGGTGCAGGGGTCGCCGATCTGCGTGTCCGGCTGGGTGCCACTGGTCTGGAGGCCCTGGATGCCGTTGGTCTCGGACCATAGTTCGAAAGTGGCACCGGCAATCGGGTTGCCGGTGTCCGAGTCCTCCTTTACCACCGTTACATCGCCGGTGCGCGCGCCGGGGCCATCGCCGTCGGACGGACGGCCGGTGCAGGGGGGCGGCGGGCACTCCTGGCCGTAGCCCCCGCCGGAAGAGCCGGCAAGTGTCGGCGATGGCTTGGCGACGAACCGGCCGCCGAAGCCGGAGGCCGACACGGTGGCCGAACTCCGGTTTCCGGCCGGTCCACCACCCGGGCACTGGGCGGCACCCCTTATGGGTTCCCCGGTGGCGCCGGGGAGATACGGGGCGACTGCGCCCGCCTCGGCGGCCGCAGCGTATGAGGGCGTCGCAGCCAGCAGAACTGCCGTCGCCATTCCAATGATCCAGGGACGCCACCCGCCCAACCGGCGAAGGAATTGACTTGGTGTCATGAGACTCCATCCGCTGCCTGCTCCGGTGCTTCCATCTCGTGACATGATCGGCACGGCTGTGGTCTGCGAGATGACGACACTCCTGCACTGCGCCATTCCGCTCAGACGATCACTCGGACGTACTGCTACGGATCAGAAGGTCAGCAGCGTTCCTGAGCAGCACGAGAGCCCCTCGATGATCTATCGAGGGGCTCTCCCTTGAACTACGGGGTACTCGCAGCTCAGACCGCTTCCTTGTTCGACTTAGCGGCTTCTCCCGACCTATGTACTGCAGGCAGAACACTCCACGGGAAGTTGATCCACTCGTCGGTCCGCTTCCACACGTACTCGCATTTCACGAGCGACTGGGTCTTCTCGTAGATCACGGCGCTGCGGACCTCGGCGACGGCGTCGACGCAGAAGTCGTGCACGAGCTTGAGCGTCTTGCCCGTGTCGGCGACGTCGTCGGTGATCAGGACCTTCTTGTCGGAGAAGTCGATCGCGTTGGGGACCGGAGCGAGCATGACCGGCATCTCCAGCGTCGTCCCCACCCCCGTATAGAACTCGACGTTCACGAGGTGGATGTTCTTGCAGTCCAGGGCATAGGCGAGCCCGCCCGCGACGAAGACGCCGCCACGGGCGATGGACAGCACGATGTCGGGCTCGTACCCGTCGTCCGCGATGGTCTGGGCGAGTTCGCGCACGGCGACGCCGAACCCTTCGTAGCTGAGGTTCTCGCGCACGGGAGACATGCTCGTCGCCTCAGACCTGGGTGCGGTGGAAGTTCAGGAAGGACCGCGAGGCGGTCGGACCGCGCTGGCCCTGGTACCGGGAGCCGTACCGGTCACTGCCGTACGGGAACTCGGCCGGCGAGCTGAGCCGGAACATGCACAGCTGGCCGATCTTCATCCCGGGCCACAGCTTGATGGGCAGGGTCGCGAGGTTGGACAGCTCAAGGGTCACGTGCCCGGAGAACCCGGGGTCGATGAACCCGGCGGTGGAGTGCGTGACCAGTCCCAGCCGCCCCAGCGAACTCTTGCCCTCAAGCCGCGAGGCTAGGTCGTCGGGCAGCGAGATGACCTCGTACGTACTGGCGAGGACGAACTCTCCGGGGTGGAGGATGAACGGCTCGTCACCCTCGGGCTCGACGAGCCGCGTGAGGTCCGCCTGCTCGACCGCGGGATCGATGTGGGGGTAGCGGTGATTCTCGAACACCCGGAAGTAGCGGTCGAGCCGCACGTCGATGCTCGACGGCTGCACCATGGATTCGTCGTAAGGATCGATCCGGACCCGCCCGGCGTCGATCTCGGCCCGGATGTCCTTGTCTGAGAGAAGCACGCCCTGAGGATACGCAAGGCGCGCGGAGCCACCACAATCGTGACGACACCGCGCGCCCGTACTACTCCGTCACTGCCCCGGCGCCCGTACTGCTGGGCCCCTGTTTCTCCACCACTGCTACGGCGCCACGGCTCTGTGTCACTGCTGCGGCGCCACTCCTGCTCCGTTACGCCGTCACCGCTTCTCCAAAGCCACCGGCACCACACTGCGGAGCCGGGCACAGCGTGGACACCGGAGCAGCCGGCCGGGGCCGAGCCGCTCGGCCTGCTGCATCGGGAACGAAGCGGTGCTGAACACGTGCCCCTCGGCACAACGGACGACGGTGCGCTCCATCAAGTCCCAGAGTCCCTTCCCCAAGAGCCGCGTCAGGCTGATGCCCTGACAACGAAAGCCACATTACGGGATGAAAGGGACGGCTCTCCAGGCGGCACTCCGGTCCCGCCAGGGCCCTCTTCAACGCCCCTACCGTACGCCTCAACTCCCGCCCCCCGCAGCCGCATCCACCCTCCGCAACACGAGCGGGCCCCACGGCTTCGACGCCGGGGGCCGGGCATGAGGTAGAGTGAGCGAGCATTCGGCACCGGCTCAACCGGCGTCTTACGCGGGTGTAGTTTAGTGGTAGAACATCAGCTTCCCAAGCTGAGAGTGCGAGTTCGATTCTCGTCACCCGCTCCATGTGAAACCCCCAGGTCGACGACCCGGGGGTTCTTTGTTGTCCAGACCAGTGGGGAGTGCGCGCACCACATCCGCACCATAAGGACCGGCTAGCTGCCAGTGGGCTCCTCCTTGTGGTGCGCCCGGTCGTCACCGTGACGCTTCGCACGCTCCGCACGGACCATGTCGTCCAGCCCGGCCGCCACGTCCCGTTGCCGCTCGGTGTCGGAGTGTTGATAGATCAGCGCCGCCTTCTCGGAGGACTGGCCGGCGCGGACCATCGTGTCCTTGAGGGTGGCTCCCGAACGGGTCGAGAGCGTGTGGCCGGTGTGACGAAGGTCGTAGAAGCGGAAGCCTTCCGCGAGCTGTGCAACTGACGATCACCGATTACGCCTGGGTCGTGGTCTTCTGCTTGAGGCGTTCGTAGGGTGTCTGGCCGCCGAGGTCGCCGTGGGGGCGATGGTAGTTGTAGTAGTCCTCCCACTCGCGCAGTTTGTCGTTGAAGACCTCGGCGTCGTCGATGATGACGCCGTCGAAGAGCCGGTAGAACTCTTCGGCGTCGATGCGGTGGGAGCGTTCGACCTTGCCGTTCAGCCGCGGGGTGCGGGGCTTGATGTAGGCGTGGGCGATGCCCTTGTCGAGGACGTGCCAGTGGAAGACGGACTGGAACTCGGCGCCATTGTCGGTCTGGATGACCTCGACCTGGAACGGCAGGCGTTGGATGACGTAGTCGAGGAACTGGATCGCGGTGGCCTGGTTCAAGGTCGGATAGATCCGCAGGACGCGCAGGCGGGTGCAGTCGTCGATTGCGGTGAACTGGAAGTACTTGTTGCGTCCGCCGCGGCGGCCCTGGGGCATCGAGGCGAGCGGTTCGATGAATTTCACGTCGATCATCCTCAACCGCCTGGACATGGGCCGCCTGCCGGCCTCGCAGCGCTACAAGCGTCACGACCGCCGGTGGAAGCGGTACGAGAAGCAACTGCCCGGCCACCGCGTCCAGGCAAGCGGTACCACGACGTCACCATCAGCAAGTCCGGCGTATGGCGCCGAAGCGGGCCCAGGGATGCAAGCACGTCCAGGCCGTCATCGCCCTCGCCCGCCGACGTGTCGATGTCCTCTGGGCGCTCTTGCGCGACGGCAGAGCCTTCACCCTCCATCCACCCGTCGCTCAAGCCGCCTGAAACGGGCCATCGCTGCCCGCCTGCCTGGGGATAGCCTGCGGGCCAAACCAGGAAGGTGGGTCCGGTGGGCTTCGACGCAGAACGATCAGCGCGCATCACTGCCATGCAGGAAACCGCCCGGCCCGTCTGGGAGGCCACCGGCGACACGGACACCCTCCAGCAGTTCCTCAGCGACAACGGGTGTCACGGCGTGGAAGCCGTGCTCGTGACCATGGGCCTGCTGAACTGCGATCTTGCCGAAGCCCAACGAGCCTTCTTCAACGCCCCATGCCGCGACACCGAACGCCGCTTCCACAACGACGCCATGGACCTGCTCGAAGAGGCTGCCGACCACGACGCCTGACAGCGCCGCCGACCGGTGGAGCCTCTTGACTCAGCCATTAAGACTCCACCGACCGCGTGGGAGCAGCGCCCACTCGCACCTGCAGAAGAACCGATCTTCGCCCGCTGATCGTTGTGGCAGGGTGCACGCATGTCCGTTGACGTCGCGTATCCCGTCTTCCACACTCCAGATCCCGCACTCGCACTGCTCGTGGCCCGTCAGTTGCTCAGCGTGGGTGACCAGGAGCACGCGAGGGTGTGCGTGGATGTCGAGCTCCCCAGAGTGGCGGACGTCCTACATGTCTTGAGCGCAATGCCCGACGCGTGGTTCAGGAAAGAGGACGTCGACGACTGGGTCCGGGATCAAAGTGACCCAACTGGTCTGCACATTGGAGTTCACGCTCCGCAGCTGCCCATGGACGCCGCCTTCCTGTCCACGCATCTGCCGCTGTGGGCTTCGATGCTGGATCAGCCCGTAGGAAGCATCGAGGACACCTTCACAGCGGTCGCCAGCAAGTACGTGGCAGAGATCCGCTGGGACAGCCTCGCGTGGCCGGAAGTTCCGGAACGCGATCTGTACGCGGATTACAAGCATGCCGTAGTCACTGTGCTGTTCAACGCCTCCACCCGCGAGCTGGACGAGTGGTCCAACGGGCACACCGTCCTCGTCCACGTCCGCCGCGGAAACGGTCACGGGTACGAAGAACGGCATGCATCGTGGTTGGCCGAGCAAATCGGCCAGACTGTCATCGGCCCGCCACAGTTCAGCTAGGGCCTGAAGGACTGCAGTACAGCAGAGAAGTACAGCAACCCCACCAACCGTAGGCACTCACCGCTGGTCCTTAGAAACCGCTCGACCTGCCCAAGAGACCTCAGCGACCGCAATGCCGGTAGTTCGCTTCGAGGGGCCGCTAGGCGTGCCACTTCCGTGCCAGAACGGACGGGGACTCACGGGAACCGAGGTTCGCCAGGGTGCGCACCGCCCCGCGCTGCCCAAGGCCGGGATTCCCAGGTCACGCCTAGGGTCCCCTAACCTCGCTCCAAGGCGCCCGGGACCGTGGGTCCCGGGCGCCCTGCGGGTGTGCGGCCGTCAGGAAAGGGACTTGTAGCCGGACCAGCCCGTGGCGATCTGCGCACGGGATCCGAACGATCCCTTGCCGTCGCCGTTGTTCCGGTAGACGTTGCCAGCGCTGTCGCACGAGACGAGGTCGGCCTTACCGTCGCCGGTGATGTCGCCGACGCCGACGACCGCGTTGTACGAGCTGCCCCAGGCGCTGAACACCTTCACGCGGGTCTTGAACGTGCCGGCGCCTGTGCCGTTGTAGCGGTACAGGTCGTTGGAGCCTGTCTGGGCGAGGAGATCGCCGATCCCGTCGCCGTTCAGGTCCCCGACACCGACGACCTTCTTGTAGCCGGACCAGTCTGCGGACAGCTTCACGCGCGCGGACAGGGTGCCGGAGCTCGTCCCCTTGTAGAGGTAGACGGCTCCCGTGGAGGAACTGCGGGCGATCAGGTCGGGCCGGCCGTCGCCCGAGATGTCCCCAGGCGAGGTGAGGACGTTGTACTGGTCCCAGCCCGTGCCGAGCGAGGTGTACGACGTCGTCGGGGTGACGGCCTTGCCGCAGCCCGGCTTGTAGAGGCGCAGCGAGCCGCTGCTCAGGCGCACGAGAACGTCGTTGCAGCGGTCACCGCTGAGGTCCCCCATAGGCACAACCTTGACGGAGGTGGCCCAACCGCTGCCGCTGACCTTCCCGGAGAACGTTCCGGTGGCACGCTTGCCCAGCTGATACGTCAGAGCGCCCGAGGAATTGAGGGTGAGTAGATCACCGGTGCCGTCGGGGGTGGCTGAGGTGCCGCTGAAGTCATGAGCCACGGCGGCGCCGCCGGTGACGGTAACCATGCCGGAGGCCAACTTCACCGCAATGGTCGCGCCCACCTGGGTCGCGCGCAGTGTCCAGGTAAGCGATCCGTTGGGGGCATAACCTCCGCTGCTGGTACGGCCGTTCCAGTTCGCCGCGACCTTCAACCCGTCGGCAGTGCCCGTAAGGGTCCGCACGGTCCTACCCGCCACGTCGGTCAGGGTCAGCGACCACGACGATATGGGCCGGCTGAGCTGCCAGACCGGCGCCCAGGCCTTACTGGAGGCAGTGGTGCCCCTGAGGGCGGTGGTCGCTGGGACGTCGGATCCGCTGACGGCGAGCGCGGGCCAGGCAGTCCGGGTCCCGTAGAGCCGGTCGACGCTGCTGCCGCTGGTGGCGCCGGACCAGACGGCGGTTGCGCTGCCGTCTGGTCCGGCGGAGACCTGGCCGCGGACGTAGGCGTTGGCGGAGCCCGGGAGCTGGGTGGCGGTGGTCCACGCGCCGTCGCTGCGGGCAGACTCCATCAGGACGCGCCCGCCACCACCCATCTGGGTCCACAGGGCGTGGACGGTGCCGTCGTCGCCGATGGCGACGTCGTACTGCTCGGGCACGTAACCGGTCGACAGGGTCCGTACGGCCGACCAGGTTCCGTTGGTGCCGCGGGTAGCGGTGCGGGTTGCGAAGGTGGTGGTGTAGTCGACCCAGACGAGGGTTATCTCGCCGTTCGGAGCGATCAGCGGCTCGGGTGTGTCAGCCAGGTTGTCCGTGCTGGCCACTGCCTGGGCGGCCGACCAGGTGCCGCCCGAAGCGGCGCGGGTGGAGGTATAGATGGGCGTCGGCTCCGACTCGTCGGTGTGCCCCGCCCAGGCAAGGGTCAGCGAGCCGTCGTCCGCAGCCGCCAGTTCGGGCCGGGAAACCGACTGATACGTGCCAGCCACCACAGACGGAGCCGTCCACGCGGTGGACCCGGCCGCCCTGGTGACCGTGCGCAGCGAGGCGGTCTCGCCTGCCCGCTGCGCGTAGACGACGACGGTTGTGCCGTCGGCGGCGACGGCCACGCTCGGGTCTGCGGCCATGCTGGCCCCGTCCGCCACGGCGGTACTGATCTGCTCGGGCTCGGACCAGGTGCTGCCCGGGCCTCGGGTTGCGGTGCTGACCTCCAGCTTGCTGGTGGCTGTCGCCCTGGTCCCCCAGACCGCGGTGAGTGAGCCGTCGGACGCCTCAGCGAGGTCGATGCCGCCGTCAGTCCAGGCCGCGTCGGTACCCACGAGTTCGACGGGGGCGGACCAGGCGGAGCGGTCGGCCGGCAGTACGGAGCTGACGAGCCGGACATTCAACTCACCCGCACCCGGCGAGGTCTCGTTGGGAAACTCCACCCACAGGGCGGTGACCGTGCCGTCCGCGGAGGCGTGCAGTTTGACGCCTCCGCCTTCGGTCGGAGTCGTTGCCAGCAGTACTGGAGTTTCCCAGGTATCGCTGCCCGCCGAGCGTACGGCGGCGTATAGCTTCCGCTCGTTGCTGTTGACACCGGCGAACTGATTCCAGACGGCCACGGCCGAGCCGTCGGCTGCAGTGACGAGTTCCTTTACCGAGGCGCTGACCTCGGTGCCGGTGATCGATGTCGCTGTACCCCAGGGGGCGAGCGTCGCGGCGCTGCTCGGTGCTGCCGTGATCAGCGGGTAGACGGTGACCCCGCCGACGGCGAGCGCCGCGACGATGGCTGCCGTAACCAGACGGCCGCGTCTGAGGACAGGAAGGCCCACGTGGTTTTCCCCTCCCTACGAAGGAACGTGCGCCCCTCGCACAAGTGCGCGGATGCTATCAGCGGCTGCCGCAATCGCCGCAGGCCAGGGCGGGTCCTTCGATGCGCGGTTCATGGGTCGGGGGCGTCGTTCTCCGTCGCTCACCGCAGGAAGAGAGCGGAAGGCGGCGCCTTTGGCCCTGGGGCTGTACCTTGCCCAAGGCTTTGGGACTACAAGGCCCCGGTACAGCAGCGAGGTACAGCAACCACGGCAACCGGCTCTGTCCGGCAGAGTCCTCGGAAGGCCGTAGCGCGACCAGCATGACCGCCACCGACCGATCTACTCATAGCTACGGATCAGAAGGCACCCGTGCCCCATCCGTGCCCGGTAGGCCGGGAACTCACGGGGAACTGCGGTCACCAACAGGCAACCTGCACGGCGAAGGCCCCTGACCGATGTTTCTGGTCAGGGGCCTTCGACCTGCGCGGTGGGTGTGGGATTTGAACCCACGGTGACTCGCGCCACGACGGTTTTCAAGATCGCTCCCGGGCTGGACTCGCCCATTGACTCCGTCGATCACGTGGGCAGGCTCGCTGCGCGTACTAGGCGCCGTTCAGTTCTGGTTCACCGGCCAGACTGCAGCCGGGTCGCAGTGGGCCGGGCAAGCCAGCAGATAGACCTCGTTACCGAGGAAGAGCCCGTAGGTGTCGGCGCCGATGCTGTAGGGCTGCTCTGGTTGGCCTGGGTGGACGGCGAATTCCATGCCCTCCGGTACCTCGCAGAGGTACACCAGATCGGCGCCACACGCGCACCGGTAGAACTCGGGGTCTTGCGCCCAGGACGGCATACGGCCCACTTTGAGCGTCTGGGCCCCCAGCCCTCGCGCGTTGGGGTTGTCCACGAAGGGGCGCAGGGTCAGCGGCAGGGCGCACAGGGATGGTTCGGACTCCGCTGTCGGCAGCGTCGACCAAGACAGATCAAGGACCAGTCATCGCCTTGATCGTGTACGGGTACGACTCTTGCTGCCACGTGGTCGTGAACACGGCCGTCGGACGCGCTGCGACCTGTGGCACACGGCCGTCCGTCGTGAGCGTCTTCGCGCTGCCGAAGGTGCCGGAGCGGCTGATCAGCCGGGCGGTGGCCTTCGTGACGCTGTACGGCGGCGTGGAGATGGCCGTGGTGGTCTGCGACACCAGCATGCCGTCGCCGTCGTCGTCCAGGGCGAGGTCGGGGCGGTCGCCGGCGCCCAGCGACGTGATGGCGCCGAGGGTGCCGCCGGCGGAGAGTTTGCGGCCGTACAGCTCGCGCTTGCCGGCGTTGTTGCGTACCCACACGATCATCGAGTCGCCGTCCAGGTCCGTCCCAAGGGTGTGGTGGAAGTCCACGTTCTCCATGGATGTCGAAATACGCAGCGGGTTCGACAGCGTGCCGGTGTGGCTCCAGCGCGAGGCCCAGACCTGCGAGCGGTCGCCGCCGCCGGAACGGTAGCTGATCACCGCGTCGCCGTCCCGGTCCACGCCGACCCGAACCATGCCGAAGCCGCCGTACGCCGCGATCGGCGTGGTGAGCACCTTCGCCGCGGAGATCGAGGTCGCGGTCATCCGCTTGGCCACCACCTCGGAGCCGCGTACCCAGGCGACGACGAACTGACCATTGCGGT
This sequence comes from Streptomyces sp. NPDC002935, assembly GCF_040611295.1. Classification (NCBI taxonomy): domain Bacteria; kingdom Bacillati; phylum Actinomycetota; class Actinomycetes; order Kitasatosporales; family Streptomycetaceae; genus Streptomyces; species Streptomyces sp. NPDC002935. Next base: position 101,276 of record NZ_JBEXNW010000008.1, read on the forward strand.
CCACTCCGATGGCCGGCGGCTCCGCCGAGCCCGAGCCGAGTGTGTGCACCGCGCCAAGCGTGCCGTCGAGCTTCAGTCGACGGGCCACCGCGTACCAGCTGCCGTCGCGGATCTCCGTCCACGCCACCATCGAGCTGCCGCCGGGCGTCACGGCTACCGAGGGCGTGGTTGCGGGCGACCCGGGGGTGGAGAGCATCTGCAGCGAGCCGACGAGGCTGCCGGAGGACGCGACCCGGCGGCCGACGACGGTGCTGTCCTGCTGCCACACCACCGACGAGTCGCCGGTGTCATCGGAGTCGGCCTGCACCCAGCTGATGGCGCGGCCGTCCGGGGACAGGGTGCGGGTCGCACCCAGGGTGCCGTTTGCATACTTCACCCGGGTCTGTACCCGAAAGTAGGAGCTGTTCGCATTGTCCATGGCCGCCCATGCGAGCAGCGCATCGCCCGAGCGGTCGATGGAGACCTGGGGGTCGTCCTGGCCGGACCAGCCGGACGCGGTGACATTCCACGTGGACGTCCACGCGGCGTCGGCGTTCACTACGAGCGTCGCGGTGAGCGCGATTCCGGCCACGGTCGCCACGGCGCCTGCGCCGATGAGGCGGCGCTTTGTCGAACGCCGGTGACGTGCTGCCTGAGGTGCCACTCGTGTATCCCTTCCAGGGCTGCCATGGACTCCACGGCAGCGAGGCTGTCCCATACGATTGCTCAGTAGGTACAGCGGGGTTGCGTGCGCATACGTCACACGAGCAACACAGGCCCCTGCCTGATGACCTCAGTACCTGTAGGCGGGCCTATGCGGATCTGCCCAGCAGGCGTATGCGCTGGAGCAGTTCGCCAGGAGCACCGTGGGTCTGGAGACGGGTGGGGGCGTGGCGGGCCAGCCAGGTGGCCAGCTCGGCGTAGGGCACCTCCTTGCCCTCCCACCGCTCCCACGTGTCCCAGGGCCGTTCGTCTCCCTGCAGGTCGTACTGCCAGTGGCGACTCTGTCGGGGATCTTGAACCCGACCCGATGCCCCCGCCACGACGCGTGGCGAGGGCATCTGACCGGGGTCAGTGGTGCCGACCGCGCTCTTCGGGCCTCACGGCCACGGGTGTGACCGGAGGGTGTGGCGTGGCGGACCGGACGACACGCTGCTTACGGTGCTTCGCCTGCGGGCCGCTTCCTCGCCGGTCGAACGCATGTCGAAGTCACCGATCGTGCGGATTCCGATCCGGAAACAGCCAGGTCAGGCCTACTCATCCAGGGGTGCGCTCAAGCGCCTTCTAAGCACCTGCCCAACGACCGCGGGGCCGCGTCCGAGGGCTCACGTGCCAGATGCGTGCCAGATGGTGCGGGGAACCAAGGGGAACAGCGGAAAACAAGCGACCGCCCACCATGCGCCGACACCGCTCCGCCGCAGGTCAGTTGAGCTCTCGCAATCAGAGAACCCAAGCTTCCCAAACTGAGAGTGCAAGTGCGATTCTGGTCAGTTGCTCCATGCGAAACCCCCAGGTCGATCACCCGGGGGTTCTTCGCAGCCCAGGCCATTAAGCGGGACGGGCGCCAACTGGGGCAAAAGGACGACCGAAGGCTGTCCCCTGGGGTGGCCTGCCGTGCCCGTTCCGGCTGGTCCGAGAATGGGTTTACTTCAACGCAACGCTGTCGCCTGCGGCCGTCGCAGAGCTCGTCGTCCCCGTTCCCGCGAAGTGCCAGCGCCAGGTGCCGGAGGCATTCGCCGTGATCGTCGTCTTCAGCCTGCCCGTGCTGTCGGTGGTCACCGTTTTGACGGTGGTGTACGTCGAGGCGCCGGACTTCTTGAACTGGAGGGCAACCTTCTGGGCGGCGAAGCCGACATAGGTGTTGGTATTCCAGTCGGCCCGGGTCAGGGCGCCGGTCACCGTCAGCGTTTTACCCTTGGCTACCGGTTCGGGCGTTGCCTGGGTCGTCGTCAGTTTGGCATAGCGCTTGATCTTCATCGTGACGCTGCTGTCGAGCGTGTAGAAGTCACCGTCGTAGGCGCCGGCCTCCGCGTCGAGGTGCCAGGTGCCGGCCGAGCTGTTGCGAAGGTCGAAGTAGTCGTCAGCGCTGTCAGGGTCCAGGCTGTACGACCAGGTGCACTTCATGGTCGTCGACGTCGGGCGCGTGCACGTCGACGACTTCGCGAACTGGATGTGACCGTCGGGGCTCACCAGTTTGAGCCCCATGAGGGTCTTGATGCCGGAGTTGTCCTTCAGCGTGGCGGAGGCGGTCAGCTTCTGGACCTCGCTGATGCCGACGTTGAGGGTGGTCTTGCTGAAGGTCACCGACGTGAAGGCGATGTCGCCCCTGTGGGTGTCCGCCTGCGCGGTAGGCGCGAGGAAGGTGAGCAGCGCCAGGCTGCCGGCGGTGGCGGCCGCGGCCGTACGGATGTGCATGGTTCTCCAGAGGCGACAGGTGAGCCGGAGCTCCGCGCTTGGAGTCCGGGCGTGCACAAGACCCTCTACCTGGGGAAATGGTTGTACGGACACCTCAGGTCGGCCCGACTCGGCCGTGGCCCCACCGTTTGACCAACGGGTCGGCTACTCCGACCTCCAAGCAATTGTTGAGCACTCGGCCTGGTATGTGGTTCTTACGAGCAACAAGACACCCATCTGCGAGAAAATCACCCAGTTCCGCACGGTGTACGCGCAGATGATCCCCCTCGTCGAGATTTCCGGATCATGGGTGTACGAGCTGACTAAAGGGGGACCCCGGACGGCTGGGGCCGACGTCCTCATCGCACGACTGGAACGAGCACGAACCCGAGTCAGGAAGCCATCCGGCTGAGACTTGCCGTGGCCCCTGAGTGTCTAACTGCGTGACAACGCCGACGAACAGCAGCAGACGAGCGCAGACGCCAATAGACGATCACCACAAGTGAGGGCCGCACCAGCCCAAGGCAGCGCCCCCACCGAAGTTGCTTCGGGACGAAGCAGTCGCGTCGCTAAGGTGCGTCGCATGAGCGACGGCGTTCCGGTCTGCCCTGAGTGCAGCCAGCCCATGCGATCCGGTGGCCTCGTGCTCTCCGAGCGGGAGGACGATGGCCAGCGGACCTGTCGGTCGCTATGAAAGTGCGCCGACCGACACGTCTGGTGGCGCTGGGCCGACCGGCCGGACGGGCCATGGGAGGTCTGCCCAGCGCCGCAGCTGTTCCGCTGACATCCAACGCTGACATCAACGACCACGAACAGCCGCGGCGGTCAGCACCCGGCGATGGCACCCGCGCACGAGCTGAACCGCGGCCACGCAGGCGCGGGATCGAACTCCTAAAGCGGGTGTCGCAGGTTCGAATCCTGCCGGGGGCACACGATAAAGGGCCAGTTCAGAGGCTTGATCCTCCCGAACTGGCCCTTTGCCATGATCTCGGCCGTGCCACACCCGTGCCACGCTCCACCAACCGCGCAGTACTGTGCCGGCAAGGAGGGGCCATGACCGACCAAGAGCCCGTGCAGGACGCACTACATGAGGCCGCTACAAGCCTTATGCGCACCCTCGGAGTGATTCTGTTGATCATCGTCGCGCCGATTGTCCTCTTGGGGGCCATCGGCATGCTGTTCTTTGCCTTGGGCGCCGTTGTCGACCATTGATCGGTCACGCAGCGCACACCCCGCTCGGAGCGAACTCTTGAGGCGGTGGTCAGCGACTGTGCGATACAGCACCGAAGTACAGCAACCACGTCGACCGCAGGCGACTTGCCAGGGCCGCTACCGCCCCCGTGACCGGGTCGAGAAAGCTCAACGACCGTCCTGCCCGTAGTTCGCATCGAGGGGCACTGTGCCCACTGCGCGCAGGTTCCAGCGGGGAAGCGCGGGGAGCGGCAAGCCTGGGTTGCGCTCTGCCCAGGTCTCGGCATGCCTCAGCCGGCCGCCAGTAAGAAGAGCAGGCTGTGCACATGCAGCTCCCCCCGAAGTAGTCGCGTCCACCGTGCTGCTCGAGGTCGTGAGGATCTCCGCCCTGCCGACCAAGAAGGGTGCCCCCTACCCCGGCAGGGCGGTCGCCCACTGGACCGGGAGCGAGGCCGCCAAAGCCCTGACCTTGATCGAGAACCTGCCCTGCAGCGAACAGCACCGCTGCGGCTTCTCGCCAGGCTGGAGTGTCCGAGCGTACGAGGACTCTCTCGACCTGGCGCTATTCGAGGCGGCGTTCTGTTTCAGTTGCCACGAGGTCCGCATGCACGGAACGGCAGTGCCAGCCGCGCTGGCCACGCAGTTCTTCGACGCGGACACCCCGCCAGCCCAGGCCCTCCTGGACCTCTTCCGCGCGGCAACCACGTAGCCGGCTGGCCGGATGAGCGAGCAGGAGCCGAGCACGATGGCGTGCCACATCCGTGCCAGAACAGGCGGGGACTCACGGGGAATCGGGGTGCGCGAGGGTGCATACCGCCCGACTCGGCACAAGGTAGCGAGTCTGCTGGTCACGCCAGTGATGGCCCAACCTCGCTCCTAAAGTGCTTGTCCAGTGCGCTCCGCGATCCACACCCGATGGAACTCTCCGGCTACCGGTGGAGTTGGCCGGCCGAGGTCAGCTCTGCCTGCTTGATGGCGATCAACTCGTTGCGGTCGATGGTGGGGGGACCTCTACGAGTTGTGTCCTGACGATCTCGTGGCCGAGCTGAACGACCAGACGGACCCTGCACGGATCGCTGCGCTGATGAAGCACTACAGGGCGCAGAAGCGATAGGCACGGCCGAAGCGGGGATGACGCAGGTGCGCACCACAGGCGCACCAGATCGAGCGGGGAACAGCGAGGAATCACGGTGAAAACAGCCAAGCCCGAGCAGGCCGCGCCCGCGCCGTTCGCCCAGATCACAGGCCGAACCACCCCAAGTGACCGCAGCTTCCCAAGCTGAGAGTGCGAGTTCGATTCTCGTCACCCGCTCCATGACAGAGGCCCAGGTCATCGACCCGGGCCTTTTTGCTGTCCGCTGCGATCACTCGCCGCGTGCCAGATCCGTGCCAGAACGCTGATCGTCTGGATCATCGGTGTTCTCTGCTGGCAGGTCCTCTACTGGCACGGCAGCAGCTTCCTGCACCTCGTGGCGCGCCCTGCGGACGGTCGCGTCGAGTCCGGCGGAAGGGGGATCCCTTCCCCGACGAAGATCAGACCGTCCGGCCCCGACTCGGCGTACGACTCCAGATGCCAGCGCGGCTCTCGGTGGAGGAACGCAGGGAGGACGACCGTCCGGGTACCCGCCGCGGACTTGGTGTCGCCCTGCACACGACGCCCGTTCATCCGTTCCGGGCTCGGCGAGGCGAACGCGAATGCGCAGGGTGTCGAGGTCGACGTCTCGACGACGGAGGCCGGCCAGCTCTTCCGGCCGCATTGGGCCGTAGGCGCCGAGGTAGACCATGAGCCGCCATCGCATCCCGACGGCATTGGCGAGAGCGTCGACCTGGGGGACCGTCGCGATGCGCCGCTCGACGGCCTTGTTTGCCGCCGCCCTTGATCCGGCACGGGTTGGCCAGGCCCGGCCGTTCCGCCGGGAGGGAGGAGGCGACGGCGACCGCTTCAGGGGCGATGTCGCCAAGGGCCATCTTTGCCGAGGCCTCGTCGTTGACGCGGTGGCAGACGCGTCCGCTGAGTTGAGCGCGCAGCATGGTCGCGCCCTTGCCCAGCTCGGCGCCGAAACGCTGCCCGCAGATCTCCAGGTAGATGCCCGCGGCCCGCCCGAAGGCCGCTTGGCTCAAGAGCCAGTCTCTGACCGACCTCGACCCCGAGTCAGCCCTGTCCAAGCTCATTCGGTTCGAGACCGAGGCCCAAAGCCGCGGAGTCACCCACACGACGTTCCGGCGTCTCACCGAAGCCCTGAACCTCAAGGGCTCTCAGCGCGATGGCCTGCGCCAACTCCTCCTCAACAGGCAACCGGAACGGTATTCAGCACCTCTGTGGGCAGTGAATTAACGGACCCAGGCAGTTACCTCAACTCCGTGGCCGGCTGAAGTCGACGTGCCCCTACTGTGCCCGTTCAGTCGGGAAGCAGCGGGGAGTCACGGGCGCCGGCGGACACCGGGCACGAGAACGGACCCTGACCGATTTACCTGGTCAGGGTCCGTTTGTGCTGACGGTGGGTGTGGGATTTGAACCCACGGCGACTCGCGCCACGACGGTTTTCTAGACCGTTTAGCACTTGACTCGCGCATTAAGGACTCCGCCGACCTTCGCAGCCCACACCCTCGTCTATTGCTTCCTCCTGTGTCCTAGTTGATGCGGGTGACGTCGGGGAGGTGCGGTGTGGGGTTGTCGAGTAGGGGGCGCCGCCGGTGTTTCAGGGACTGGTCGAAAAAGGCGGTGAGGTAGGCGCGGCGGGCGCCGGTGAAGCTGACCGGGTCAATGTCTCCGATCATGGCCGCCACGACAGTGGGCGGTGGGGTACCAAAGTGGGCGGCGAGCGCTGGGATGAGTACCTGGAAATCGCTGTAGGACTGGTGCCGTGCCCGGGCGGTCCACAAGTCGCGTTTCCAGCTGGTGGAGTTCTTCCACAGAGCCTGCCAGGCGGGTACGTGAGTGTGTGTGAAGGGGAGCTCAGGCGTGTATGAGCTACCTGCCAGGAGGAAGGGTTGCCGCAGCCCTGTATGTGTGACAGGTGCGAACAGTTCCGGGTCGTCCGGGCCATAGCCGAGAGGGCCCTCAAGGACCGCACCGGCGCTGATGCCCCGGTCCAGGCGCATCACCTCGGCTGCGGCCGTGCCGCCCAGGGAATGCCCGAAGACTCCGACCGACCCGAGGTCGAGCGCGGCTCCGAGTCCGGCCGGGAGGGTGCGGTCGTCGGAGTCGGGGATGCCACCGCGAGCGAGCAGGCGCAACTGGTCCAGCACGAAGCGCAGGTCGGCCACACGGCAGTCCACCGCGGCCTTCATGACCTGGGGTGACAGCTCGCCAGCCAGAGCGAGGGCCGGGGTGATGACACGGCCGTCGGGGAACTCGACAGCGAGCGATTCGTAGGTGTGGTCGACGGCCACGACGGCATACCCGTGACTGGCCAGTTCGGCGGCGACGCTGGTGTCGAGGAAGCGCGGGTTGAGCCGACCGGGCGTGTAGAGCACAACGGGCAGCCGCCTGGCCGCGTGCGCTACCGGGGCGCCGACGGTCGTATGCGTACCGATGCCAGCCCAGTCGACGGAGCCGGCGGGGATGCCGAGGGATCCCGCGAAGGTATCGAAGGCCCGACCAAGTCCGGGCGTGGCGTAGGGCGTTGCCGGTGCTTCGGCGTCTCGGCGCGCGGGATACCAGACAGTGATCATGAGTTCCCGTGGCTGGGAGCCGTCCTCAACCCATGGGTCACTCCGCCGAGGGTCGACAAGGTGCAGGTCGACTGTGCTGACCGGATGCGGTCCGGTGGGGGCGGGCAGGGCGCAGCGGAAGAGGTCGCCGCTCGGGCTTGTCGCGGCGCGCGCGGAGGAGGGCAGCGCGAGAGTGGCAACCGTGGCCGTGAGACCGCCGAGGATTAAGCGGCGGGAAACGGGCCGACCTATTGAGTTTGCAGAAGTTGAGATCATGACTCGATCATGGCAGAGACAATCATCCGTGCTCCCGACTACCTGATGGGCGGCGGTGCGCGGCGGCTGAAATCAGGCTTCCTCAGCCAAGATCGCCTGTGCAGAACCTAGTTCCGGCGTGCCACAGTCGTGCCACATAGTGCGGTCAACCACGGTCAACGGCGGCTCACCACAGTCGAGATAGCGCTCCTCCAGGGCCCTGAAGCGACCGGAATGGCCGGCGTTGACCGATCCGGCTAGAGCTACGGATCAGAAGGTGCCCGTGCCCCTGCCGTGCCCGTTCGACCGGTGCCTGACGGGGAACCACGGTGATTGACAGATAGCGCACATGAGAACGGCCCCCAACCGATTTACCTGGTCAGGAGCCGTTCACCTGCGGTGGGGTGGGATTTGAACCCAAGGTGACATCGCTGCCACGACGGTTTTCGAGACCGTCGCGATCTCGGGCGCCTGACCTCTTTGACCTGCAAGGCAACCCTTAGGGCGCGTCCGCAAGCCGCCCTCGGCCCATGCATGGCCCACTGGGGAGGGATTCCTCCACCGCGAGCCTCTTGGCGGCCGCCCGGATCCCGGGCACCGCACCCTCTCCGCCTCGCGGGAGGCGGGGATTGTCTGATGCCCCATTGTGATTCGCGGGTGTACAACCCCGTGTGGATGCCGGCTGTCTGTAAGGCGCTGGAGAGATGTGCCTTCGGTGCATTTCCGTAAGGAGATTGGGGATCAGGTGGGGAAGCAGGTCTGGAGAGTCGTCGTGGCCGGTGGTGCGGCGGCGGTGTTCACGGCCTTGGCCGCGGTGCCGGCCGGGGCGGCCGAGGGTGGGGTCTCGTTCACCCGTGTCCAGGTGAACGGCGGCAAGCCGATTGTGATCGGGGTGTCGAAGGAGGTCGCGGTCCCCACCTCCTTCCGGATGGCGACCACTCACCAGTGGAAGTGGCCAGCCGTGTTCCTGTACCGCGGTGGTGCGGGTGATCGGCTGTGGCACGCCGTCGAGACGAGCGACTGCATCAAGGTGAGCTCGGGCGTCTGCGACTTCAACGAGACGATGTACTTCGACCCGAGCGTGTGGGACATGCGTAACAGCGAGGCCGGGGCCTGGAAGGTCGGGGCCGAGGTGTACTTCGAGGGCGGCGGTGGTGACACCGACGACAAGGGGCTGACGGTCCACGTCAAGCGCAACTCCCGCCTGACCGTCAACGCCTCGCCCGAACCGGTGTCCAAGGACAGGACCATCACCGTGACCGGAAAGGTCGCGCGGGCCAACTGGGAGACCAGGAAGTACGCCTCCTACGGAGGCCGCCTGGTGAGCCTGCAGTTCAAGCCTGCCGGCACCGCCTCCTACACCACGGTGAAGAAGGTGTACGCGAACGGCTCGGGTGATCTCAGGACGACCGTGAAGGCCTCCAAGACGGGTACGTGGCGCTGGGTGTACTACGGCAACACCACCACCGGGCCGTCGACGTCGTCCGGGGACAACGTCGTGGTGAAGTGATGTCCGCGGTGCTGGCGGGCTGGTGGGGGCCGAGCCGGCGGTAACGGCTGCGACGGTCAAGGCGTCGGGTCCGCCGCGATCGCGGCGGACCCGACGCCTTGCGCTGGCCGACCGCGAGCGAAGAGGTCGTGCCAGGCCCGTGCCAGGCCCGTGCCAGGCCCGTGCCAGATCGTGCGGGGAACCACGGGGAACACCGGGGAATCAAATGGCACTCGCACCAGGCACCTATGCCGCTCAGCAGCAGGTGAGCCTCGGAGTAAGCCTCGATCACCTCAACTTCCCAAGTTGATGTCGAAAGCCCGACGGGATGGCTATCTGCACGTCAATCGAGGACCCCGCGCAGGCGCCGAGAACACCGATCGTCTGGATCACCGGTGTTCTCTACTGTTTGTGACTCAGCTGCTTTCTGGGGGACTTGGGAGGATGCGGGCCCGGCGGTGAGCGTGGCGTCTTTCCGGTCCGCCGGGAGTACGACTCGATGCTTCGAACCGAGTGCGCCGGGTCCGCCCTGCGTAGGTACTGTTCCGGATCCCGCCGCTCGTTCGGGTGCCCGCTGTCGGCCGTTCCTGCGCTGCGCGGCGCGTCGGCAGAGGTGAGGCAGCAGGGTGTAGAAGCGGTCGGGAAGGAATACGGCGTCCGCGACGATCATCGCGCCGGAGAAGAGGGGCAGCCCCATGAGCACCGCGATGCCGAAGTGCATGCCCAGCAGCATGACTAGAACGGGGTACTTGAGCCTGCCGAAGAGCACGAACGGGAAGGCCACCTGCAAGAGCACGGTCATGTAGCCCGCGATCGCGATCAGCAGCGTGTGTTCGTCCACGAAGTGGGAGAGCGCGGGCCAGGGCCGGAAGAGTTCGAGGTTCAGGACGTAGTGGAGAGCGGTGCCGCCGCCCCAGGAAGGGCCCTGGACCTTGTACAGGCCGGCTGATCCATAGAGAAGGCAAACCTGCGCTGCGATGACGAGCATGCCGCAGTTGTGCACGACAGTGATCAAGGTGGTGCGGGATTCGCGGAGTTGCCGCGCGAGGCGGCTCCCCGCTGGTTCCGGCGCGCTGTCCGCACGAGGCGCCCTCAGTCGGGCTCTGCGCGCGTCCAGGGACCAGCGCCGGCCGCACGCGGTGAGGACGAGGTAGATGGCCATCAGCAGGACCAGATTGTCGCCCCCGTCCGTCATGAAGATCGCGCGGGCATGGAACGAGCACACCACGACGGCGAAGAGGACGGACATGACCCGGGTTCGCCAGCCCAACAGGAACAGCGCGGACGTGACAAGGGCGAGCACGTAGCAGAACTCGAAGTAGGCGCGGCTGTCGGACAGGGTCAGGATGCTCCTCCACCCCGTCTGCTCGAAGAGCTCGCGTGCCAAGGCGGGCGTCCACGGTGAGTCGGGGCCCCAGATCTCGGCACGGTGCGGGAACTCGCGCAGCAGAAAGATCAGGTAGAGCAGCCCGTAGCCGATGCGCAGCACCGACGCGGCGTACAGGGACACCGGCCGGCCGGTCAGGAGGTGCCACGCGGTGGTGATCCGGTCGGCCGGCCACCGCTCGGCGCCGAGGGACGTGGCCCTGTGCGTCTCACTTTGCATGGCGGGTCACCTTCCACCAGGGCAGAAGCCGGTTCTCGACCGGCCTCGGCGGGCGATCGCCGGCCGCGGCGCCAGGCGCGGCGATCGGCAGTGTGACGACACGGAGCTGAACGAAGTCGAAGGTGCTGCCCCTGCGGGCGGCGACCCGGTCCGCGGCGATGTTGCTCAGGTACTTCTGCATCATCAAGGCGCGTTCCGTATGCGCCTTGTCGTCGCCTCCGTGCGAGTCGACGTAACCGGCCCAGGCACGGCGCAGCAGGTTCTGCGCCGTGTGGCTCGGGAACACTTGGTGCTCGACCGCAGAGCTGTCCACGGCGGTCAGGTCGAACCAGGGACTCGCCTGGACCGATCCGTCGCGTTCGGTGTGTGCGGTTCTCACCAGAATCTGCCGGTTGACGGATTCGGGGTCCGGGGCGAAAAGCCGCCAATTCTGCTCGAAGAAGGGGAACACCCATGCATTGATCTGCGGGCTGTATCGCTTGGACAGGGTGTTCGTCGGCGCTACATGAAGGAACACCAGAACCACGTGGACGACACTCGCCGCCAGGCACAGGACGACGGCAGTGCGCAGCCCGGCTCTCAGCGAACGGGCACTTTTCGGCAATGCGGGCGTCGCGGCCGCAGCGTCAGGACCTTCCCGCGCGACCGGACCTGATCCGGAGTGCTGAACCGCCTTCACATCCGCTGAGTCAATTCCGCTCGACACCGAGCACCCTGTCTTTCTCATTTCAGCTGCTCGCTCCGCGTTCCACGCCTACCGCCACCGACGGCGCGCGAGGGATTCGATGAGAATCCCGCCGCGCGCCGTCATCCGGTGAGCAGACTGACCGCAGTGCGCTGCCTAGCCCTCGTAGCTCTTGGAGTGGTGGTCGCCCTCGTAACCCTTGGGCACGTCGTCGTAGCCGTAGTCCTCTTCAGGCTGCTTGCCGTGGTCCGGCTTGCCGGGATGGGCGTACTGCTCGTCGTCGACCTTGCCGCCGTGGTCCGGCTTCCCATGACCACCTTGGTCCGGCTTTCCGTAACCGCCGTGGTCGGGCTTTCCGTGACCGCCGTGGTCGGGCTTTCCGTGACCGCCGTGCTCCGGCTTTCCGTGACCGCCGTGCTCCGGCCGGCCCGGCGCATGGCCGTGCCCGCCGCCGGGCCCACCGGTGGTGTTCCCCGCGGTGATCCCGCCGGTGGTGTTCCCGGCCGTGTTGCCCGCGGTGTTTCCGGAGGTGTTGCCGGCGGTGATTCCGGACGTGTTGCCCGCGATGTTGCCCGAGGTGCCGCCGGTCGAGACGAGGGGTCCGCCCAGGACGCCACCGGTGATGAGGCCACCACTGACGAGGCCTCCACCGGTGGTCGCGCCGGTCGTGGTTCCCGTAGTCGTTCCACCAGTGGTGGAGGCCGCGCACCCGCCGAGGAAGATCCTGTTGTTGTTGAGGGTCACAGAACCTACCTGGGCCAGTAGCCGGCCCTCGACGTTCGTTCCCTGGTTCACGGTGATGTCGTTCCCGGCCATGAGGGTGCCCACGAAGCTGGTGGTGACGCCGAGCGACGCGTCTTGGCCGATCTGCCAGAACACGTTGCACGCCGAAGCGCCGTTGGTGAGGAGAATGCGGCTGGAGGTCGCGGTCGTCAGGGATTCCGGAATCTGGAACACCCAGACCGCGTCGGAGCTGCCCTGACCGTCCAGAATCAGGTCGCCGGTGATGCCGACACCGGCGGTGGCGTGGTAGACGCCGGGAAGCAGCGCCGGGCCTCCGCCGATTCCCGCCGGAAGCGCGAAGTCCTGCGCCTGGCCGGCGGCGTTGTTGTACGCCACGATCAGGTCGGACTTGGCCTGGAGGGCGTTGGCGTCCGCCGCGTGCACGGCGCCCTGCACCAGGCCGGGCGGGAATCCGGTGATGGACGGGTTCGGGTGCGTTCCGAGGTCGTGGGCGAGCACCGAATTGCCTGTGTTGGTGACTCCCTGACCCGCCAGAACGGAGTAGAAGGCGGTTGTGCCCAGAGGCACGGGCAAGGCGATCGCCGACGCCGCGGTCGGCGTCAGGAAAACCATCGCAGCGGAAACTGTCACGGCGAGGGCCGAGGCCAGCAAGCCTGTCAGAGTACGGCGATGATCTGCTTGAGGGATCTTCAGTTTCATCGAGGCCATTCCTGTGGGGGCCGTGGCATACCGGGCCCTACCGATCACCCGGGAAGCCTTGGTGTTGCTGCCGCCGCATATTACGCAGAACTATTCCGGTGCCGATCCAAACACCAGCGCGAAGAACGCGGACCATTCGACCGGCGCACAGTATTGCGTAAATATTCCTATTCGCATTTCCGGCCGTCACCACTCCCTCGAATGGAAGGAGTCGTCGACACCGCACTCCCCACAAACCCCCAGGTCGACGACCCGGGGGTTCTTTGTTGTCCAAACCGATGAGTGGGTGGCGCGCCACGGCCGGGACAGGCCGGGCGGAGCGGCTCCGCCGTCAGCCGTTGGTCGTGGTGGTGATGTCGGCGATGTGGTTGTAGCGCTCGAGCAGCACGAAGAGCTTGGTCTTCTGCGTCGTCTCCCCGCTGCCGAACGTCAGGGTGACGATGACCTCATGCCCCATACCCACGGCGCCGTTGTCGGTCACCGTCCACTTTGCCGGGACGTTCTGGGCCCGCAGAACGCCGTCCGCCCCGTTCTTCTCCTCCCAGGCGGCCAGCCGCCCGGCGAAGTCGGCCGTCAGGTAGTGCTTGCGGAGCGCCGTGGCCAGCGTGGCGTCCGGGTCCTCGTAGTCGCCCTTCGCGTCGATGTACGCGCCGTAGAAGTCGGCGACCCGGGTCACCGCCTGGCCGGGCGTGCCGCTGACCGACTTCGGCGCGGCCGTGGACACCTTCGCGGGGGCATGGACGGCCGCCTGTGCCGACACGTGCGTCGAGACACCGAGTCCGACGGCCAGGACGAGGCCGGCGGCGACGACCGCGAGGCGGCCCGAACGGCGGTGTGCGGGGGACTTCTTGCTCATGCGTGTCTTCCTTTTTCTGGTCCGTGTGTGGTTGCTCTGGGCCGGTTCTGGCTTTGGTGCCGAAAGCGCCTGGCGACTTGGCCGCCACCTCCGCCGCGTCCGATTCGAGGCCGCACCTCGGTGCTCGGGCACAGAGGCGCCCCGGTACACAGGCGCAGGGTGGGTGTCGTTGCGATGCTGCTGCCGGGGCAGTTGTTCCGCCTCGGCCGGTGCGACACCCAGAGCTTCGAGGACGCCGGGGATCCACGACAACGGCTGCCGCCACACCTGCAACGGTGGAACCGTCCCACCCCTGCTGAACTGCGGAAACAGGGAGTGCCTAGGATGCTCCCCTGGGATGCGGAGACGACTCGTGGCGGTCGGCAGGCCAGACCGGCACGGTGTACGAGGCATGTGGCGAGCGGGACTTCTGAGGTCACTGTGATGTTTGCCAGAGCGTCTGCGCTCCTCCAGTGAGGCTCGACGGCCTCACCAATGGTCATGTTTCATCCGACTTGGTCCTCCATGACGCATGAGTCGCGCGTCTGATCGGCCAAGATCGGAATACTCCCTTGGGGCAACCTTGACGAGAAGTGTCATGCCGAAACGCGTACTGGCCCGGACAGTGGGAGCTGTCGCGGCGATGACGGTCGCGCTCACAGCCGCACCCCTGGCGGACACTGCGCAGGCCTACAGCTCGACGTCGGGAACGCTGAGCTTCAGCGGCGATGCGGGTGAGCCCGTTTCAGGCGGTCAGTCGTATGCGTACACGGCCGGAGCGATCCAGATGTTCGACGTCCAGGGCAGCACGGACCAGAACGGTCTCACCGTTGCGATAGACGCGGAAGAGGGAACGCTCTGGCGTCTCATCGTCGCCGCGCCCGATGGTCAGAAGCTGACCGAGGGCACCACGTACACCGGGGCGAAGCAATGGCCCAACGCCGGGCCGGGGGATCCGGAACTGGTGTTCAGCGGGATCGACAACGGGACCGAGAAGGGCTGCAACACCAACTCCGGCTCCTTCACCATCGAGCACATCGCGTTCGGCCCCTACGGCTACGTCCATGAGCTCGACGCAACCTTCGAGCAGTACTGCAACGGATCGACGGTGCCTCTCCGCGGTGCGGTTCACGCGGTCATGCCCGAACCTCCGGTCGAGCTCGCGATGGGGATGAACGTCGCCCCCGAGGGCACGGTGGACGTCCCCGAGGGCCAGATCGCCGTCGGTGGCACCGTGACGTGCAACAAGCCCGCGAGCGTCTCGCTCGTCGGCCAGGTCTTCCAGATCCAGAAGAAGGGGACGCCGGCCGCGACCTATCAGACGACCGTGGCCTGCACCCCGGGCGCGCCCGTGCCCTGGTCTGTCAGCCTCACCAGCCAGGAACCCGGCACCTCCTTCCAGCCCGGCCCCGCGACGATGCGCAGCAGGGCGCGGGCAGACGACAGGGACTACCCGGTGACCGCCGACACCGGACAGCAGGAGTCCGAGGTCACGCTCTCCAAGTCCTGACCCAGGACGACCGCGGGATCAGCTGACTTCGCTGGTTCGCGATCGGCCCCTCATCCCGCCCGCCGTGTCATGTGTCCGGCGGACCCACCCTCTTCACTCCGGGGAGACTCATGCGCAGACGCGCGACCTTCACCGTGCTCGCCGCCGCCTCCGTGCTGGCCGGACTCACCGGCCCCGCCGCGTACGCGGACGAGACCGTCGGCGACATCCAGATCACCGCCCTCTCCGTCAACGGCGGTAAGAGCATCGCTGTCGGCCTCACCGACAAGACGGTCACGGTTTCGGTGACCGCCGCCGATCCCTCGGGCATCTGGGACGCGGACTTCTACCTGTGGCGCGGAACGGATCCCGACAACCCCGACGGCTACATCACGCCGAACGAGGACACCACACCCGCGGACTGCGTGGCCTCCAGCGCCACCACATCCACCTGCTCGAAGACCTTCACCTTCGAACCGGACTGGTGGCTCACCAACGCCGACGCCGGGACCTGGAAGGTCGGAGTCGACGTATGGGCCAACGACGACAGCTGGACCCAGCGGGACGCCTATACGACCACCCGCCTCCAGCGGTACTCGAAGCTGACCGTCAACGCCGGCCCGGAACCGATTGCCAAGGGCAAGACCCTCAAGGTCACCGGCAAGCTCACCCGGGCGAACTGGGACACCGACGTCTACGCGGGCTACACCGCACAGCCGGTCAAGCTCCAGTTCCGCAAGGCGGGCACCAGCACCTACACCACCGTCAAGACGGTGAACACCTCCAGCACGGGTGACCTGCAGACCACGACCACCGCGTCCGTGGACGGCTACTGGCGCTGGAACTTCGCCGGTACCTCGACCACTCCGGCCGTTTCGGCGACCGGCGACTACGTCGACGTGCAGTAGCACTCGACGGCCAGGCAGAGGGAGGAGCCGGTCCGGCCTTGTGCCGGGCCGTCTCCGTTTCCACCCCACCTTTCCCGGGCTTCAAGTCCGTTGTGGCGGCGGGGTGTTGCTGGTTCGATCTTCGTATGGCAGAGATCAAGGAGCCCTGGGGGCTCAGCGTGATGGGTACGGGGCACGTGTCGGCGGAGCCGCGGCTCGCCCAGGTGAAGCTCGCCGTCGAACTCCTGGCACCGACGCCCAAGGAGGCCTTCGACCAGGCCGGCGCGGCGGTTGTCAGGCTCCGGACCGTGCTGCGGGAGCACGGCATACCCGACTCCGAGGTGTCCGCGTCGCGGCTCGCCCTCCAGTCGGCGTTCAACGGCTACGGCGCCGAGCGGGTGTTCTCCGGCTATCGCTGCGAGGCGGCGTACACCGTGCAGACCGGCGCTCTCGATCGGCTTGAGCTCCTCATCGAGGACGCCGTCCAGGCCGGCGCGAACCGGGTCGACGAGGTGCACTTCGACGTGCTCGACAAGCCCGCGCTCCGGGACGAGGCCCGCCGCAAGGCGGTCGCGGCCGCACGGCGTAAGGCAGAGGTGTACGCGGAGGCCTGCGGTGTGCGGCTCGGCCCCGTGGTGCACATCCAGGACGTCGACCCGGAATCGGTCGGGCTGCGCAGTCATGGGAGTCGTATCGGGGGCGATCCCGAGTCCGACGGTGCCTTCGCTCCGGGAACGGTGCGCGTCGACGCCGCCGTACTGCTCGGTTTCGGCCTGCTCGCCTGAGCGGGACCAACGCCCTGATCAGGCACGTTCGATTCTCGTCGCCCGCTCCGTGACGAAGGCCCGGGTCATCGGCCCGGGCCTTCCCGCGACCTCGGAGGATCGGTACGTCCCGGCACGCGGTGAACGCTCCGGCGTCCGTCCGGCCCTGGCACGCGGGGCCGTTCGGCCCTATCCGGGCCGGCCCGCGCGGTGATCTTCTGGCCCGGCGGCCGGGTGCTCCGCCTCGGCAACTCCCGTTCCCCCGTACGGGAATGGGGTTGGAGCACTCGGCACGCGCCATGAACGGCTCTGACCGACGCCGGGCGATACCGGAGACCTCCAGGTTTCCACCGATCAGTCGGTCATCAGGGAGGCTCAGTTGCGGCGTAGCTTCGGCACGATCTTCATGGTGTTGGCGATCGCCGGCACGATCGGCTCACTCGCGTACCCGGTGTTCTACTCCTATCCGCACCGCTTCGACGCCGCGAAGGCCGACGCGCCCGCCCCCGCCGACACGGTGAACACCCGCTGGGGACCGCTGACCGCCGCCGACCGCGACTTCGTGGTGCGGGTGCGGCTCGCCGGGCTGTGGGAGATACCCGCGGGTCAGCAGGCGATCGAACGCGCCCCCACGAAGGCGATCAAGGAGGCGGGCGACCATCTGGTGGCCGGCCACACCGACCTCGACAAGCGCGTCCGCGTCGTCGCGGCCGACCTCGGCATCGCACTGCCGTCCCAGCCGAACGCCCGGCAGCAGGGCTGGCTCCAGGAGCTGTCGGTGGCCCAGGGCGAGGACTACGACCGGAAGTTCGCGAATCTGCTGCGCTCCGCGCACGGCAAGGTCTTCCAATTGCTCGCGCAGGTGCGCAGCACCACCGGCAACTCACTGGTACGGCAACTCGCCTCGGACGCCGATCGGACCGTGCTCGACCACATCACGGTGCTGGAGAAGACCGGTTACGTCGACTTCGACGCGATCGCGAACGCGGCGGCTGCCGCTCTGACCGTCGGCCCGACCGGGCCTCCACCGCCGTCGCCGGGAGGGTCGGCGCCCTCGGCGCGGCCCGTGCGGCCGACCGGCGGCCTCGTTCCGCCGCGTTAGGCCCGGGCCCGGCGCATCCCTCGGCGCTTCGCTTGCTGCAGCCCTGGCGCAGCCCGCCAGGTGCGGCCGGTCACCTGTTCAGCCTTGGCGCGTTGCCCGTGGTCCGGGCGGCCTGTCGGATGAGCAGTGCGCTCGGCTGTGCCGATGTCCGACGCGCCGTCACCATCCGGAAGGTTCGCTCATGCCGGCAGTCACGATGAAGTGGAGGCGTCGCGGCGTCCTGTGCGCCGCGGGGTCCGTACTGCTCTCCGGTGTCGTGACCGGCAGCGTCGCGGCGGACCCGCTTCGCGAAGCCCCGGTCGGCGGTCCGGGTCCGGCGTCGGGCCTGGGCTGGCGGCCCTGCACCGGCGAGGCGCAGCGGGGCTTCGAATGCGCCACCGAACGAGTGCCGCTGGACTACTCCGACCGTGGCAAGGGCCCCACCATCGAGCTCGCGGTGATCAGGGCCCGGGCGACCGTTCCGGGGCGCCGTATCGGGTCGTTGTTCTTCAACCCCGGCGGGCCGGGAGGCGCCGGAACCGTGGGGCTTCCGGCGCAGTACGACAAGTTCCCCGAGACACTGCGGCAGCGCCTTCGACATCGTGAGCTGGGACCCCCGCGGTATCGGAGAGAGCACCGCGGTGCGGTGCTTCGCCGACACCGCGGAAGCCGAGCGCCGGCACGCCGATGTCCCGCCGTTCCCCGTCGGCAGGCGACAGCGCGAGGAGTTCATCGCCGCCTATGCCGACCTCGGGCGCCGCTGCGAGCGCCGGGTGCCGGAGCTGCTGCGCCATGTCTCGACGGCCGACACCGCGCGTGACCTCGACCGGCTGCGGCGGGCCGTCGGCGAGAGGCAGTTGCGCTACTGGGGTGTCTCGTACGGCACCTTCCTGGGCGCCACGTACGCGAACCTGTTCCCGTCCCGGGCCGGACGCCTGCTCCTGGACGGCAACGTCGACCCCGAGGCCTGGGCGGCCGACGGTTCACGGAAGGAACCGAAGCTCAGCACGTTCCTCCGCCTGGAGTCGGATCTCGGCTCGTCCGCGACGCTGGGACAGTTCCTGGATCTGTGCGGGCGCGCACCGACGAGCCGTTGTGGCTTCTCCGCCGGCGGCGCGGCGAGGACCCGCGCCAAGTTCGAGGAACTGATGCGGCGCCTGGCACGGCAGCCCCAGGGAACGTGGACCTACGCGAAGACCGTGAGCGAGGTCCGCGGCGGGCTCTACACCGTTCACCCCGGCTGGAACGAGACCGCCGACACGCTGCAGGCACTGTGGGAGCGCCGCACCCCCGAGGTGCCGGAGGCGCCGCCCGGGCCCCCGCCGTACCCCGGCTTCGAGCAGCCCCTCGCGGTGCTCTGCGCGGAGAGCCCCAACCCGCGCGATCCGCGGCGCTACACCGAGCTCGACCGGTTCAGCACCCGGCGTGCCGGGGACCTCGGGCACTGGTGGGCCTGGGCCAACGAGCCCTGCTCGACCTGGCCGGCCGAGGCGGCCGACAAGTACCTCGGGCCCTGGAACAGGCCCACCGCGCATCCGGTCCTCGTGGTCAACCCGACCTACGACCCCGCCACTCCCTATCAGGGAGGCGTGGCCATGGCGAGAGAGCTGGCCGACGCGCGACTGCTCACCCTGAAGGGATACGGCCACACCGCGCTGGACAATCCGAGCGGCTGCGTCGGCGACCACGCGGTCCGCTACTTCCTCAGCGGGGCGCTCCCGCCCGTCGGCGCCACCTGCGAACAGGACACCCCGCCCTTCGCCGCGCCGAAGGCTACGACGCCTACGACGGTCACGCCGACCCGGACCAGCGCGGCCCCCGCGATCCCCGGGCGCCTGTAGCGACGGCCGCACGGGCTGCTCAGTGCGCGACCGAGCAGCCTCCCCAGGCGGCGGCCAGAGCCTCGGGAACCGCCGGGATGTCACCGCACCCGTGCGGCCCGGCGGGGAAGCCGTCGGTTCCGACGTAGACCCAGCCGCCGCCGGAGGAGCGGAAGTACTTGGTGGCGCTGCCCTCGTCCTGCATGCCCACGAGTTCCTCCTGCGTGGCACCTGCGGAGAGCCCGAAACGGGTGGCGGCGTACCTGACGGTGCCGCACTGCCCGTAGAAGAAGCCGTGCGGCACCGGGTCGATGTGCGTGAAGTGGACCCGATTCCGGTACGCCCGGGTCACGGCGGCCTTCACCTCGTCGCCGGCGGCCAGGTTGCGGCAGCCGGGGACGGCCGTGGCCGGATGACCCGTCGGGGCGGAAGCGGCGTCCGTGGCCCGCTCCGGGTCCCGGGTGGCGGAGACATGCGACGGCGTGGGCGTGCCGACGGGAGGCGACGGGGCCGGCGTGACCGAATCCGAGACGTCCGACCGTACGGCTGCCGCGGCGGTGGTGTCCGGAGAGGAACCGGTGGTGCCCACGGCGGAACCGGCGCCCGCCGAGTCCTGGCACCCCGTCAGCAGCATGATCCCGCCTGCCAGCGCTATCACCGACGTACGTCTGAGACCGGGCATGGCCCATCCTTTTCTCGACCGACGAAGTCACCGTCACGACCTGTGTGACCACGGCGAACGGCCGTCGCGCACCAGCCCGCGAGCTCTTGCCCCACAGGACAGCACGGGACCGCCCGGCAGTTGCAGGGAAGGGAACGCGGGACGGTCTCGATTGCGTATACATGCCACACCGTTCCCGACCGGGTCGCTCACGGCACCGGTGGGGACGCCGCTCCCCGACGCGGACAGGTCGGTCCGGCCCGTCGACCTCGACAGGAACGGCGGGGCCGACCTCGTCACCGGCGCCGGGTACGAGAACGGGTACGGTGCCGTCACCGTGCCGCGCGCGCCCCTGGCCGGGCGCCGTGGGCGCGGGTTCGATTTTCGTCACATATTCTGAATCCGCCGCACGGTCCCGGGGCAGAAACGCTGCGACCCGGGCGAGCCAATATCTGTGGCGGCGACGTAAGAAATCGACGCCAGGCGCGATGAGAATTTCTTGATCGACAGGCGGAGTGACCTATTCGACCGCACGCTATCGATCGTCCCGTGCTACTGTCGATAGCAGTTGCAGTTGTGGTTCCCAAAAACTTGTGAGCATCCACCCTGTTCTTGCAGGGTGGTGTTCTTTTGTATCCGGTCATTTCCGGCGGGGTAATCATCACGGCGACGCGGAGTCCGCACAGTGCGGATCCCGAGCACCGTCCCGAAGGAGATTTGACATGGCTACAGGCACCGTGAAGTGGTTCAACGCCGAAAAGGGTTTCGGCTTCATCGAGCAGGACGGCGGCGGCGCTGACGTCTTCGCCCACTACTCGAACATCGCCGCGCAGGGCTTCCGTGAGCTTCAGGAAGGCCAGAAGGTGTCCTTCGACATCGCGCAGGGCCAGAAGGGCCCGACGGCCGAGAACATCGTCTCCGTCTGACACCCTCACGCACGCGCAGCTGGGGCCCGCACCTTGGGGTGCGGGCCCCAGCTCGGCGCGTTTCTGGCGCAGGCGTCCCGGCGGTCTGCGGTGAGTTCGACCCGCGACCGCGCTTCCGGGGGTTCAGGCTCTGCTCCTGCCCCCTGGCTCGCTCCCGCCCCCCGGCTCGCTCCCGCGTCCGCGCACGGTCCACGTCCGGTTCGCTCCTGGTCCGCTGTCCGCTTCCGGTCCGCTCCTGGTCCGCTCCCGGTTCTGTCACCCGACGCCCGGCGCTTCCGCTTAGCTTCCCGATCGCTCCACTTCTTTTCGCTCCACCGCTCCATTTCTCTCGTTTCCGGGATCCCGCCGTTCTCTCGGCATCACATCCCGTGAGAATTCAACACCGATCCGATTCGGTGCTGAATTTCATTCGGCTCGTTCTCGCGATTCTCTGCGCTGCTCATTCGCTGCGGGAATTCCTTGATACGCGCCCGGTCAAGGAAGGTTTCGCATGAATCGCACGCGCACAAACGATCGCTTCGCCCGCACCCGCACGGAGGGCGCCGGCGCCAAGAGGGGCGGCAGCCGCTTCGGGGGCGCGTCCGCCGGCCGTTCCGGCGCTCCCAGCAGGTCGAAGAGCTACGGACGCCAACAGTCTTCGCCGCGCGGAGAGTTCGCGGTGCCGGTGACGATCAACCCCGGCCTGCCGGCCGTCGAAGCGTTCGCCGAGCTCGACCTGCCCGCGCCGTTGCTGGAAGCGCTCGGCCACGAAGGCGTGACCGTCCCCTTCCCGATCCAGGCGGCGACCCTGCCGAACTCCATCGCGGGCCGCGACGTACTCGGCCGCGGCCGCACCGGCTCGGGCAAGACCCTGGCCTTCGGCCTCGCGCTGCTGGCCCGTACCGCCGGGCAGCGCGCCGAGCCGCGGCAGCCGCTGGCCCTGGTCCTCGTCCCCACCCGGGAACTGGCCCAGCAGGTCACCGACGCGCTCACCCCGTACGCCCGTTCCTTGCGGCTGCGGATGACCACCGTCGTCGGCGGGATGTCGATCGGCCGCCAGGCCGGTGCCCTGCGCGGCGGAGCCGAGGTCGTCGTCGCGACGCCGGGCAGGCTCAAGGACCTCATCGAGCGGGGCGACTGCCGGCTGAACCAGGTCGCCATCACCGTCCTCGACGAGGCCGACCAGATGGCCGACATGGGCTTCATGCCGCAGGTCACGGCGCTGCTCGACCAGGTACGTCCGGAAGGGCAGCGGATGCTCTTCTCCGCCACCCTGGACCGCAACGTCGATCTGCTGGTCCGCCGCTACCTGTCCGACCCGGTGGTCCATTCCGTCGACCCGTCCGCGGGCGCGGTCACGACGATGGAGCACCACGTCCTGCACGTGCAGGCCTCGGACAAGGCCCGGACGACCACCGAGATCGCGGCGCGAGACGGCCGGGTGATCATGTTCCTGGACACCAAGCACGCGGTGGACCGGCTGACCGAGCACCTGCTGAGCAGCGGTGTCCGCGCCGCGGCCCTGCACGGCGGCAAGTCCCAGCCGCAGCGCACACGGACCCTGGCCCAGTTCAAGACCGGGCATGTGACGGTCCTGGTGGCGACCAATGTCGCGGCGCGCGGCATCCATGTCGACCAGCTGGACCTCGTGGTCAACGTCGATCCCCCGACCGACCCCAAGGACTATCTGCACCGCGGCGGCCGTACGGCCCGTGCCGGCGAGTCCGGCAGCGTCGTGACCCTGGTCATGCCCAACCAGCGCCGTGAGATGAGCCGACTGATGGTCGCCGCCGGCATCACCCCGCAGACCAGCCAAGTGCGTTCGGGTGAAGAGGAGTTGAGCCGCATCACGGGCGCCCAGGCCCCCTCGGGCGTGCCGGTCGTCATCCGCGCGCCGGTGACCGAGCGTCCCCGCCGTGGCAGCTCCACCTCCTCCCGGGGCCGGCGTGGCCGCTCCGGCGGCCAGGGCCGGTCCACCGGTACCACCGCGCATCGCACGGCCCAGCAGTAGTCCTGCCACCGCCCGACAGCTCAGGCACCCGACGCGCCGTTCGCCGGTCACCCTTCGCGGTGACCGGCGACCCGGCCGCCGGTCACCGTTCGCCGGTCTCTGGTCACCTGCCACCGGTTGCCGGTCACCGGCCGCCATGCGCACCCCGCACGAACCCGCAGGAGGCACCCCTTGACGCTCGTCCAGACGCAGCCGCGTTCCGCGGGACCCGTCCCGATCGTCGTCGCCCGTCCGAGCGACGCTTCCGGGCCGCGGGTGCGGGGCGACATGACCGTCGAGGTGGCTCTCTCCGTCATGGCCGGCGCCCGTGTGGGGTATCTCCTCGTCTGCGACGAGGACGACCAGTGCACGGGCTCGGTCACCGAGGCCCAGCTCGCCCTCGTCCGCGACGGCTCCGCGTACACGGACCGGGTCCGCGTACGGGATGTCCTCGGCCCCCGCCACACCCCGGGCGCTCTCGCCCGCTCCAACTGAACGTCCTGCCGCCCCGGCTCACCCGGCCCCGCCCGGCCCGTTCTCCCGCTACCTGTGAGGCATCATGCGCTGTGTCATCGCCCGCTTCCCGTTCGACCTCACCAAGAGTGGGGTGCTGGAATCGATGAAGGGGATCAAGCCCGAGCCGATCACGGGTGAGTCCGTGATCATCGGCCGCTGTCACTATCCCGTCAAGCAGGTGGGCGAGGTCATCACCCGCCAGGACCGCCGCGACTTCACGGCCGGCGAAGTGACCCGGGCCATGGCCCGCCTCGGCTTCACCTGCCGCACTCCTGAGGTCCCCGCGCCCGCGCGCGCCCTCAGCCCGCTCCAGAACGCCTCGGCCCTGCTCGGCAGCCCCGCCCCGCTCGAACCCTGAGGACGTCCCGCCGACATCAGCACAGCCATGAGGGCCCCGCCGACACAGTCGGCGGGGCCCTCATCGCGTTCTCACTGGTCGGAGTACCTGAAGTCGCCCACCGTCCAGGCGCTGACGGACTCGATCGCGACGCGGTACATTCCGCCGGTCTCGGGAATCCCGACGCTGCCCTGAAGGATGCGGGCGAGATGGAAGTGCAGATGGGTCGGCGCCCCCGTGCCGCCACCTCGGCCCACCGTCCGGCCGGCGAACACCTCGGCGAAGGGGCCGAGACGGTCCGAGTCCGTCAGTACCTCCGACACCCGCTCCCGCCACACGGCCTCGGGAGCCAGCCGGCCGGTGATGACGGCACCGCCGACGATCACGGTCAACGACATCTGAGTGCTGTGCCCGGACTCCACCATGGCGGAGATGTCAACGAGCAGCTCATCAGGGTTCGACACAGGACCCATTCTATTCAGCGGGCCCACCGGTCGCTGTGTGCCGCAGAATATCTACGCCTCAAACCACTCGAAATCTGTGTTTGCCACGGTAGACATCGCACGATGGCGTGATTAGGGTTTGCTGTACAGACATCGTCGAGCCGGAGGAGTTCGGTGCCGGCTCGGCAGGTACTCGCTCCAGAGGAAGGACTGCGGAGGCAGACGCCATCAGGATCGCCCGGCCCGCGAGACATCCCGGCCCGGGTACCGCAAGAACCCGGAATGGACGGTGGTTCCCGGTCACGCACACACGATCCCCGCTCACCCGCCCCTCGCTCGGGCCCGGTAGCGGAAACAGAAGGTCGGCTCCGCAGTAGAGCCGGCAGATGGTGTTCAATTTCCTTCGGGGCCCTGGTGCCGTACGGCATCGGGGCCCCTCGACGCGTGCCACAACGAGGTGAAATGACAGCGGACACTCCACTCAGTGGTCGTCTCGACGACGACGACTACCCCGCGTACACGATGGGCAGGGCCGCCGAGATGCTCGGCACCACGCCGGGCTTCCTCCGCGCCATCGGTGAGGCCCGCCTGATCACCCCGCTCCGCTCGGAGGGCGGACACCGGCGCTACTCCCGCTACCAGCTGCGGATCGCCGCCCGCGCGCGGGAGCTCGTCGACAAGGGAACCCCCATCGAGGCCGCTTGCCGCATCGTCATCCTCGAGGACCAGCTCGAAGACGCTCAGCGCATCAACGCCGAGTACCGGCGCGCCGCACGGGCGGCATCGGACGGATCCGGCGCGGGCTGACCACGTCCACGGGCGGACCGGCCGTCCCGACCGCACGGAGACGACACCGCACGACGACGGCACGCACGGAAACGGCACCGCACGGAGACGACAGCCCCCGATCGACACACGCGGGTCGCGCGCGCCCGCGGCCGGGGGCGGGGGACCGCGTTGACACGGGAGGTCACCCGGCGTTGACTGACAGCCCGGTGTACAGCCCATGCCTCTCCGGTGACCGTGGCGGCCGGGATCATCGCGGTGACGACCCTTCCGGAACCCCACCCGATTGTCACGACACGATCGACACGATCGACACGACACGATCGTCGCCCCCTGATCGCCCTACGCGCCCGGCCGGTACGACGTACAGGAAGTGGCCCACGATGATGTACGACCAGACACGCGCCCAGCAGCCCCCGGACAGGCAACCCGGCTCCGGCGAGCGTCGCACGCCGGGCCCGGAGCCGCTGCTCGGGTCGACCGAGCGGGCCGAACTCACCCAGCGGCTCAACCACGCTCTCAACACGTTCGCGAACAACCCGCGTGAAGCGCTGGAAGAGGCCGAGACCGCGTTCGACGAAGCCGCGG
The DNA here is from genome assembly GCF_040611295.1 of Streptomyces sp. NPDC002935. NCBI lineage: Bacteria > Bacillati > Actinomycetota > Actinomycetes > Kitasatosporales > Streptomycetaceae > Streptomyces > Streptomyces sp. NPDC002935. The sequence goes on from NZ_JBEXNW010000008.1 coordinate 127,074, forward strand.
CCCAGCTCATGAGCGCCCTCACCGAACGACGACGCGCCCTCCACGACGGCTGGCACGGCCAGGACCCCGTGACCCAGGCCGACGAACTCCGCCACGCGCTGCGGCAGTACCGCGAGATCACCCAGCGGCTGCTGCGCATGTGAGCACGCGCCGCTCCCGGGTCTTACGGAGCCGTGACGTGGTGGGCGCGGTGCTGCCGCGGGACGGGGTGGCGGTTCTAGCGTTCGTGTCATGCGTGTACTGGTTACCGGCGGAGCCGGGTTCATCGGAGGTCATGTCGTCGCGGCGCTGCGCGCGCGGGGGCACGAGGCGGTCGTGTTCGACCTGCGGGACGGACTCGATGTGCGGGACGCCGAGGCGGTCGCGGGCGCGCTGAACGGCGTCGACGCGGTGTGCCATCAGGCCGCGATGGTCGGCCTCGGCGTCGGGTTCGGCGACGCGGCCGAATACGTCTCGCGCAATGACCTGGGTACGGCCGTGCTGCTCGCCGCGATGGCGGACGCGGGGGTACGACGGCTCGTGCTCGCCGGGTCGATGGTCGTGTACGGGGAGGGGCGGTACGCGTGCGAGTGGCACGGGGTGGTGCGGCCGGGGCCGCGGGCCGTCGCCGATCTGGACGGCGGGCGCTTCGAGCCGCGGTGCCCGCGCTGTGGTGAGGAGTTGACGCCGGGACTTGTGGGCGAGGACGCGCCCGTCGACCCGCGCAATGTGTACGCGACGACCAAGCTGGCCCAGGAGCATCTCGCGGCGGCGTGGGCCCGGTCGACGGCCGGCACCGCGGTGTCGCTGCGCTATCACAACGTCTACGGCCCCGGAATGCCCCGCGACACCCCGTACGCGGGCGTCGCCTCCTTCTTCCGGTCCGCACTCGCCCGCGGTGAGGCCCCGCGCGTCTTCGAGGACGGCGGACAGCGGCGGGACTTCGTCCATGTGGGAGATGTGGCCGCCGCCAACGTGGCCGCCCTGGAGGCGACTTCGCAGGACGGCGCCCTCAGCGTCTACAACACCGGCAGCGGTGAGCCTCGTACGGTGGGCGAGATGGCCCGGGCGCTGGCCGACGCGTACGGAGGGCCCGATCCGGTCGTGACCGGGGAGTACCGGCTGGGGGACGTGCGGCACATCACCGCGGACTCGGCCCGGCTGCGGGCCGAGCTGGGCTGGAAGGCGGAGATCGGATTCGCCGAAGGGATGCGGGAGTTCGCGGCGGCGCCGCTGCGCGGGGAGCAGGACCGGGACGCCGAGAGCGGACGCCCCGGCCGGGCGTACAGGGGCCGGGCGGACAGGGCGTCCCTCACACCCCCGCCATCGGCAGGGTGACCTCGAAGCGGCAGCCGCCGGGGACGTTGCGGACGGCGGCGATGCCGCGGTGGGCCTCGACGATCCCCCGGACGATGGCGAGGCCGAGGCCGGCACCGGCGGGTGGCGTACGGGCGTGAGTACCGCGCCAGCCGGTGTCGAAGACGCGCGGGAGGTCCTCCTCCGGGATGCCTCCGCAGCCGTCCGTGACGGACAGGACGACACCCACCGCCGAGCGTTCGGCGGCGACCGCGACCGTGCCGTCGGCGGGCGTACGGCGGATCGCGTTGACGAGGAGGTTGCCGAGCACGCGGCTCATCTCCTTGCCGTCCACCTCGACCGGCACCTGCTCGACGCGGTCGCCGATCAGCCGTACGCCGTGCTCGCGGGCCAGCGGGTCCGCTCCCGCGAGGGCGTCACCGACCAGGTCGTACACGGAGACGCGGGAGGGGGACAGGGCGAGGGCGCCCGCGTGGATCCGGGAGAGTTCGAAGAGGTCGCCGACCATGCCGTTGAGGCGCTCGACCTCCGTACGGATCTGGCGCAGGTAGCGGTTCGGGTCCGCCGCCACGCCGTCCTCCAAGGCCTCGGACATCGCGCGCAGCCCGGCGAGCGGCGTGCGCAGATCGTGCGAGATCCAGGCGACGAGCTCGCGGCGCGAGGTCTCCAGGGCACGCTCACGGTCACGGGACTCGGCCAGCTTGCGGCTGGTGGCCGCCAACTCACGGCTGAGCGCCGAGAGTTCGGCGGTCGACGGGCCCTCGGGGGCCGCGAAGTCGCCGCCGTCACCGAAGGAGCGGGCGGCGAGCGTCAGCGCCCTGCTGCGGGCCACGACCGAGCGGCCCAGCAGGAGCGCGGTGGCCAGGGAGACGACGGCCGCCATGGCGACGACCGTCGTGACCACGCTCAGATCGTGCGGGGACAGGAACATCGCCCACGCCACCGCCAGCGTTCCCGCGAGCATCGCGCCGACGGCCACGGCGGCGACGACCGCGACGGAGGCGGTGAGCGAGCGGCGCCGGAGCAGCCGGAGCGCGCCCGCGCCGAGCAGGCCGGCCGCGGCGGCGCCCAGGAAGGCGAACAGGGCCATGACCAGTATGTCGTTCATGGGCGGGCCTCTTCCTCGGGTGCGGGGTGGGTCGGTCCGGTGGCTGCGGGACGGGCGACCGCTTCCGTGTCGTCGAAGCGATAGCCCACGCCCCACACCGTCTGGATCAGACGCGGCCGGGCCGGGTCGTCCTCGACCTTGCCCCGCAGCCGGCGCACATGGACGGTGACCGTCGACAGATCGCCGAAGTCCCAGCCCCACACCTCACGCATCAGGTCCTCGCGGGCGTACGCCCGGCCGGGGTGCCGGAGGAAGAAGGCGAGGAGGTCGAACTCACGCAGGGTGAGGGCGAGTTCGGCACCGTTCTTGGTGGCACGGCGGGCCGACGGGTCGATGGTGAGACCGGCGGCGTGCAGCGGGCGCGCGGTGGCGGCCGGCCGTGTCCTGCGCAGGACGGACTCGACACGCAGGACCAGTTCCCGCGGGCTGAACGGCTTGGTGACGTAGTCGTCGGCCCCGACCTCCAGGCCGAGGATCCGGTCGTCCTCGTCGCCGCGCGCGGTGAGCATGATGACCGGCACGGGCCCGTGTGCGCGCAGTCGGCGGCAGACCTCCAGGCCGTCCATGCCCGGCAGCATCAGGTCGAGCACCACCAGGTCGGGCCGGTGCGCGGCGGCACGGGCCAGCGCCGCGGGACCGTCCGCGGCACGGTCCACGAGGTAACCGGCGCGGTCGAGGTACCCGGAGACGACCTCGGCCACGGTCGGATCGTCGTCCACGACGAGGACACGGGTGGCCTCCGCGCGAGGAGGAGCGGCGGTCTCCGTGTGCGGGCTCGCGACGGACCCCGGTACCCCGTTCACGCTCGGGTCAGGTCCGGCACCTGGGGATTCGTGCGGTCGATGCATGCGTCCAGCGTCCCACCCGGTCCGGTCCGGTGCGGGTCGCCGACGCCGACGTCCGAGTTTCGTAAGGACATGAAGTCCGGTATATCCCTTTCGCGTTCGTAAGGTGAAGGCCGTGACGACCTTTCCCGTACCGGACCCGGACGTCGACCTGGTCCTTCCCTGTCTGAACGAGGCCGGCGCCCTGCCCTGGGTGCTCTCCCGGATCCCGCCCGGCTGGCGCGCGCTGGTCGTGGACAACGGTTCCACGGACGGCTCCGCGGAACTGGCCCGCGGGCTCGGCGCGACCGTCGTGCGCGAGGAGCGCCGCGGGTTCGGCGCCGCCTGCCACGCCGGGCTGACCGCCGCCACCGCGGACATCGTCTGCTTCTGCGACTGCGACGGTTCGCTCGACCCGGCCCGGCTCCTGCCGTTCGTCGCCGAGGTCCGGGCCGGTGAGGCGGACCTGGTGCTGGGCCGGCGCCGCCCGCAGGGGCACGGCGCCTGGCCCGCGCACGCCCGTGCGGGCAACATCGCGCTGGCCCGGATGCTCCGGCGCCGCACCGGCCTGCGCCTGCACGACCTCGGTCCGCTGCGCGCGGCCCGCCGTGAGGCGCTGCTCGGCCTCGGGCTCACCGACCGTCGCAGCGGCTATCCGCTCCAGATGGTCGTCCGCGCCGCCGACGCGGGCTGGCACGTCGCCGAGCACGACGTGCCGTATCTGCCGCGCACCGGCGTCTCCAAGGTCACCGGCACCTGGCGCGGCACCTGGCAGGCGGTACGGGACATGCGCCGCGTCCTGGCCGAGCCGCCCAGGCCCACCCGGGCGCAACCCCACGCCCACGCCGACGCCGACGCAGGGGCCGACACCGACACCCGGACCGCAGCCCCGACCGAAACCCCGGCCGAAACCCCAGCCGCTGCCCAGGTCCCGACCCCGACGTCGGCCCCTGCGTCGGCCCCGACATCTGCCCCACCATCGGCCCCGGGATCGGCGCCGACGTCGGCCCTCGCACCGTCCCGAGGAGGAACCGTCCAGTGAGCGTCACCCTGCTCGTCATCGCCAAGGAACCGCTGCCGGGCCGGGTGAAGACCCGGCTCACGCCGCCGTTCACCCCCCGGGAAGCGGCGACGCTCGCCGAGGCGTCCCTCGTGGACACCCTGCGCACGGTGGCGGCGACGCCCGCGCGGCGCCGGGTCCTCGTGCTCGACGGAACGCCCGGCCCCTGGCTTCCGGCCGGCTTCGACGTCGTACGACAGTGCGCCGGCACGCTGGACGAGCGGCTGGCCGCGGCGTTCGCGGGCTGCGGCGGGCCCGCGCTGCTGATCGGCATGGACACACCCCAGGTGACGCCCGCCCTCCTCACCGTGGACTTCGCCGACTGCGACGCGTATTTCGGGCCGGCGGAGGACGGCGGCTTCTGGGCGCTGGGTCTCGCCGAACCCGACCCCGAACTCCTGCGGGGCGTGCCGATGTCGACGCACACGACGGGTGCCGTGCAACGGGAACGTCTCGTCGGGGCCGGGCTGCGGGTACGGGATCTGCCCCGCCTGCGGGACGTCGACACGGCAGCGGACGCGGCGGCGGTCGCCGACACGGCACCCGAGGGGTTCTTCGCGGCGGAGCTGGGACGGCTCGGGGCGCCTGCCGGACAGGGTGCCGGACAAGTTCCCCGACCGTCCGAGGGCGAGACGGCCGGCCCGGTCCCGGAGCAGGTCCCCGGACAGACCGCGGGACAGACCGCAGGACAGACCGCGGGGCGGACCTTGAGGTCGGCGTCCGGGCAGCCCTCCGGATTCGTCGGCGGACTCAGGGCCGCGCAAGCCGCCGGACTCGGCACCGGCCCGGACCGCGGCCCGGCCGCCGGGCCGCGGGGTGCCGGGCGGTGAGCGACGCACGGGTCAAGACGGGGACGGGGACAGGTGCAGGTGCAGGAACAGGGATGGGGATGGGGATGGGGACGGGAACAGGAGGGGGGACGGGGACTGGGAGCAGGGCCGGAAGTGGCGGCGGAGCCGGGAAAGGGACCTTGTCCGGGCGGGCCGCGCGTTCCTGGGCCGCCGATCCCTACGCCGACGCCCTGGGCGCCGGCCGGGGGCCGCTGTTTCTGCGGCGGACGGACGGCTGGCTGCTCCCCCTGGAGGTGGAGCGCTGGTGCGCCCGCGCCGACGCGGTGGACCTGCAGGTGCTGGCGTACTGCGAGGGCGCCGTGCTCGACGTGGGGTGCGGGCCGGGCCGACTGGTCGCGGAACTCGCGGCGCGGGGACGGCCCGCCCTCGGCATCGACGTCAGCGAGGCCGCCGTCGCCCGCACCGTGCGGCTCGGCGGACAGGCGCTGCACCGGTCGGTCTTCGAGCAGCTCCCCGGTGAGGGCCGCTGGGGCACCGCCCTCCTCGTCGACGGCAACATCGGCATCGGCGGCGACCCGGCCGCCCTCCTCCGCCGCACGGCCGAGCTGCTCGCTCCGGGCGGTCTGCTGATCGCCGAGACCGTCGCGGGCGCGGACGTCGACGAACGCGTCGACGTCCGCATCGTCCGCGCCGCGCACACCGACGACGACGGTGCGGCCGGGGCCGGCGGCGAGGACGGCGCCCAGGGCCGGCCGGCCGACCGGGCCGCCTTTCCGTGGGCCCGGCTCGGCACCCCCGCGCTGCTCCGGCACGCGGCGCGCGCCGGATGGCGCGCGGACGCTCAGTGGGCGGCGGGCGGGCGTTCGTTCGTGGCCCTGCGCAGTGGGCCGGAGCGGGACGCCCGGAAGGACCGCAGGACGAGCACCAGCGCGGACCCGGCGAACAGCACCGCCGTGATCAGCAGCCAGCGGGCCAGGAAGCTATCGCCGGGCAGGGCGGTCGCCGACCGGTAGTGGTCGGCGACCTGGCCGCTGATCAGCGGAAACCACACCAGCAGCAGGAGGCCGGAGAGGGCCGCCGGCACCCGGACGTAGATCGTCCGGTCCCGGTGGCCGGCCGCGTCCAGCGACACCGCGACGGCCCGGTCCGCGCCGGCGTACAACGGCACCAGCACCAGGTCGTGCAGCACCGCCGCGCCCACGAACCAGAGCGCCACCTCGAACCAGTCGTCGGCGAGCAGCCGCACACCCGCGTAGGCGGCGAGGGCGAACGAGCAGGCCAGCAGCAGGAGTTGGAAGGGACTGCCGATCAGATCCCGGCCGCTCGGCGGGCGCCTCGGGTGCCGTCGCGGCTCAGGCGTGCGTCCCGTCTCCAGCAGTCGTCGCATCGCTCGTGGTCGTCGCATCACAGGTCTCCGAACGTCATCCGGGCCACCCATTTGGTGTTCAGCACGCCGGGCGCGGCCGGGACGATGATCCGCGCCGGGTAGCCGTGATCGGGGGTGAGGGCCTCGCCGTTGACGAACAGGGCGAGCAGGGACCGCGGATCACGCACCTGGTTGTCGCGCAGGGCGGCCGCCCTGAACGCCCCGCGCCGCTGCAACGACTCCACGAGTACGTCGGGGGCCGCGTCCTCCTCGTACCCGACGAGCCCCGCCAGGTCCCGCAGCCGCACGCCCCGCCACCACTGGTCCGCCGTCGACCAGCCCTCCACGCAGGCGATGGGCAACGCGGCGCTGTGCAGGGGGAGTTGCCGGAGCTCGGCGCGGCTCAGCCGGACCGTCCGGCCCTTCCCCGCGACGACCAGGCGCCAGGCCTCGTCGCTCGTCTCCGTGGCGGTGATGCCGCGTGACGCGGCGGTCTTGTTGATCTGGAAGCCGTTGGGTCCGGAGCCCGGTTCGGCGCCGCCGTGCGGAGTCAGCAGCGCCGTCTCGCGCAGCGGCCCGTCGAAGCTCCGGCCCGCGGAGGTGGCGACCAGGAGCAGGGACCCGCCTCCGACGAATCCGAGGGCCCCGCGCCGCGAGACGGTGGGCGGCAGGGGGTCCGGGGACACCAACTCGTCCTCGGGGCGCACCGGTTCATCCGTTCCGGGCGGGGAGCTCGTCCGGTCCGGCGGCGGGCTCGGACGGCGGACGTGGCGCAGGTTGCGCAGCGCCGTGGGCACGCGCAGGACCGCGTGCGTCACGAAGGCCGCGATGAACACCCAGGCTCCGTAGAAGTGCAGCGTGTAGAAGGAGCCGGGGAAGATGTAGTCGAGCTGGATGTTGAGCACGCCGGTGACGAACTCGAAGAGGGCGCCCCCGACCAGGAGCAGCAGCGAGAGCCGTTCCAGGGCGTGCGCGAGCGAGCGGGCCGGCGGCAGGGCGAACAGTTTCGGTACGACCGACCACAGCTTCGCCAGCAGGACGGGGATCAGCGCGATGCCGAGCGTGACGTGCACACCCTGGGTGAGGCGGTACAGCCAGGGCGGATCGGTCGGCCAGGAGAACAGGTAGAACCCGAGGACCCCCTTGTCGGGGGTCTTGTCGTTCACCGCCGAGAGGTTCGGGTTGTACGCGGCGTACGACAGGAGCCCGGTCACGAACAGCACCGTGATCCCGGCGAGCAGCACCACGCCGAGCACGGAGGTGAACCAGGGGCCGCGCAGCGGACTGCGCCAGAACGCGGGTGACGAGGGAGACCGTGGCATGCCCCGACCGTAGGCCGGGGGCACCCCCCGAACGGGTTCTCAAACCATGACGAAACTCTGACGTCCACCTCAGGGGCGGCGCCTGGCGGAGCCTCCCGGCCTAGCGTGCGAGGGTGAACCGCGATCTCCCCCGCGATCTGCCTCGCGACCGCCCCAGCGACCCTTCCCGGGCTCCCTCCCGGGCCGCCCCTTCCCAGGCTCCCTCCCGGACCCGGCGCCTTCCCCGGGCCCTGTCACCGTTCCTGTCCCGGGCCCGTTCCCACGCCCGTTCCCCCGACCTTTCCCGCTCGCTGCTGAGCGACCGGCCCAAGGACGTCCGCCGCGACCTGTCCGCGGCCCTGGCCGCCGCGCTGCTCGTCCTGACGGCGGCGGTCGTCGGCTACGTCATCGAGCACCGCGACGGCACGCTGTTCGTCAGCGCCGCGCCGCTGTACGGGCACTGGGGGCCGCACGTGGGTCCCGGTACCGCGGCCGCGATCGCCGTGGCCGCCGCCGTCGTGGCGTACGGGCCGCTCCTCGCCGCCCGGCTGTCCTGGCGGTGGCTGCTGTCCGCCGTGTGGGGCACGGCGACGGTGTGGACGTTCTCCCTGGCGCTGGTCGACGGCTGGGAGCGGGGCGTGGCCCGGCGCCTCACCACGCGGTACGAATATCTCCAGGTCATCTCGCCGGTCAACCGCTTCCACGACATCCCGGCCGCGCTGCGGGACTTCACCCACCACATCCTGCTGCACTCCCCCGACCACTGGCCCGCGCACATCGCCGGGCATCCGCCGGCCGCCACGCTCACCTTCGTCCTCCTCGACCGGATCGGGCTGGGCGGCGGGGCCTGGGCGGGCGTCTGGTGCGTCACCGTCGGCGCGACGGCGGCGGTGGCGGTGCTCGTCACCGTGCGCGTCCTGGCCGGTGAGGCCCTCGCCCGGCGCGCCGCCCCCTTCCTCGTCCTCGCCCCGGCGGCGGTGTGGATGGGCACCTCCGCGGACGGCTACTTCGCGGCCGTCGCCGCCTGGGCCCTCGCCCTGCTCGCCCTCGCGGTCACGGGCCACCGGCCGCGGACGACCGGCCTCGCCTCCGGTCTCCTCCTCGGCCTCACCGCGTATCTCTCCTACGGGCTGACGCTGATCGCCGTGATCGCCTGCGCGGTGCTGCTGCTCGGCTCGCGCTCCCGGTTCCGCCCGCTCCCGTACACCCTGGCCGGACTCACCGTCGTGCCGCTGATGTTCACCTTTCTCGGGTTCAACTGGTGGGAGGCGTACCGCCTGTTGGTCACCCGCTACTTCGAAGGGGCGGGCGGCATCCGGCCGTACGGCTACTGGGTGTGGGCGAATCTCGCCTGCACGGTGCTGATCGTGGGACCGGCGACGGTGGCGGGGCTGCGGAGGGCGGGGGCGGCGGTCCTGCGGACGGCGGCCGCGCCGGTGCGGGGCCGGGCGACTCCCGCACCGGTGGGCCGGGCCGCCGCGCCCGGGGCCCCGACTCCGGCCCACAAGTCCGCGGCACCCCGCCTGGCCGTCCTCGTCATCGGGGCCCTGCTCGCCCTCCTCGTCGCGGATCTCTCCGGGATGAGCAAGGCGGAGACGGAACGCATCTGGCTGCCGTTCGCGCTGTGGATGCTCCCGGCGGCGGCGTTCCTCCCCCGGCCCCGCGCCTGGCTCCTCGCCCAGGCCACGCTGGCCCTGCTCCTCAACCATCTGCTGCTGACGGGCTGGTGAGCGTCGGCGGGCCGGCCCGGGTGCTCCGGGCCGGCCGACGGCCGCGGCCACTGACGGTGCGGGCGGGCCGTCAGCCCTGCGCGGAAGCCTTCTTGATCGCCTCGCGGATGCGGGAGTAGGTGCCGCAGCGGCAGACGTTCTCGATGCGGTCGATGTCCGCGTCCGTGGGGTTGGCGGTCTTCTTGAGCAGGGCTGCGGCGGCCATGATCTGGCCCGGCTGGCAGAAGCCGCACTGGGACACGTCACAGTCGAGCCAGGCCTGCTGGACGGGGTGCAGGCGGGCGCCGTCGGCGAGGCCCTCGATGGTGGTGACCTCACGGTTCACGCAGTCCGCGACCGGGACGACACAGGGCTGGATCTCCGCGCCGTCGAGATGGCTGGTGCAGGCCCGGCAGACACCGACACCGCAACCGTACTTGGGTCCGGTCACGTCCAGCAGGTCGCGCAGCACCCACAGCAGGGGCATGTCCGCCGGTGCCTCGACGGTGACCTGTTTCCCGTTGAGGACGAAGGAGTAGGACGGCATCAGCACTCTCGTCTCGGAAGGACGTCTCGGAAGGGGGTCTCAGAAAGTGATCGGGAAACGGCGGGGGCGGGTCCCCGTCGCACGGGCGTAGGCGTTGGCCACCGCGCCGGCCGCCGCGGGAACACCGAGTTCGCCGGCCCCTCCGGGCTCTCCTCCGGAGGGCATGATGTGCGCCTCGAAGTGCAGCGGGGCGTGCCGCTGACGGGCCCAGTGGAAGTCGGCGAAGCTGCCCTCGCGGACGGCGCCCCGGTCGAGGTGCAGACCGGCCGTGAGCACGGTGGAGATGCCGTCGACCGCGGTGCCCATGAGCTGGGCCTCCAGTCCGCGCGGGTTGACGGCCGTTCCGACGTCGGCCGCCATCACCACCTTGGTGACCCGCGGGTGCTTCGGGTCACGGGCGTCGATCTCGACCAGACAGGCCACGCAGGAGCCGTACTCCTCGTGCACGGCCACGCCCTGGGCCTGCCCGTCCGGCATGCTCCGGCCCCAGTGCCCGGCGTCCGCCACCCGGTCGAGCACGGCCCTGACCGCCTTGCCGCGCAGTGTCGTACGCCGGAACGCGACCGGGTCCCGGCCGAGGCTCCGGGCGATGTCGTCGACGACGATCTCCTCCGCGGTCCGCATGGTCCCGGAATCCACGGACCGCCAGGCACCCAGCGGCATCGCGAGGCCCACCGAGCCCGAATCGCCGGAGACAGAGCCGAAGTTGTAGAGGCCGCTGTCGCTGGGCAGCGGGCCGCCGGCCCGCGCGCCCGTGGTGGTGACTCCGCCCCGCGCGGTGCCGCCCTGCTTCTCGTACGACTCGCTCACCGACGCCGTCATGTGTGTGAACGCCACCACCCGGCCGCCCGCGTGGCTGGCCCGGATGCGGTGGTGACTGGCCGGGCGCATCCGGCCGTGCCGCATGTCGTCGTTACGGCTCCACATCAGCTTCACCGGGCGGCGGGCCGCCTTGGAGACGAGGGCCGCCTCGACGGCGGCGTCGTAGGTGAGCCGCCGTCCGAACGAGCCGCCGCCGCGCAGGACATGGACCCGGACCTTCGAGGCGGGCAGCCCGGTCGCCGAGGCGATCGTGTCGCGCGCGTCCATCGGCGTCTGGGAGGAGAACCAGATCTCGGCGCTGTGCTCCCGTACGTCCGCGACCGCGGTCAGCACCTCCATCGGGGCGTGTCCGACGAACGCGAACTCGAACTCGCCGCCCACCTGCCGGGTGCCCAGCGGCGGGGTGCCCAGCGGCGGGACGGCGGCGCGCAGCCGGGCCCGTACGTCCGCGTCGGACAGTGCGGCGAGCGGGCCCGGCGACCAGGTGATCCGCAGGGCGTCCCGAGCCTTGAAGGCATGGTGGAAGGTGTCGGCCACGACGGCGACACCGCCCTCGATCCTGACGACCGCGCGGACGCCGGGCAGCGCGCGGGCGGCCCGGTCGTCGAGCGAGCGGACCTTCCCGCCGAGCGTCGGCGGCCGGGCCACCACGGTCGGCTTCGCCCCGGCCACCGCCAGGTCGCCGGTGTACTTCGCCCTGCCGGTGACGATGTCCCGCGCGTCGATCCGGGACGTCGGCCGCCCGATCACCCGGTGCCGGGAGGCCGGCTTGGGGTCGGTGGACACGGCGGGCCGGTGGATCCGGGCGGCGGCCGCGGTCAGCGATCCGAACGTGGCCGTACGGCCGTCGGGCGCGACGACCATGGTGTCCCGCGTGTGCAGCGTCTTCGGGGGTATGTGCCAGCGCCGGGAGGCGGCGGTCACCAGTTTGGCGCGGGCGGTGGCGGCCAGCGCGCGGGCGGGCCCGTACAGCGAACCGACCGAGTTCGAGCCGCCGGTGAACTGGTTGCCGCGGGTCCGGGCCTCGGCGAGCGGGATCTCGACGTCGGCGAGCCGGGCGTCCAGCTCCTCGGCGATCATCATGGCGACCGCGGTGGTGATGCCCTGGCCGACCTCGACCCGCGGCAGCCGGACGACGATCTTGTTGGCCGCGGTGACCTCCAGGACCAGCATCTCGTCGTCGGTGCCGGTCACCAGGACGTCGGAGGGCCCCGAGGCGGACTCGGCGCCCTCCGCCGGGGAGGCGTCGCAGCCGAGCGGGGCGGCGACGGTCAACGTGGACGCGGCCAGTGTGTGGACGATGAACCTGCGGCGGGACAGCTGACGGGCCAACAGAGGCTCCTCTCCGAGCCGTCCGGGGGCGTACGACTGGTAGGAGGGGCGGATCGGCCGTGAGGTTCCCGCTGAACGTATGCGGCGTCTGCCGCGTCCCCGTACCACCGGATGGCGGACGGGGAGGATTACATGAACAAGCGAAGCGGGATCAGGGCGACCGGCGGCGTCGTGGCGGCAACTGCCGTGGCGCTCATGGCGGTTCAGGGGTCGAGCGCCGACGCGGGAGGCAGGGAGACGCCCGTCGCGGAGCACACGACCGTGTGCGCCGGCACCCAGTCGGCGCACAGCCTGCCCGGCAGGGAGACCTCGTCGGCGCTCCGGCTGGCGATCTACACCGACAAGAGGGGCGGGACACGCCACAAGAGCGTCTTCACCAGCGTGTCGGTCGACGAGCGCGGGAACTCCGTGAGCGTGTACCGCATCCCGTCCAAGGCGTTCGACGCGGACATCTGCGGCCACGCGGAGAAGGGGGTGAAGGTGCGGATCCACGACTCGGACGTCACCCGGCGGCAGCTCAGCGCCATGGTCGACCGGGTCGGCGACGACATGGACCGCTGGGACGGCCGGTTCGCGCTGTACACGGTCGGCCTCGACGGCAGTGGCCATGTGGTCTTCGGCGTCGACGACCGGGCGACGGCCGAACCGATACTCAAGAAGGCCTTCGGGAAGTTCTGGGCGAAGCACATCCTGGTCGAGCACACGGGGGAGCCGAGGCTCGACTGACGGCGGCGACGGTCCTGGGCGGGGTCCTTCGCCGTGCCCGGGGCGGCCGGCGCCCCTCCCGGGGTTCGGCTTGCAGGTGCGAGTACCGCCTGCCTATCGTCGCGCGTATGCAGTCCTACACGATCGGCCAGGCCGCCCGGCTCCTCGGGGTGAGCCCCGACACCGCCCGGCGCTGGGCGGACGCCGGGCGGGTGACCACGCATCGGGACGAGGGCGGACGGCGGCTCATCGACGGGCGCGACCTCGCGGCGTTCTCGGTGGAACTGGCCGGAGCCGGTGGTGAGGAGGGCGTCACCTCCTACACGTCCGTCCGCAACGCCTTCCCCGGGATCGTCACCGCCGTCAAACTCGGCGATGTCGCGGCCCAGGTGGAGATCCAGGCGGGACCGCACCGGCTGGTCTCCCTGCTGACCCGCGAGGCCGTGGAGGAACTGGGCCTGGAGGTCGGCGTGGAGGCAACGGCCAGGGTCAAGTCGACCAACGTGCACATCGACCGGGCCTGAGCGGGCGCCGCTTCAAGAACCCGTCGTCGAGGACCGGCGTCCGCCGGTTCAGGAGCCCGTCGTCGAGTACGAGTGGGCTCCCGTCCCCGCCAGCGCGCCCCCGTCAACGATCAGGTACTCGTCACGGACCGGGGTGCCGTCCAGCCAGCACTCCAGGATCTCCCGGGTGCCCGCCGCGTAGCGGGCCTGCGCGGAGAGCGAGGAACCCGAGATGTGCGGGGTCATCCCGTGGTGCGGCATGGTGCGCCAGGGGTGGTCGGAGGGCGCCGGCTGCGGATACCAGACGTCACCCGCGTACCCCGCCAACTGCCCGCTGACCAGGGCGCGTTCGACAGCGTCCCGGTCCACGATCCGGGCCCGTGCCGTGTTGATGAGATACGCCCCGCGCTTCATCGTGGCGAACAGCTCGTCGCCGAACAGGCCCTCGGTCTCGGGGTGCAGCGGCGCGTTGATGGTGACGACGTCGCAGTGCGGGGCCATGTCGGCGGCACTCGGGTGGAAGGTGAGCCCGAGCTCCCGCTCGACGGCCTCCGGCAGCCGGTGGCGGTCGGTGTAGTGGAGCTTCACGTCGAAGGGGGCGAGCCGCCGCAGCACCGCGAGGCCGATCCGTCCGGCGGCGACCGTGCCGACGTGCATGCCCTCCAGGTCGTACGAACGGGCCACGCAGTCCGCGATGTTCCAGCCGCCGTCGAGCACCACCCGGTGCGAGGGCAGGTAGTTGCGGACGAGACCCGGGCCCGCGGGTGGCGCTCGCAGAACGGGGTGGTGAGCAGGGACGCGGCGGGCAGCGCGGTGGGCACGATGCCGAGGCGCAGGGTGCCGGTCAGGCCGCCGCGCAGCGCCGACAGCTCCTGGCGCAGAGCGTCCCGCTCGGCGAGGATCCGGTGCGCCCAGGCCAGCACGACCTCGCCCTCCGGGGTCAGCCCCTCGTACCGTCTGCCGCGCCGCACGATCGGCACGTCCAGTTCGTGTTCGAGCCGGCGGATCGCGGCGGACAGCGACGGCTGCGACACGAAGCAGGCCGCCGCCGCCCGCGCGAAGTGCCGCTCCCGGGCGAGCGCGACCAGATACTCCAGCTGACGCAGCAGCACGCGCCACCTCCCGTCGGCGGGCCAGGGTCGCAGACACCGGGCGGACCTGTCACGGCCCCGGCATGCCCCACCCGGGCCGCCCCGCACAGCACCGCACGGACACACCGGGCCGGCGCGGACCGGTCAGCCGGGGTCTTCGCCGGACCAGGACGGGTATCGGCCGTCGACCCGGATGGCGTTGATACCGCTGATGTGCCGTGCCCCGCACCGGTCCTGCGGGAGGACCAGCTGCGGGCCCGCCCGGTCCAGCGGGGTGCCGTCGACGGCGACCGCGAGCAGCACCGGGGCGTCCGCGAAGTCGGGGTCGATCTCGGCCCAGGTGAGCAGCGCGTGGTGGCCGTCCGCGCCCGTCACCGCGATGAGGAAGCGCAGCCGGTCCTTGCGGCGGCGCGGGTCGAAGCGGGGTTCCGCGTCCCGGAGCACGTCGTGCAGCAGCGGGCCCTCGAAACCGTGGCGCTGTACGCCGCTGGTGGCGCACTCGAAGCTGACCTCGACCCGGCGCCGGGGCCAGGCGAACAGGTCGGGCACGGTCAGCCGGGCCGGCCGGGCGAGGTCGCCGGTCAGGGCGAGCACCGCGAGCGAGGGAGCCGGCGGCATCGGCTGTGTCAGGGACTGGCTCACTGGGCAGCACCTCCCGGAGGACCGTACCCAGGCGACGGTCCCGTACAAACGCACATGCGTACATCCCAAGGCCTGATGCACAGCTTATGCGATGCGACAGGAGACTTACGGGTCGCATATGCGGAAGTATGATCGGCGCACAGCAGAACGTGAGCTCACGACTGAAGAGCACGACGGAGGCTTCAGCGAGCTTCTCAGTTTCCGAGGGAGTAGATCCGTGATGACCCGATCCGCGCGCCGGACCCGCCGCACCACCCGGACCCTGCACGTGGCGGGCGTCGGTGCCGCCGCGCTGCTGGCCCTGAGCGCCTGCTCCTCCTCCGACGACGCCTCCGGCTCCTCGGGCGAGCAGAAGTCCTCGGCGTCCTCCTCGCCGAAGCTCTCCGGCACGGTGACCGTCTTCGCCGCCGCCTCCCTCAAGGAGAGCTTCACGACGCTCGGCAAGGACTTCGAGAAGGCCCATCCGGGCACCAAGGTCACCTTCAACTTCGGCGGCAGCGACACCCTCGCCGCGAGCATCACGGGCGGCGCCCCGGCGGACGTCTTCGCCGCGGCCAGCCCGAAGACGATGGCGATCGTGACCGACAAGAACGACGCGGCGACGGCCCCCGCCACCTTCGTACGCAACCAGCTGGAGATCGCCACCCTGCCCGGCAACCCGGACAAGGTCGCCTCCCTGAAGGACCTCACCAAGTCCGGTCTCAAGGTCGTCCTGTGCGACAAGACGGTGCCGTGCGGCGCCGCCGCCCAGAAGGCGCTGGACGCGAGCAAACTGAAGCTCACCCCCGTCTCCTACGAGCAGGACGTCAAGAGCGCCCTCACCAAGGTGGAGCTCAAGGAGGCCGACGCGGCGGTCGTGTACAAGACCGACGTGAAGGCCGCGGGTGACAAGGTGGAGGGCGTGGAGTTCCCCGAGTCGGCCGACGCCATCAACGAGTACCCGATCGCCCTGCTCAAGGACGCGCCCAACGCGGCCGCGGCCAAGGCGTTCATCGAACTGGTGCGGTCCGCGGAGGGCCAGAAGGTGCTGACGGCGGCCGGGTTCCTGCAGCCCACGTCCTGACACCCGACTCACGGCGGCCGCGTCCCGGTCCACACCTCGTGACGCCCGCCCCTTGAAGCCGACGCCCCGGAACCCGTCTCCTGAAGCCATGAGTGATCCCGTGACCGCGTTCGACAAGACCGACGCCCCGGCCGACACCCTGACGGGTGGGCCGTGGCGCGGACGCGGGCGGTCACGGGTGCGGCCGCGCGGCCGGGTACGGGGCGGGGCGCCGCTTCCCCTCCTGCTGCCGGCCCTCGTCGGGCTCGTCTTCCTGCTGCTCCCGCTGGTCTCGCTGCTCGTCCGGGCGCCCTGGCGCAGCCTGCCGGAACAGCTGACCAAGCCCGAGGTCTGGCAGGCCCTCCAGCTGTCCCTGTTCTCGGCCACGGCGGCCACCGCGGTGAGCCTGGTGCTCGGTGTGCCGCTCGCCTGGCTGCTGGCGCGTACGGACTTCCCCGGGCGCGGGCTCGTCCGGGCCCTGGTCACGCTGCCGCTCGTCCTGCCCCCGGTGGTCGGCGGTGTCGCGCTGCTGCTGGCCCTCGGCCGCAACGGCGTCGTCGGGAAGCTGCTGGACTCGTGGTTCGGGATCACGCTGCCCTTCACCACGGCCGGGGTGGTCGTGGCCGAGGCCTTCGTCGCGATGCCCTTCCTGGTGATCAGCGTGGAAGGCACCCTGCGGGCGGCCGACCCGCGCTACGAGGAGGCCGCCATGACCCTCGGCGCCTCCCGCTTCACCGCGTTCCGCCGGGTCACCCTGCCCCTCATCGCGCCGGGCATCGCCGCCGGTTCCGTACTGGCCTGGGCCCGCGCACTCGGCGAGTTCGGCGCGACGATCACGTTCGCGGGCAACTTCCCGGGACGCACCCAGACCATGCCGCTGGCCGTCTACCTGGCCCTGCAGAGCGACCCCGCCGCCGCGATCGCCCTGAGCCTCGTCCTGCTCGCGGTGTCGATCGCGGTGCTCGCCGGACTGCGGGACCGCTGGATGACGGCGGTGTCATGACAGACGTCTGTACGAGGGTGAGGTGATCGCGTCATGACGGACGCGACCCGGGCGGCGGCGGCCACGGCCGAGCCGTCCGACAAGGGCCTCGACGCCCGTCTCGTCGTCCGGCGCGGCTCGTTCCGGCTCGACATCGAGCTCGCCGCCGCCCCCGGCGACGTCGTCGCGCTGCTCGGGCCGAACGGCGCGGGCAAGACCACCGCGCTGCGCGCGCTGGCCGGGCTCACCCCGCTGTCCGAGGGCGGCCGGCTGCGGCTGGACGGCGCCTCCCTGGACGGCACGCCGCCCGAGTCCCGGCCCGTCGGGGTGGTCTTCCAGGACTATCTGCTCTTCCCGCACCTCTCCGCGCTCGACAACGTCGCCTTCGGGCCGCGCTGCCAGGGCGTGCCCAAGGCGGAGGCGCGGGCGCAGGCCGCCGTGTGGCTGGAGCGCATGGGCCTCACCGAGCACGCCGGGGCCAAGCCGCGGCGGCTGTCCGGCGGGCAGGCGCAGCGGGTCGCCGTCGCCCGCGCCCTCGCCACCCACCCCCGGCTCCTGCTGCTCGACGAGCCGCTCGCCGCCCTTGACGCCCGTACCCGGCTGGAGGTGCGCGCCCAACTCCGGCACCACCTGGCCGACTTCGAGGCCGTCGCCGTCCTCGTGACGCACGACCCGCTGGACGCGATGGTGCTGGCCGACCGGCTCGTGGTCGTCGAGGACGGCCGGATCGTCCAGGAGGGCAGCCCCTCGGACATCGCCCGCAGGCCGCGCACCGACTACATCGCCCAGTTGGTCGGCCTCAACCTCTACCGGGGCGAGGCCGAGGGCCACACCGTACGGCTGAACGCGGGCCCGGCGATCACCACGACCGAGCATCTCGACGGACCCGTCTTCGTGGCGTTCCCGCCGAGCGCCGTCACGCTCTACCGCGACCGCCCCACCGGCTCCAGCGCCCGCAACCTGTGGCAGTGCCGCGTGGGCGGTCTGGAGGCCCACGGCGACCAGATCCGCGCGGACCTCACCGGCGAACTCCCGCTCGCCGCCGACCTGACGACGGTCGCCGCCGCGGAACTCGACCTGCATCCCGGCGCCGCCGTCTGGGCGGCGGTGAAGGCGGCCCAGACCCACGCCTATCCGGCGTAGCGGCCCACGAGGGCCCCGGGGACCACCGGCGCTACTCCCCGGGCGGGACAGCCGCCGCGCGCACCATCACACAGTCGAACTCCACCACCCGCCCGGTCGCCGGCTCCCGCGTCACCGGGTACATGCCGGTGATCTCGAACCCGTTCTCCTCGTACAGCGCGATGGCCTCGTCCATCCGGGGACTGCCCTCGTACAGCCGCAGCGCCGCGACCTCCGACTGCATCCCGACGAACTCCGCGACGCGGTCTCCGGCACCCGCGAACACCTCCAGGTCGTAGCCCTGGGTGTCCATCTTCAGATAGGGGCGGGGGTCGGTGATCCCGGCGAGTGCCTTGTCCATCATCCCGTCGAGGCGGCGGACCTCGATGTCCTCGGTACGGGTCTTCGCGAAGCGCTTGTAACGGCCCTTGCCGTAATCGCTGGGCGGGAGAAGGGAGTTCATGCTGTTCCAGCCCACGTGGATGGACCGGGCCGTGTCCTCCCGGCCGAGACCGACCTGGTGGACGTGCCAGTCGGGGTCGCCCTCGGCCGTCTTCCGGAGCTTGCCGAAGGCCTCCGAGGTCGGCTCGAAGGAGACGATCCGGCCGGTGTAGCCGAGGCGGCGCAACTGGCGGCCGTACTGGCCGGAGTTGGCGCCCACGTCGAACACGCAGTTCACCGCGCACCGGTCGAGCAGGGCGGTGACGTGCTGGCCGCAGAGATAGGCCGCGGCCGCCAGTTGGAACGTGCGTTCGTCGGCCGCGGTCTCCTTCTCGTCGAGCAGGATCCGCGCACCGGTCCCACCGAGCGGCACGTGCCTCCAGGCCGCGGTCCGTCCGCGCAGCACCAGATCGGCGCCCTGGCCCAGTGCGACGCGTCTGCGCACACCGCGCCGGTAGACCACCGCGGCACCCGATCCGAGATCCAGCACCTGCACCCCTATGCGGGGAAGCAGACCGAGCAGCTTTCTGTGAAGGGTCGCCATGGCCCACACCCTTTCAGACAAGCGCGCGTGTCCACCGGGAGTTGGTTGAACCCCCTTTCGATCGCGTGATAGAGGCAGGGGGTGACCTCTCCTGAGACCGGGATTCCGGAACTGGCCGCCGCCCTGGACATGCAACCCCACCCGGAGGGCGGCTGGTTCGTCGAGACCTGGACCGCGCCACAGGCCTTCCGCCCCGACGGCTACCCCGGCCCCCGCGCCGCCGCCTCCGCCATCTACTTCCTTCTCGCCCCCGGTGACACCTCCGCCTGGCACACCGTCCGCTCCGACGAACTCTGGCTGTGGCACCGCGGCGGCCCCCTCGACGTGCTGCTCGGCGGCGACGGCACCAGCCCCCAGTCCACCCCCAAGGTCGTCCGTCTCGGTCCCCGCATCGAGGCAGGGGAGCGCCCCCAGGTCCTCGTCCCCGGCGGTGTCTGGCAGGCCGCCCGCCCGGCCGGCGACCAGGAGGTTCTGGTCAGCTGTGTGGTGGCGCCCGGTTTCGACTACGACGACTTCCACCTGCTGGACTCGGGACGCTGACCGGCGGCTCCCCTGTGGGCGGCCGCTGCGGGGTCCCCCGTACAGGCCCTGCGCCAGGCCCTGTAGGCGGCCCTGTGGCGCCTTTGTGACGTAGGTCGTTGGTTGCGGATCGCCCGGGTGGGGCATCACCCGAAGGCAGGACCGGCCGCGCACCGTTTCGCGCGGGGTCCCGGCCGACGGAAGGGAGTCGTCGGCCGGGTACTCGTTGTCCTGGGAGGGGGAAGAGAGGTGTCAGTCATGCGTGCGCACCAGCGCACCGTCCGGCCGACCGCCCGCGTGGAGTACACACTGCCGCGTACGGCCGTCTCGGCGGGCAGGGCCCGCAAGCTGACGACGGCGTTTCTGACCCGGCCACGGCCACGGCTCGCGTCGCCGACCGCCGACCAGGTGGACGACGCCACACTGATCGCCTCCGAGCTCGTCGCCAACGCCGTACGGCACGGCCGCAGCGGCTGCAGGCTGCGCCTGCAACTGGGGCACGGGCGGGTGACGGTCGAGGTCCATGACGACAGTCCCGGACAGCCGCGGGTCGGCGACCTGGACGCGGAATCGGAAAGCGGCAGGGGGCTGGCGATGGTCCAGCAACTCGCCCACAGCCTGGAGGTCGTGAGTACGGGCCTCGGTGGCAAGACCGTCCGCGCGGTCCTCGCGGTGTAACGGGCTTACGCGCGATCGAACCGGTGAGCCCAGTTTGGCGCCGCGGAAAGTGGGTAGCGGCGCCGAAAAGTTCATCGCAAATTCAATGACCGCAAAAAACAGATGGCCGACGCCCGCACCTTACGGTGCGGAGGCCGGCCATCCGGTGTCCCTGACTAGGCGGGGACGATGTTCTCCGCCTGCGGGCCCTTCTGGCCCTGCGTGACGTCGAAGGTCACCTTCTGGCCTTCCTGGAGCTCACGGAAGCCAGAGGTGGCAATGTTGGAGTAGTGAGCGAAGACGTCAGCGCCGCCGCCGTCCTGCTCGATGAAGCCGAAGCCCTTTTCCGCGTTGAACCACTTCACGGTGCCAGTAGCCATGTCAAATCTCCTTCGGGGCAAAGCTCGAAGGTCCACACTGTGTGGACCTGCGTCGCCGCAATGATTGCCCCAACCGGAATGCACCGGAAAAACTTTGGGAACCACAACTGCAACTGAAATCGACAGTAGCACGCTACGGGCCTCGAAGGGGGCGCACTATCTCACCCCGGCGTGGGGAATAACAAAACCTCGCGGGCCCGTGCACCAAATTCTGTATCGGCCGAAGCAGATATCCCCGGGACCGGCGGAGAGGCGACCCCTGAGCGCGCGCTGCGCCCCGCTCTCACGCGTCCTGCGGCGTCGACCCGCGCAGTTCCTCGTTGATCCGCAGGGCTTCATCGAGGCAGTCCTCCAGCGTGACGATGCGACACGCGGCCTCGACGGGAGTGCCCTGGTCGACGAGATCCCGGGCGCGGGCCGCGACCCGGAGCTGGTTGCGGGAGTATCGCCGGTGGCCACCCTCGGAGCGCAGCGGCGTGATCAGCCCCGCCTCCCCGACGGCCCGCAGGAACGCGGGGGTGGCGCCGATCAGCTCGGCGGCGCGGCCCATCGTGTAGGCGGGGTAGTCGTCGTCGTCGAACCGGTCGGTGGGGCTCATGGTGCTTCCCTGGGGCGCGTGCATCACCTTCCACTTTGGCAGATCCCGGTCCGGTACCGGCGGGAGCACCCGGCATCGGCCGGTGACATCCGCGCGCCGCACTCACCCGGACGGCCCGGTGCGCTGGTGGGAGGCGGTGGCCGGTGATGGCGTGGGGGACACAGCCCGACCTCGGGACCGTCCTCGGGAGGCCCTCGCATGAACCGTCCGTCCTGTCTCATCGCCTCCGCCCTGAGCGCGGGGATGCTGCTCTCGACGGCCGCCTGCTCCAGCGGCACAGGTGACGGCGGAGACTCCGGCCGTACGGACGTCTCCGCATCCCCCTCCGCCTCCCCCGTCTCCGCCTCCCCGGTCGCCGAGGAGCCCCGCGCCGCGTCGCCGTCCCCCTCCGTCCGTACGCTCACCAAGGACGAGGCCCACACCGCGCTGATCACCAACTCCGACCTGGGCTCGCAGTGGGACGAGTCGAAGGGCGTGGCGGCCTGGCACGACGCGCTGCTCAAGAGCACGGTCGACCCGGCGGACTTCATCACCGACAAGGCGAACGCCGAGCAGTGCCAGAAGCTGCTGGACGGTCTGTACGCCGAGGACCTGCTGGGCAAGCCGGAGGGCGCCAGTGCCGTCACCGGCTTCGACGACAGCGACAACGACGCCCAGATGCGCTACGAGGTCGCCTCGTACGGGAAGAGCGCGCTGGACGCACAACTGAAGTGGCTGAAGACGCTGCCGGACACGTGCGACCAGTTCACGGCCGTCAACAGCAAGGGGGACCGGCAGACGGTCCAGGTCATCTCGACCGATCTGCCCGACGTGGGGGACGCCCGCCAGGGACTCCGGGTGACGATGAGCGGCAAGCTGGAGGGCGACCCCGAGACCCTGACGCTCGACTTCGCCACCGTGCGCGTCGGCGACAGCGCCCTCTCGCTCACCAACGGCGGCCTCGACGGCACCGAGCACGACTCCACCGAGCAGGCGGTCGAAGCGGGCACCAAGCGCCTGAAGGACGTACTGGCGGGAAAGTCACCCGCACCGACCCAGGGCTGACGCCGGGGCCGGGGGCCGTCTGCGGGGGGCATGCGGTGTGGGCCGTTCGGGGCGGGAAGTGGATGGGGAGTGGGCCGGGAGCAATGGGGATGAACCCATGCCGGTGCCACGGGTGGGCGATATAGGGTTCCCTGACGCGCCGGGTGTGGGGTGCGTCACACATGACAACGGAAACAGGCCGCTGCGGCATGCCCGCTCGGCTGTGCATCTGGGGGGCCTAGTGCACGAGATGATCAAGGGTGCCAACGTCGGTCTGTCGTCGTTGAGCGCGGACGTCGGCTCGGTGATGGTGAGTCTGGGCTGGAGCAGCCCGACGGGGGAGGGCGACGCGGACGTCTCCGTGCTCCTGCTGACCTCCGACGGCAAGGTACGCAGTGACGCGGACTTCTTCTTCTACAACAACCCGGTCGCCCCGGACGGGAGCGTGCAGCTCCTGGGCAAGGCTCCGACGGCCGACGGCGACGAGGACCGCATCACCTTCGACCTGACCGCTGTCCCGTCGGAGGTCGAGCGGATCGTCGTGGCGGCGAGCCGCTACCAGGGGGCCGGGTTCGGCGATCTCGACGACCTGCGGCTGACCCTCGCGGACACCTCCGGTGAGGGCCTGCTGCGGTACTCCGTCGAGGACGCCGGAGCGGTCGGCGCCCTGCTCTTCGGCGAGCTCTACCGGCGGGCCGGCGACTGGAAGTTCCGTGCCATCGGGCAGGGCTACGGGTCAGGTCTCGCCGGCCTGGCCACCGATTTCGGCGTCGACGTCGACGACTCGGCGGAGACCGAGCCGGAGGAGACCGTCGAGGCGGAGGAGCTCGTCGAGGCGGCGGTCATCGGCGCCTCGGCGGTCATCGGGGCGGTGACCGCCGAAGCCGTCGTCGAAACGGCGGTCCCCGAGCCCGCGCCGGCCGTCCCGCCCAGGACCGACGCGCGCCCCAGCACGGCGAAGAAAAAGGTCACGCTGCCCAAGGTGGCCAAGAAGTCGCTGGCCGAGAACGACGCCTGGCGCACGGCCCGGCTCTTCCCCGCCTCCGCCCTGAAGAGCGACCGTGAACGGGAGACCCGGGCGACCTCCGTCCTGCTGTCGGTGATGGCGCAGGTGCCGGAGTTCGGCCGACGGCTGACCGCGGGTTTCGGCGCACCCGCCGGGCGCATGGAGACGTTCACCGAGGTCACGCTGCCGAACGGGGACTCGCCCCGGCGCCCGGACGGCGTCGTCCGCGTCGAGCGGGCGGGCAAGCTGTGGACCGCGCTCGTCGAGACCAAGACGAACGGCAACCCCCTCAAGCAGGACCAGGTGCAGGCGTACGTCGACATCGCGGCCCGGCGCGGCTACGAGGCCGTGATCACCCTGTCCAACGACGTCGAGCTGGAGGGCAGCCCGCTCGTCCAGGTCAAGACGGACGGACGGCGCAAGAACAAGGTGGCCCTCTGGCACCTGTCCTGGGCCGAGGTGACCCATCAGGCGCAGATGCTGATCCGCCACGAGGGCGTCGCCCATGCCGCGCACGCCTGGCTGCTCCAGGAGCTCCTGCACTACCTCCAGCACGAGAACTCCGGCTGTCACGGCTTCCAGAACATGGGCCCGGCCTGGGTGCCCGTGCGCAACGGGATCGACGACGAGACCCTGTGCCAGGGCGACGCGCGGGCCGTGCACGTCGTGGAGAGCTGGGAACGGCTCGTGCGGCAGGTGTGTCTGCGGCTCGGCGGCGAACTGGGCCAGAAGGTGCTGCCCGTCCAGCGGGCCAGACGCGGCACGGATCCCCGGGACCGGCGCGCCGCCCTCGCGGACCGGCTGTGCCTGGACGGAAAGCTGGACGCCGAACTGCGCATCGAGGGAACGCCCGGCGTCCTGGCGCTCTGCGCGGATCTGCGCACCGGCAAGCTGCGGACGTCCATCGAGATCCCGGTGCCCGATCAGGGCTACCCGCTCACGTGGGCCAAGCGGCTCGTGCGGCAGCTCGACGAGGCCCCGGCCGATCTGCACGTGGAGACCCTGGTCGACGGGGAGACGGGCGGGCCGCGCGGCACCCTGGAGCGGCTGCGTCCCGAACCGGCGGACATCCTGCCCGGGAACGGCGACCGGATCACCGGCTTCCGGCTGTCCCTCTTCCGGGGTATGGGGAACACCCGGGGGAACGCCGAATCGGGCTTCATCCGCAGCGTCGACGACTCCGTCGACCGTTTCCACACCCTGGTGGTGGCCAACCTGGAGCGCCGCGCACCGCGGCCCCGGCAACCTGTGGTGGGGGCTGCCGCGGGCTGAGGTGGCGGGCCGGGATGCGGTTACTTGACTGTGTGCGAGCTAGAGCCGGTCCATCCGGGTGTAGGGGCTCAGGACGCGGACCTGGCGGGCGCCGAAGTCGACGAGCATCGCGATGCCCTCTTCGACGCCGACGATCGTGCCCAGGCCGTACTGATCGTGGGAGACGCGGTCTCCGAGGCTGAACTCCTTGGCCACGGGGACGACGGGTGCGGCGAAGGGGCTGGTGGGCAGGTGGCGCCGGGGCGCAGAGGATTTACTCATCGTGATTCCAGTATGGGCCCTATTCCGGCGGGCGGTAGGGCTTGATGGTCTCGATACCGCTCCGACTCGACGTCCCGGACCGCTCCGGAACGCGGTGGGCCGGGACCCCGGTCCGGGGTCCCGGCCCGGTCCGCCGCGCGTTCCCTGAGGTCAGCCGTCGGGGTGGGCGCTCCGCGATCATCCCGGTGCGCGGAGCCGTCGCGGAACCGTTCCCCGGGCGAGCCTGTCGCGGGCCGGACGGATCGCGGCGGCGGGGGTCCGGAACCGACCGGACCCCGACCGGGACGCCCTCTCATCCACCCCCGGATGCCGGGCTGAGGACCTGGACCGGCCACGGGGCGACGGGATCCAGCCGGTTCATCACGCCCGACACGACACGGGCGGCCAGGTCCGCGGCCGTGGCGGGGAGCTGGGCGGTGCGGGCCGGGTGCCGGCCGTGCGCGGGATGCTCGGCGAAGAGGGCGACCGTGGTGGACAGCTTCGTGTCGTACGTGGTCCGCCACAGGGTGCGGGTTCCGGCGCCGCCGGTGAACGCGCCCCGGGGCCCGGGGACGGAGGACAGAAGCTTGGTGACGAGCTGGGCGGAGAGCGGGTCCATCGCCGTACGGGTGTGCGGGCGGGCCGTGTAGAGGGTGCGGCCGGCCCGGGTGATCTTCTGGACGGTGTACGGCTCGGCGTATCTGCCGCCGGCCGCGGCCGTGGCGTACGCGGCCGACAGCGCGAGCGGCGAGGGCGCGGCGCGCTTGGGGAGCGCGGCCAGCGGAGGGCCGAGCTTCGCCCGCGTGAACGGCTCCATCGCCGTGCCCGCCTCCACCGCTCCGGCCAGCGCGTTGTTGAACGGCTGGCGGGCGTAGTCCGCGCCGCCGTACAGCACGCGGACCGCGCCGTCGCCCGGCACCAACGCGACCACCGCGGAGTGGAGGAGGATGCCCTTGACCCCCGCCGGTTCGGCGACCGGTTCCGCCGCCGCGTCCTGGGCGGTGAGGTCGAAGGTGGTGCGGACGGTGTAACCCCCGCGGGCCAGTTCGTCCTGGGTGATGCCGAGCCGGTCGGCGGCCTCCGTGGCGGCCGCGTCGATCAGATACTGGCGCTGGCCGTCCGTGGCCCCGGGCGGATAGAAACGGAACGCCGGGAAGCGGGCGGCGGCGCGCTCGGCCCGCGTGATCGCCCCGCTGTCGGCCATCGCGTCCAGCACCCACTCCCAGCGGTGCGTCAGCTTCGCCGTCACCGCGGCGTCCGAGCCCGCCTTCTCGTAGTACGAGGGGATGTTGATGACGGCGGCGAGGGCGGCGCCCTGCCCGACCGACAGACCGGCCGCGTCGACGCCGAAGTAGTTGCGCGCGGCGGCCTGGATGCCCGCGGCGCCGCGGCCGAAGTAGACCGTGTTGAGGTAGCCCTCCAGGATCTCGTCCTTGGACCGGGTGCGGTCCAGTTTGACCGCGATCAGCGCCTCGCGCGCCTTGCGGGACAGCGACTGCTGGGGACTGAGCAGGGCGTTCTTCACGTACTGCTGGGTGATGGTGGAGCCGCCCTGCCGGCCGCCGCCGCTCACCGTCGACCAGGCCGCCCGGGCGATCGCGGTCGGCGAGATCCCGGTGTCCGTGCGGAAGGATCGATTCTCTGCCGCGATGACCGCCTCCTGGACATACCGCGGCACCTGGGTGAGCGGGACCGCCTGCCGGTCCACCGGGCCGCGCCGCCCCACGTAGTCGCCCCGGGTGTCGACGAAGACCGTGCTCTGCATGGCCGTCTCCGGGTGCGGCTCGGGAATCACGGTGAGCCGGTACCCGACCACCGCCGCGCCGACGAGCACGAGCACGAGGACCAGCAGGACGATCAGCGCACGGCGCAGCCGCCGGCCCCGGGTGCGGCGGGCCTTCACGCGCCGTTCGCGCAGGAACCGGCCGAGGCCGGCCCGGACCCGTGCGCCCGAGCCTCCGTGCTCCGCGTGGGCGGCTGTCGCCCTCCCCTCCCGGGTGCGGGACCGCGGCTGGGAGGCCGCCCTGCCCGCCCTGCCCGCCCTGCCCGTCAGGGTTCGCGTGCGTCGGCCCGGCAGGTCCTGCGGGCGCCGGCCGGTCGAGCCCGGCGTGCGCCGCGGGGCCGCCCCGCACGTCGGAGCGTTTCTCGCCTTCACGGCCGGTACCCCTGACGTGCGATCGCCCTGCCCGCGAGGTCGTACACCGTGACTCTCCACGGATCGCCGGTCGGGGTCGCGTGCGGGGCCGGGGAGGCCGGCACCGTCGTCACCGCGTACCAGGCACCCCAGCCGGGCTTGCCCGCCAGGGTCAGGGCGGCGGCGTGCACCGTGCCCGCGGGACTCGTGACCTCGACGCGGGCCGGTTCGCCCGTTCCGTGGAAGACCCCGGAGAGGAACGTGCGGCCGTCGCCCCGGGTGGACAGCTGGAACGAGACGCCGGGGCCGTTCATGTCGAGGTGGCCGTCCACGACGCTGAGGGACTGGGCGGGCATGCCGCGTTCCGTCCAGTGCATGCCGTCCTTCGTCAGCCACAGCTCGGTGCCGGTCGTCACCCGCACCCGCTCCCCGGGTGCCACGACCCGCAGTCTCACGGCGCCCGCCGAGGGCGAGGGGCTCGTGCTGGAGCCGCGGGCGGCGGGCGTCGTGACCGACCCCGCGGAACCGGAGGCCACGCCGTCGCGGAGCCCGACGACGGCGAGCGGCACCAGCAGTGCCCCGCAGGCGGCCCCCAGCACGGTGGTCCTGCGGCGCCGCCGGAGCCGCCTGCCCTCACGTTCGATGGCACCCAGCGGCACTGCGGAGGGCGTGACGTCGCACGCGGCCTCGGCGAACACCTCGCGCAGCCGCTCGGCCTCGGCCGACGTGCGTGCGGAACGGGACGAGTGGTTCATGGGCGGGCTCCGGAGACGGGGTGACGGCCGGCGAACAAGGGATGGGCCCGCAGCGCTTCCAGGCCGCGCCGGGCATGGGTCTTGACGGTGCCGACCGAGCAGCCGAGCAACTGGGCCGTCTCGGCCTCGCCCAGGTCCTCCCAGTAGCGCAGCACCAGCACCGCGCGCTGGCGTGCCGACAGCGCGGCCAACGCCGTGTCCAGGGCGGCCCGTTGGGTGACGGCCTCCGCGTGTCCCGGCTCGCGCTGGTGCGCCCGCTCGGGAACGAACGGCATCAGGAGTTGGACGACCCGTCTCTTGCGCGTCCTGCTGATGTTGTTGTTGACCAGCGACCGGCGCACGTAGAAGTCGATGTCGTCGCTGGGGATGCGCCGCCAGCGGGCGTACACCTTGGCCAGCGTCGTCTGGACGAGGTCCTCGGCCTCGTGGAAGTCGCCGGTGAGCATGTGCGCGGTGCGCACCAGGCGGGGCCAGGCCGCGGTGGCGTACGCGGCGAAGTCCCCCCTGTCCGGTTGGGCTCGGGAGGTGTCGGTGAGGTTGTGCGGCACGACCTGCGTTCCCTCGGGTCGGGTGCGTGGGGGGCGGAGGGAGGCGGGGGAGCCGGGACCTGAACGGCCCGTCGCCCCCGCCCACATGCTCAGTTCAGGTCCAGCCGGGAGTACACCGTGCCCTCGGTGGCGTACACCGTGGGCGGCCCGTCCGGAGCGGGGACGACCGCCGCGACGGCCACGTACTTCTGCGTTCCTGCCATGGACGGACAACTCCTCGTGATGTACCCGGCGTTCGGACGGCGGGAGGGCACCCTCCCCTCCTACAAACTCCCGGCGCCCGTGGGCCGGATGACACCGGCCGGAGACTTTTTCGCGCGGGTGTACGTCAGTCGAGGGCGCTCGTCGCCCGCCACTGGTCCCAGGTCGGATTCCAGTCGCCGTAGCCGTTGCCGACGGCGACCGTGTCGCGGGAGCCGACGACCTTGACGACGTCGCCGGGGATGACCTCGTCGTAGAACCTCTTCGCGGTGCCGTCGGTGGCGAGTCCGACGCAGCCGTGCGTGACGTTCTGGTGCCCGCCGTAGGTGTTCGCCTTCGGGTTCTGGTGGAGGTAGGTGCCCGAGGTCGTGAGGTGGACGGCGTAGTAGTAATAGCCCGCGTACGCGTCGCCGTAGCCGACGGACCGCGAGTTCATGAAGACCCTGGTGGCCTTGTCGGAGACGACCATCGTGCCGTTCCAGGTGTCCATGCCCGGCGCACCGGCCGTGATCGGCACACGGCGCGACGAACCGGCCTTCTCGACCGTCATGAAGTGTGAACGGACATCCACCGTGGCGACGAGGGAGCGGCCCACCGTGAAATGCCGAGTGATTCCGGCCCCGGCCCGGACGGTGACCGCCGTGCCGGGCTTCCAGTACGCGTGCGGCCGGAAGTCGACGCGCTGTCCGTCGAGGAGGTTGTGGCCCCTGACCCAGCCCCAGGACCCCTCGACATCGGCGGTGACCTTCAACTGCCGTTCCACATCGGCCCGTTCGGCCTGGGGTATCGGGCGGTCGAAGGTGACCGATATCGGCATGCCGACGCCCACGGTCTGCCCGTCGGCGATGTTGATGTGGGCCCCGGGCAGGGACTTGGGCGGTGTGACGGAGGGCTTCGGCCGGGCCCTTCCCGTGGGGTCCGCGGTCCCGGTGGCCGTCGGCCTGCCGTCCGGCCCGGCTCCCGTACCCCCGTCGCCGTCGGCCAGCGCCTGCGCCGAACACCCGGTGAGCGCGAGCGCGCACACGGCCGCCGCGCTCCAGGCGCGGGTGAACCGGCCGCGGCCGCCTCTCAGTCCCGTGGTCATGGTGATCCCCCTGTGGTGTGTTTCGATGTGCGGCGTACGGGACTTGTACGCATGGCAGGGACGGCCGGGTTGCACACGGCCGACGAAACTCCGGACATTCCGGCGGGGGGCATGACCGAGGAAGAGTTCGACGCGTTCTACGCGACCGCGTTTCCCCGACTGACCGGCCAGCTCTACGCGTTCACCGGGGACCACGGCGAGGCGCAGGACGTCGTCCAGGAGGCGTTCGTGCGCGCCTGGGACCGACGGCGGGAGTTCCTCGCCGACGGGGCGCCCGAAGCGTGGATACGGACCGTGGCCATGCGGCTCGCGGTGAGCCGCTGGCGCCGTGCGCGCCGCTGGCTGGAGCTGGTGCGGCGCACACCGCCGCCCGAGCACACCCCGGGCCCCGGGCCCGAGCGCACCACGCTGATCGCCGCGCTGCGCGCGCTGCCCGAGGCACAGCGGATGGCGATCGTTCTGCACCATCTGTGCGACTTGAGTGTCGAGCAGGTAGCCTCCGAAACCGGTGCCCCCGTCGGCACCGTCAAGGCCCGGTTGTCCCGGGGCCGGGCGGCGCTGGCGAGGATGCTCTCGGAGGATTCGGCGGACTCGACCGGCTCCGCGCGTCCGACGGACTCCGCGGGCGCGTCGGGCGAGGGGGAGAGGGAGGACGACCGTGTCCGATGAACTCACCTCCGACCTGCTGGAGTTGGCTGCCGAGAGTGAGCAGCAGCCGACGCTGGCCGGTGCGGACATCCGCGGCCGGGCGGTACGCCGCCGACGCCGCCGCCGTACGGCACTGACCGCGGCCGGCGCCTCCGTCGCGGGAGCGCTCGCCCTGGTCGTCGCGGTGAGCCTGGGCGGTGACACGGACCGGAAGCCGCCTCCGGCCGCGAGTCCCACCGCCACCCCGAGCCTGCCGGCGGTGCCGGACGCCACCGTCGACCTGGGCAGGCGCGTGGTCTCGGTCGCCGGCCGCCGGCTGACGCTCACCTCCGACAACCTGACGGGGTCCACGCCGATCGTCCGGATGACGGTCACCGCGAAGGAAGCCACCAAGGTGATCCCCGGCAGGAACATCGGCTTCAGCGGCACGTACGAGCTCAAGGCCCCCTGGGCGATCGAACTCACCGCCCCCGACGGCACAACGGACTACATCGCCGCCCTGGCGTACACCGAGAAGGCACCGGTCATCCACGACGCGTCGCACGGCTGGATCGGCGTGCGCCTGGCCGACGCCAAGTGGCTGTACGAGCAGCTCACGCTGGGCGCGGTGGTCGACATCAAGGCCTCGACCAGCACCGCTTCACCCACTCCGACAGGGGTGGACGGGGGCTCGGTGACGGCGGGCTCGGGCACGGAGACCCGCTCGGGGACCTCGGGGGGCTAACGCTCCTGGGCGGGGGCGGCCGCCGGTCGGTCGGCGGGCACGCTCGCTGCCCCGACGTGGGCGTCGAGGTGCGCGTCGGCATGGGCGTCGAGATGCGCGTCGAGCGCCGCGAACGTCGCCTCGGGCCGCTCGATGTGCGGCAGGTGACCGGCCTCGGCGATCGGCTCGAACCGCCCCCGCGCGAACGCCTTCGCGTAGGCCCGACCGTAGGCGGGCGTGACGATGCGGTCGCTCTCGCCCCACAGCACGAGGGCCGGGATCCGCACCCGGCCGAGCCGGTTCAGGAGCTTCGGGTCGTGCATGTACGGGTCACCGGCCAGCACGCGCATGGTGGCCATGTTGGCGCGCTGGGCCGCGATCCGCTCCTCGGTGAGGGTGGCGGGGTCCACCGCGAACCGGGCCGGATCGTGGAACGAGTACGTGGCGATCTCGTCCGGCCGCAGCCCGAAGATGTCGCGGACCGGCTCTCCCGGGATGGCCACGCCCGCCGCGTTGACCAGCACCAGCGAGCTGATCACCACGCCGTCGTCGCGGAAGGCCATCTCGGCTCCGGTCCAGCCGCCGAGCGAGGAGCCGACGACGAGGACATCGTGGTGGCCCTCGTCCCTGAGCCAGTGCAGATACGCGATCGCCAGGTCGTCGACGCCGGTGAACCAGTCGGGCCGCTCGGTCCCGTTCCAGCCCGGGTGCGTGGGAACGACGGCGCGCATGCCGTGCCGGCCCGCCAGATGCGCGGCGATGCCCTGGACGGTGGCGGGCCCTCCACCGCCGTGCAGGACGAGCGCGAGGCGGCCGTCGGCGGGGCCGGTCTCGGTGAGGGCGAGGGGGAGGTCGGGTCGCGGGAACACGGTACGGGTGCGCATCTCGGTGTCGGTCATGCGCTCACGGTATCTACGCATACGTATATACGCAACCTTAGATTCTGGATTAGGATGCGGACATGACCGCGCACCCCGAGGAACCCGGGACCCGTACCGCCGCCCGCCCGGACTCGCCTCCCGGCCCCGTCGAGCTCGAAGAGCTGGGGCGTGCCGTGAAAGAGGCGCAGTACCGGCATCACCGCACGCTCGACACCCGCCTCGCGGCGGTCGGCACGACGCTGGCGCAGTGGGACGCGCTGCGGGCGATCTCCCGTACGCCCGGAGCGTCCGCGCACGAACTGGCGGTGGCGACCTTCCAGGGCGACCAGGCCTTCGGCACCCTGGCCTCCCGGCTCGCGGCGCAGCACCTCATCGAGCGCCGCGCCGGCCGCGGACGCCGTATCGAGCACCGTCTGACGGAGGCCGGCGAGCGCGTCCTGACCGCGGGCCGTGCCGTCGCACGCGACGTCCTCACCGCGTCCTTCGGCCCGCTCGACGAGGGTGAACGGGCCACACTGCTCGGCCTGTTGCGCCGCATCGGCTCCCCGGGCGAGGCACCCTAGGATCAGTGACCATGGAAATAACGGGTCTCTTCGTCCTCGCCGCGCTCATGATCGCGAGCTTCGCCGGTCTGGAGGGCAAGCTCGCCCGCACCGACCGCAGGATCGCCCACGTCGAGCACCAGCTCGACCAGATCCTCGACCACCTCGGCATCCGCGAGGATCCCCCGCACCTGCCCCAGGTCACCGCCCTCCTGCGCGACGGCAAGAAGATCCAGGCGATCAAGGCCTACCGAGAGGCCACGGGCGCGGGCCTGAAGGAGGCGAAGGACGCGGTGGAAGGCATGAGCTGACGCGTCCCTCGGTCAGAGGGGCGGTTGCGCCGGGGCCGGGCCGAGGGTCGTCGTGCCCGGGGCGGTGCGGTGGCCGAGGCCCGTCCGGTAGGCGTCCAGGGCCGCTTCCACCCGGCCCGTACGCCGCAGCAGATCGCCCAGCAGCCGGCACAGATCCGCCAGGTCCCCGGCCGCACCCGCCCGCTCCAGCAGGCTCATCGCCCGCACATAGTGCTCCTCCGCCGCCTCGGTGTCCCGGGCGTCCTCCGCGATGATGCCGAGCAGGCGGTGCGCGGCGGCGGAGTGGATGGCGCCCCGCTCGGAGTGCAGGTCGCCGAGCACCCGATGCAGCAGGGCGGCGGCCTCGTCGGACTTGCCCCGCCGGTGCAGCACATCGGCCAGCTCCACCGCGACCTGGCTGGTGTAGAGCGCGGCCCGCTTGGCGGAGAGCATGGCCTGCGCCTCGCGCAACTCGGCCTCGGCGCGCTCCAGTTCGCCGTTCTGCGCGTACAGGTATCCGCGCATCCAGTGGCAGTTGGCGAGCTCGGTGCGGATCTGGAGCTGCCGGTAGAGCTCGGCGGCCTTGGCGAGGGAGGCGTCGGCCTCGACGATCCGCCCCTCGGCGATCATCGTCCGCGCCACCGACCGGTGCATCCGCGCCACCAGGGCCGGGTCGCCGACCTGCGGCGCGAGGGCGAGCGCGAACTCGGCGGCCTGGGCGGCGCGGGCATGCGCGCCCATGTCCATGTAGGGCGCTATGACCCCTGTATAGAGGAGGAGCAGCGCCTCGGGGTCGTGCAGACCGGTGCGGTTGAGCTCGTCGAGGGTGGACTCGAACAGGTAGCAGGAGTAACGGAGTTCACCGGCGAGGTAGTGGGAGACCGCCCGGCCGCGCACGGCGGGCACCCGCTGCGGCAGCGGCGCGTCCCCCATCCGCTGCTCGGACTCCTCGAAGCGCCGCTGCGCCGTCTCCAGGTCCCCGATGTCCAGGGCGCATTCGCCGAGTCCGAGGAGCGCCGCAGCCTGCTCGGCGACCAGCCCGTGCGTCTCCGCCTCCGCGAGCAGCGCGGCGTAGACCTCGGCGGCCACCTCGGCCTCTCCGGTGGCGAGCGTGCGCTGCGCGTCGGTCAGCCGCAGCCGCAGATCGGTGGCGAGGTGGGCGGGCCGCCCGGTCGCCAGCTCCTCGTACGCGACCCCGAGCCGGCCCGCGATGTGCCGCAGCGCGGGTTCGGAGGCCCGTACCCGTCCGGCCTCCAGGGTGGAGATGTACGCGGGTGTGTACGCGGGCTCCGCCAACTGCTTCTGCGTCAGACCGCGTTCCGTACGCAGCTGTTGCACCCTGCGCCCGATGATCTCCGGGTCGTCCCGCTCAGCCATGGGTTAAGCATGCCATTAAGCCGAGTTAAGTCGGTCAAGCTTTTGACTATCGTCCAACTGCCTGGGCCCTCTTGCGATGTGAGCCCGGGAGCCTCTACGTTAAGCCGCGGATTAAGCATGCTTAATACGCCGCTGTTGTTGTGAGGTCACCGTGCTCCGACGTATTTCCGCGCGCTACTCCAGGGGGCTCCTCGCCGCCGTCATCGCGGTCGCCGCGCTGGTCACGGCGGCGAACGCCGGCCCGGCGAGAGCGGTCGAACCGGCCCCCGCCGCGCATACCGCGTCACACGGCGCTCGGTAGACGGCGACCGGGGCACGCCGACGTTCACGTGACCTGCCCCGGGCCCGAACCCCGTCAGAGGGTGCCGGCCACCGCTGCCCCGACGAACGTGGCGAAGGCGCCGGCGCCGACCGTGAGGACACCGAGGGCGGGGTCCTTCGAGTCGCGGAGGGCTACGCGGGTGGCCAGGGGGGCCACCTCGACGCACTGACCTCCGGTATCGCCGCTGTACGACGACTTACGCCATCGCGCCGTCGTCAGATCTTGGCTGGTGCCCATAACGCTCCTCCATCACACGAGCGATCACCTCGGCCGAAGCCTCAACGGACAGGGCAGCAGCCTTCAAATGATCGTATCGGAGGAAGCCTTCCTTGAGACTGGCCGGATTCGCCGTCATATGTCCCTGTACGAAGTCCTCGGTGTAGACGACGTCCGGGTCGCCTTCGAAGCGCAGAAGGTTGAAGGAACCCATCAGTCCGGGGTGGTGACCAGCCTCGAACGGCAGCACCTGAACCTGCGTCCAGCCGTCACGGGGAAGCTCCAACAGCCGACCGAGTTGGTTACGCATGACCTCCGCGCTCCCGATCTGCCGGTGCAACACGGCCTCGTCCAACACGACCCATGCCACGGGCGGTTCGACCCGGGTCAGGACCCGCTGCCGCTCCAGCCGGGCGGCCACCTTGGCCTCAAGGTCCTCTTCACTCCGGGACCCCAGCACCCCCCGCGCGTACCCCGGGGTCTGGAGAAGTCCGTCCACCAACTGCGCTTGGAACGAGTAGATGTAGGCGGCCCTCGCCTCCATCTCCGCATAGGCCTGGAACCAGGTCGGCAGCTGGCTCCGCAGGACCAGCCCCACGAGACGCGAGAACGCACCGCCCGTCAGCAGGGCCGCGTCGATGCGCTCCGCGAAGTCCCGTGTCGGCACCTTGTGGGCGGTCTCGATCTGGCCGATCAGGGAGCCGGTGCAGAAGATGACGTCGCCCAGCTCACCCTGTCTCAGCCCGGCGGCCTCTCTCAGTCGGCGCAGCTCCGAGCCGAAGTAGTCCAACGGGGACGCGCTGGGGTCCAGTTGGCGGATGTTGGGCATGGACGGTCACCCCCGAGTCCGAACACCGGGCGGCGTTCAATTCGACATGTAGCCGAGCGTAACCGGACCACTCCACGCTGGAGTCGTGAATCACGCAACTGACCTGCCCAACGGGACGATCGACGCGAGGTACGGCATCCGCTTCACCGTGGGTGAGCACTCGGCGCGGCATCTGCGCCGGATCCTGAAGGCGTATCTGGTCGCCTGGGAGATGCCGGAGCTGACGGAGGCGGCGGCGCTCGCGCTGACCGAGCTGCTCGCGAACGTCGTACGCCATGTGCCCGACCGGCGCGCGGCGCTGCTGATGCTGCGGCGCGCGAACGGTGTGCGGGTGGAGGTGACCGACACCTGTCCCCGGCCACCCCTGTCCACAGCTGTGGACGGCGAACTCACGGAGGGCGGGCGCGGGCTGCTGATCGTGGACGCGGTGGCCGACCGGTGGGGGTGGCATCCGCTGCCGGGACGCGGCAAGACCGTCTGGTTCGAGTGCCACACCGCCGCGTGACCCACCGCCGCGTGACCCACCGCCGCGTGACCCACCGCCGGGGCGTCCTCCGCACGCGCTCCGGCGGCCCGTCCGTGCGACGCGGGTGCGGTCCAGCCCGTGTCGCACGTCCAGGAGGCGGCAGCGCCCGCGCCGTCCTGGTACGACAACGCCGAATCCCCCGTACGAGGGAGACGTGCCGCCTACGCTGGCCCCGTGACCTCTGCCGCCGCCCGCACCGCGCTGGACCTCACCGCCGACCTCCCGGTCCTCGCCCTGGAGGACTTCTACCGGGACCTGCACCGACATCCCGAGATGTCGCTGCGTGAGCACCGTACGGCCGCCGCCCTCGCCGAACGGCTCCGCAAGGCCGGGTACGACACGACCGAGGGCGTGGGCGGTACGGGCGTCGTGGGCGTCCTGCGGAACGGGGACGGGCCCACCGTCCTGCTGCGCGCCGACATGGACGCGCTGCCCGTCACCGAGGAGACCGGGCTGCCGTACGCCTCGGAGACCGACGGAGTCATGCACGCCTGCGGTCACGATCTGCACGTGACCTGGCTGGCCGGTGCCGCCGACGCGCTCGCCGACGGGCGCGAGACCTGGTCCGGCACGCTCGTGCTGGTCGGGCAGCCCGCCGAGGAGACCGGAGAGGGCGCCGGCCGCATGGTCGCGGACGGGCTCCACGAACGCTTCCCACGGCCCGACGTCCTGCTCGCCCAGCACGCGGCGCCGGGCCCCGCCGGGCTGTACGCGCACTCCCCGGGTCTGATCATGTCTGCCTCGACCGACATCGACATCGTCGTGCACGGGCGGGGCGGGCACGGTTCGCGGCCCGAGGCGACGATCGACCCGGTGGTGACGGCGGCGTACATCGTGACGCGGCTCCAGACGGTCGTCAGCCGGGAGATCGCGGCCCGGGACTCCGCCGTGCTGACGGTGGGGCGGATCGAGGCCGGTACCCGGCACAACATCATCCCGTCCGAGGCCCGGATCGCCCTGAATCTGCGGACCCAGTCGCAGGACGTGCGGGAGCGGATGATCGCCGCCGTGCGGCGCGTCGCGGCGGGCGAGTGCGCGGCCGCCGGCTGCCCGAGCGAGCCGGACATCACCATCGCCGGCGACTTCCCCATGACCGTCAACGACGCCGACACCGACCGGCGGATCGCCGCCGTGCACGGCGAGGTCTTCGGCGCCGGGGCGATCCTCGACCCCGGTCCGGCCATGGGCAGCGAGGACTTCCCGCGGCTCGCGGCCGGCGGAATCCCCTACTCCTACTGGTTCGTGACCAGCACCCCGGCCGATGTCTGGAACGCGGCCCCGGGCGCCGACGACCTCATGACCAGGCTCGCGGCCGTGCCCAGCAACCACAGTCCGCACTTCGCGCCCGACCTGTGCACGGTCGCGCCGGGCGTACGGACCCTGGTGTCGGGGGCACTGGCCTCGCTGTCGGTCGGCGGCTGAACTCTCCGGACACAGGCTTACGGCTCACGCCCGCGGCTCAGGCCTGCGTCTGCAACTGGCGCAGCTGTTGCTGGACGTGGTCCAGCGCGCCCTCCCGGCGTCCGGGCACGCGCCGTCTCAACCGAGCCAGTTCCGCGCCGAGTTCGCGGGCCGCCGCCGGATCGTCGACGCGGCCCCACTGGTGGTGCGCCCGGTCCACGGCCGACTCCACCTCCGGGGTGTCCGGGGCCTGCGCCGCGTCCAGCCGGGCCGCCGCGACCGCCAGCCAGGTACGGCAGCTCCGCTCCGGATCCCCCGCGAACATCGCCAGATCGGCCCGCACCTCCATCCAGTGCAGCACCTGCTCGGAGCCGGGCCCGTCCGCGCGCAGAGCCTCTTCCTCCCGCAGCCCCGCCAACGCGAGGGCCTCGTCGTGGCGACCGGCCCGGACGGCGGCGGTGATCGCCCCATGGGGATCGGAGGGCGGCGCCATCAGCTTCTGAGCAGCCCGGTCGGGGAGAGCCGCGGGCATCTGCCGCGGCAGGGAGGGTGGTTGGGGGCCCGGTGCGGCGGACGGTCCGGGGCCCACGGGCTCATTCCGGGGAGGCTCGGGCAGCGTGAGCGGTACGAGCGAGGCGGGCGGCATGGCCGGCACGGGCACGGGCGCCACGACCGGCACGGGCACCGGCGCTGCGGGCGGAACGGGCGGTGGGGCCTGGGGGGACGGCGGCGGAGCTGTCACGGTCGTGAATCCCGGTGCCGGGGGCCATGGTTGTCCGGCCCAGGACTGCCCGGGTGCGAACACCAGGTCCGTCACGCCCGGCCGGGCGGCCTCCTCACCCGACGTCCTCGTCAGGGCCTGCTGGTGGAGCTGGAGGAGGGGCGGGCGGTGGCCGCTGCGGAGCAGGGTGGCGACGGCTCTCATGTACGTCGGCTGTGCGACCGTACGCCGGGGCGGCGGCGGGGCGACGCGGCCGTACAGGTCGGTCGACGGACCCACCGTGAGGGGGCGCCCGGCGAGGTGCGTCCAGGTGTCCGCGTCGGCGTGCAGGTCGATGAAGACGTTCGTCGAGCCCGGTGGGCGCAGCCGGAGTTCCTCGGTGACCCAGTGCCAGGGGAAGGCCGTGTAGCGGACCGTCGCCGGGGTGGTGCGGGCAAGCGCGAGGTGGGGGAGCCGCTGGCGGCGGTCCAGTTGGAGCTGCCCGGTCACGAACATCGTCAGCGGTCCCGGAGCCGTCGCCGCCGCGCGCAGCCGGGTGAGAACGGCCTGCGGGTCCAACGGGTCCGCCAGTTCCACGACGTTCGCGGTCTCGGTGCCCGACAGCACCGACGGGGCGACCGCCGCGAGCACGGGGAGCACGGAGGCCGCGTCCACCAGACACCCCTTGCCCACCGGCGAGGCCGCGAGAAGCAGCACGGTTCCGGGCATAGGTTCCCTCCCCCATCGATCAGGTACGTCAGCACCGTAACCGCTGCGCATGCAAAGGGGGGACGCGAAGAGGGCGAACGCCCGGCCGTTGCCCCGGGTCCCGGAGTCCGCGGCCGCAGCTCCCCGGTGCCTCCGCCGCCCGCCGCCCGCCCGCCGCCGTACGGCGGGTTCTCAATAAGCGACAGACATGCGGCCGTGCGGGTGAACGGGCATCTCCAGCTGGTCGACGAAGGCCATCGCGTAGTCCTCGGCGCTGATCCGGCTCTGGCCGCCCGCGTCGGTGAGCATGCGGTCGCCGCCGATCCTGAACTCGCCCGTGCGTTCGCCGGGGGCGATCTCGGCGGCGGGCGAGATGTAGGTCCAGTCGAGGTCGTCGACGTCGCTGCGCAGGTAGGTGAGGGCGTCGCGGTGGGCGAGTGCCTCGGGCAGGTAGGCCTCGGGGAAGTCCGGCTGGTCGCAGGCGGCCTCGCCGGGCGCGACCTCCAGGGTGCCCGCGCCGCCGACGATCACGAGCCGGTGGACCCCGGCCGTACGGACGCCCTCCACCAGGGAATGGTTGAGGGCGAGGAAGGGTTCGCGGGGATCCGAGCCGTCCCGGGGCGGGACACAGGCCGACCCCACCGCGTCCGCGCCGGCCACCAGCTCGGCGACCTTCGCCGCGTCCGAGGCGTCGGCCGCTGTCGCGGCGACCCCGGGGACCGGGGACTGTCCGGACCGGCTGACCGCGACGACCTGGTGTCCGCGCGCCGACGCCTCCGTGGCGATGCGGCTGCCGACCATGCCGGTGGCACCGAAAAGTACGAGCTTCATGCACCTCAGCGAAGCACGCGACCATGATCACCGCATCCCGACGGAGCCCGCACCCGTGATCGCCGCACCCCGACGGAGCCCGGGGCTGCGATCGCCGGGGCCCACGAGGACCCGTGCGCCCCCGGCGAGAGAGCGTGTCGTGGCCGGTCCGTCCCGACTTGCCAGGGGGTCCGGCGAGGTGTGACCTGGAAGGCGGGGGCGAGCAGAGAGGAGTCCTCCCATGGCTCATGCCGCACCTGTGTCAGGGACAACACGTACATCCGGATCGACCGACGTCTTCGGGACACAGACCCACACGATCGCGAAGTGGGCAATCCCCGTCGCCGGCGGGCTCGTCTACGGCTACTGGGCCGCCGCCATCAACCGGGACGCCGGTGCCATCACGGGCTGGAACGTGCTGTTCGGCTTCGTGTGCGCCATCGCGTTCGCGGCGGCCTACATCGGCGTCCGCATGCTGGCGCCGATGATGCGACGCGAACTGCACGCGGTGCTGTGGGCCGCGTTCGCGGGCTGTGCGTTCGGTTTCCTGTACAGCCAGACCGACGCGACCATCCTGCGGTCGGTGTTCATGTCGCTGGCGGTCGCCGTGGGCGTGTTCGCGGTGGCCTTCTACCGCTACTACACGCACGAGGACGCGGAGGGAAAGGCGGGCTGACGTCGATCCGGGCCGTTCCG
The DNA here is from genome assembly GCF_040611295.1 of Streptomyces sp. NPDC002935. Lineage (NCBI taxonomy): Bacteria > Bacillati > Actinomycetota > Actinomycetes > Kitasatosporales > Streptomycetaceae > Streptomyces > Streptomyces sp. NPDC002935. The sequence goes on from NZ_JBEXNW010000008.1 coordinate 167,368, forward strand.
ACTCCGACGTCGTAGTACGTCGGAGTCGGTCCGCATACGGCGCACGAGGCCCCGGCGGTCTGCCGGGGCCTCATGCGTCTCCCTCACTCACCTACTCACCTGCCACCTGGGACCCAGTCCCAGGAGTTCGGGGTGGAGCCGGACACGGTCCAGGTCCACGAGCTGGAGACGCTGAAGCTCCATGTGGAGCCGTTCGAACTCCAACCGGGGTCGTTGCGCGGGTTCCGGTCGCTGTTGTCCCAATGCGCGTTGTGCCAGGTCCCGTCCTTCTGGCCGGGGCACGGGTCCGAGCAACTCGGCACCCACTGACCGCCGGTGTCGACGAAGGCCGCACTGGCCCAGGCGTGGGCGCCGACGAGCCAGTACCAACTGGTGTCGCCGAAGACGCTCTGCCCGTTCACCGCGCACTGGACGCGGTCCTGGCTGCCCGGTGAGAGCGCGCCGACGACGGGCGAGTGCGTACTGGGCTGGAGTCGCAGGTTCAGTTCTCCACGGGAGACGACGGTGCCCCAGATGGGACTGCCGGAGCCGCCACCGCTGTTGGTGGTCGCCGACGGAGCCGCCGCCATGGAGGTGCCGGCGGCCGCGACGGTCAGTACACCGCCGCTGAGCAGGGCCGCGGCAAGAGTCCGCAGGGCCGGGGTGGTGCGCATATCGGCCTCCTTTTCCCCAGATCCAGGAAACACCCGTTCGGGTGAGGGCTCCACCGGAGCGGGCGGAGGCCTTGCGGCCACTGGGATGCACGGGGGTGAACGACGGCGCCGAGGACCTCCGGCGAGGGTCGGACGCGGGCCGAACGGAGGTCGGAACGCGCATTCCCGGGCGGGGCGGCGCCCGTTCGGCTTGCGGTCTGCGCCCATTTGCAGTCAGCCCGGTCGCGGACGGCGGCCGGGAGGCCTGTCCTGAAGACGTGTCCCCTCGTGTCCGGAGCGTTCTGTCGGCCGTGCTGATCGTCCTCGCCTGCCTCCTCGCGCCGCTCGGCGCGCTGTCGACATGGGCGATGTACGGGCTCGGCGACTCCGGCCGGTACGAGGCCACCATGGCGCCGCTCGCCGCGGACACCGACGTCCGGGACGCGATCGCGGCCGGGGTCACCGACGGCATCCTGCGCGAAGTCCACGTACGGCCAAGGCTCCAGGGGCCGGTGAGCCACTTCGTGCGGGACGCGGTGCGCTCGTTCACCGAGACCGAGGCGTACCGCACGGCGTGGGAGGCCGCCAACATGGCCGCGCACGACGCCGTGATGCGGGCACTGCGCGAGGACCGCGAGGGTGCGGTGACCGTCGACCTCGCGTCCGTCACCGAGCGGGTCAAACGCCGACTCGCCGACGACCACATGCCGTTGGCCAACCGGATCCCCGTCGAGCACACCGAGATCACCGTGCTCGAAGCCGAGGACCTGGCCCGGCTCCGGAAGGGGTTCCACGTGCTCGAAGTCGCCGGTTTCTGGCTGCCGGTGGCGTCGGTCGTCTTCGCGGCGGCCGGGATCGTCGTCGCCGTGCGCCGCCGCCGGGCGGTCCTCGCGACGGGCCTCGGCACCGCGCTGGGCGCCGCGCTGCTCGGCGCCGCGATCACCGTGGGCCGCAGCCTCACCCTCGAAGACCTGCCGCCCGACGTGTCCCGCACGGCCGCGGGCGCGGTGTACGACGCCCTCACCGAGACCCTCCGGTTCGTCAGCTGGCTGCTGCTGGCCATGGGTCTGACGGTGGCTCTGACCGCCGCGGTCGTCGGCGCGTACACGCGCTACCGGCGGGCCACCGAGACGCCCCGACAGGCCGCCCCCGCGGAGCAGTCGACACAGGTCCGCGCCTGACCCGGCCCCGAGCCCCCGGGCGGGCGCCCCGGCCCGCGGACGCCACATCGGGCAACCCTCCGCCGCCGCACCCCGTCTTAGGGGGAGGATTCGGACATCCCACGCGGACGAGCGGAAGGCGGGGAGTTGGACACTGCGGCGGCTGAGTGGATGAGTGCGGAGGAGCCGTCCCACCCGGAGCGGCGGGCCGGCGGGACCTTCGGGGTCTGGGTGGCCGGTCTGCTGCTGGCCGGGGTGAGCGTCGTCGTCGGATGCCGGGCGATCGACACCGACGGGATCACGCCCGTACCGCAACTGCTGGCGTTCCTGCCGTGGCTGCTCGTGCCGACCGGCCTCGCCCTGCTGCTCGCCCTGCTCGCGCGATGGCGGACCGGCCTGGTGTGGGGGGTCGCCGTCCTGGGGGTCGTCGCCTGGTTCATCGAGCCCTACGGGAAGACCGCAGAGCCCGGCGGGAATCCGCTCGCCGGACTGCGGGTCATGACCTCCAACGTGGAGTTCGGACGGGGGACCGCTTCACTCATCGACTCCGTACGGCGGCACAGGCCCGACATCCTGTTCGTCGAGGAGTGCGAGTACAGGTGTTCACGGGCGCTGGAGGACGCCTTCGGGGGCAGCGGGGGCGTCTATCCGTACCGGGAGGCCGTCGAGGGGGCCGGGTCCGACGGGTCGGTCGTCATGAGCCGGTTCCCGCTGAAGGGCGCCGACGGAGTACGCGGAACCATGGGGATGCCGGGCGCCGTCGCCGACGTACGGGGCCACGCCGTACGGCTGCAGCTCGCCCACCCGATGCCCCCGCTCCCGGGTCAACTGGGCGTCTGGCGGCGCGAACTGGGCGAACTGCGCGACTACGCCGCGAAGTCCCGCGAAACCACCGTTCTCGCCGGGGACTTCAACGCCTCCCAGGACCACGCCGCCTTCCGCCGCATCCTCGACACAGGACTGCGTGACAGCGCCCGGCTGGCAGGTTCCCCGCGCACCCCGAGCTGGCCCGCCCCGACCACACCGGCGTTCGGCGCGCAGATCGACCACGTCCTCGTCTCCGCCGACTTCTCCGCCGAGCGGGCCGCCTTCCTGCGGATCGGCGGCAGCGACCACCGCGCGCTCGTCGTCGATCTCACCCTCCACCAACGGGAATGATCTGGGAGCCGTCCGCGGAAACCGTCATACTCGGGACATGTCCCGCGAGTTCCCCATCGGCCTCACCCCTCCCGACTGGCTGGTCAGGAACCTCCAACCGCAGCGGGCACCCGTCAACCGGCCCGCCGCCGCACGCGCCGCCGTCGCCCTCTCGCTCCCCCTCGCCATCGGCCTCGCCTACGACCAGCCCGCGTACGGCGCCCTCGCCTCCATGGGCGCGCTGTCCGGAGTCATCGGCGACACCGCGGACGCGTACCGCATGCGGATCTTCAACATCGCCGTCCCGCAGTTCTTCGGCGCGATCGGCGTCACGATCGGCGCCGCGGTCTTCGGGCACGGCTGGGAGGCCGTCGTCGCCGTGACCGGGGTCGCCCTGATCTCCGGGATGATCTCGTCGATCGGCGCCGTCGCCTCCGTCACCGGACTGCTGCTGCTCCTCAACTGCGTGATCGGCGCCGGACTTCCCCTGCCCGGCGCCTGGTGGCTCGCCCCGCTGCTGATGTCCGGCGGCGGGCTCCTGGTCCTCGCCCTGACCCTGCTCGCCTGGCCGCTGCGCTCGGGAATGCCGGAGCGGTCCGCCGTCGCGAGCACCTACCGGACGGTCGCCGACCTGCTCGCCGCGAGCGGCACCGACGACTACGAACGCCTCCGCTTCGCCGTCACCCAGTCCCTGAACGAGTCGTACGACGTCGTCCTCGCCCGGCGCGCGTTCCACCACGGCCGCAGCCCCGACCTCGTCAGGCTCCTCGCCCAACTGAACGCCGTCACCCCCGTCGTCGAGGCCGCCCCCGCCGCCCACCAGCGGGGCGAGCCGCTGCCCGCCGAGATCCCCGCCGCCGTACGCCGGCTCGCCGAGACCGTCGAGACGGGCGGTACCGGTCCCCTGGAACTGCGCCTGCCCACCCCGGCCGACGAGACCGCGCGGGCCGTCGACCACGCCCTGCGGCACGCCGCCGATGTCGTGACGGACCGGTCGCCCGACGCGCGCGCCCTCGACGACCGCCTCGGCCGGCCCGCCGCGCTCCGTGTCCGCGCCGCCCGCGCCACCCGCAACGTCCTGCTCTCAGGGGCCTCCTGGCGCTACGGCACCCGGCTCGCCCTGTGCATCGGCCTCGGCCAGGTGCTGGTCTCGACCGTCGCGGTGCCGCGCTCGTACTGGGTCGCGCTCACCATCACCTTCGTCATGAAGCCCGACTACGGCTCCGTCTTCTCCCGGGCGCTGCTCCGCGCGATCGGCACGGTCGTCGGCCTGGTGGTCGCGGCGGCCGTCCTGACCGTGGTGCCGCGCGGCTGGTGGGACGTGCCCGTGATGATGCTGCTCGGCCCGCTCATCCCGGCCCTGACCCCCCGCGGCTACGGCTATCAGACCGCCGCCATCACCCCGGTGATCCTTCTGCTGTCCGACATCCTCAACCACCAGGGCACCGGACTCATCGTCCCCCGTCTCGTCGACTCCCTCATCGGCTGCGCGATCGCCCTGGTGGCCGGGTACCTCCTCTGGCCCGAGAGCTGGCACGCCCGCGTCGGCGACCGGCTCGCGGACGCGGTCGCCGACACCGCCGGCTATGTCGAGCTGGCCTTCGGGGACGCCGCCGAGCCCGCAGCCCGCGCCCGCAGCCGACGCCGCCTGTACCGCGACCTCTCCTCCATCCGTACGGAGTTCCAGCGCGCCCTGACCGAACCGCCGCCCAACGGGCGCCGCGCCGCCGCCTGGATGCCGCTCGTCGTCGCCGTCGAACGGATCGTGGACGCGACGACCGCCGCCCGGGTCCGTGTGAAACAGGGCGCCGCCGAGCCGTCGTCGGTCGAGATCTCCACCATCGCGCTCCAGCTGCGGGAGCTGTCCGAGGGACTGCGCGAGACGGACGTGCTCGTGGCCGTCCGTACCGACCTCACGGGCCCCTCGGGCAGCGTGCTGGAGCCGGTACGGCAGGAGGTCGCGGCGGCCAGAGCGATCGCCTCACCGCACTGACGCGCTTTACCCTCCCCTTGCGATCCCTTCACACAAGCGTGATACGAGGGAGGACGCGCGACGGAACGCAGAATTCCGACAAATGCCCGTGGTAGGAAAGTGAACCCGTGGGCGCCGTAAGGGGGTTGACGTGACCGTCGTCCGGTGTGCCGCCCCTGCCGAAGATCACCTTCTGTGGCCGCTAACCTTACGTGTCCGTCCTGGCCAGGGATTGACGGGATCAACTCACGCGAAGGGTTGCGCACATGGGCATTCTCACTCTCCTGCGGAATGCGATCGGCCGCTCACGCAAGGGTCGTGACGCCGACGCGGAGACCTCGCGAGAGGCCACCTCGACCGCGACGGTCCCGGCTCCCGCCGCGGAGCCGACGCTTTCCCCCGAGGCCGGGTCGGCCTCCACCCCCGTGCCGGAGGCCGAGCCGACCATCCCGGCTCCCGCGTCCGAGCCCAAGCCCTCCGTGGTCGACGAGCTGGTTTCGGCCGCCTTCGACAACGTGTCGGTACCGAAGCAGACCTCGTCTCCTTCCGAGGAAGAGACGCCCGCGGCGGAAAGCCCGGCCGAAGAAGCCCCGGAACCGGCCGCGGAGGCGAAGCCGGAAGCCGAGCCTGTCGCCGAGGCCGAGCCCACCGCTGAGGTCGAGGCGGAGCCGGTCGCCGAGGCGGAGCCCGTGGCCGAGGCCGAGCCCGCGGCTGAGGTCGAGGCGGAGCCGGAGCCGGTCGCCGAGGCCGAGCCCGCCGCTGAGGTCGAGGCGGAGCCGGTCGCCGAGCCCGTCGCCGAGGCGGAGCCGGAGCCGGTCGTCGAGGCCGAGCCCGTCGCCGAGGCTGAGGCTGCGGTCGAGCCCGTGGCCGAGGCCCAGGCTGAAGCTGAAGCGGAGCCCGTCGTAGAGCCGGAGCCCGTGGCCGAGGCTGAGCCTGTTACTGAGCCGGAGGCCGAGCCCGTCACCGAGGCGGAGCCTGTTGCTGAGCCGGAGCCCGTCGCCGAGGCGGAGCCGGTCGTCGAGGCCGAGCCCGTCGCCGAGGCTCAGGCTGAGGCTGACGCTACGGTCGAGCCCGAGCCGGAGGCGGAGCCCGTCGTAGAGGCCGAGCCGGTCGCCGAGCCCGAGCCCGTCGCTGAGAGAGCGGCCGAGCCGACCACCGAGGCGGAGGCGGAACCCGTCGCCGAGACGGAGCCCGAGCCGGCGCCCGTCGCCGAGGCCGACCCCGTGGTCGAGCCCGAGGCCGAGCCGGTCGCCGAGGTCGAGGCGGAGCCCGTTGCCGAGGAGGTCACTCCTGTGGCCGCGCAGGTGGACGAGCCCGCTGCCGCCGAGGACGAGGCCGATGGCGGCGTCGCCGAGGCCGCGGCCCCCGGCGAGTCCGCCGTTCCGCTGAGCCGCGTCAAGACCGAGGCTCCGGCCCTGGTCACGGCGTACAACGAAGCGGGTACCGCGCTCCAGAAGCGGGACCTCACCGGAACCCGCGCGAAGGTCTACCTCGTCCTCGACCGCTCCGCGTCGATGCGCGCGTACTACAAGGACGGCTCCGCCCAGGCCCTCGGCGAGCAGGCCCTCGCGCTCGCCGCCCACCTGGACCCGAACGCGGCCGTCCACGTCGTCTTCTTCTCCACGGAGCTGGACGGCACCGGCGTTCTCACGCTCACCGAGCACGAGAACAAGGTCGACGACCTGCACGCCGGCCTCGGCCGCATGGGTCGTACGAGCTACCACGCCGCGGTGGAGGAAGTCGTCAGCCACTACCAGAAGTCGGACACCACCGACCCGGCCCTGGTGATCTTCCAGACGGACGGCGCCCCCGACGCCAAGACCCCCGCCACCCAGTCCCTCACGGACGCGGCGAAGGACCACCCGGGCGTCTTCTTCTCCTTCGTCGCCTTCGGCGAGCTCGACAACAAGGCCTTCGACTACCTGCGGAAGCTGAAGACCGGCAACACGGCCTTCTTCCACGCGGGCCCGGCCCCGCGCGAGCTGACGGACGTCGAGGTCTACGACGGCGTCCTGGAGAACTGGCGCCCGTAACCCCCCGCACGACCGACACCCCGGCCGCCCGCTTCCCACCCCTTAAAACGGGAAGCGGGCGGCCCACCCATGTCGGCTACGATTTCAAGGTTCACCGACGACGACCCGCCGACCGCACAACGGACGCGATCGTCGCCCCACGTAGCGACCTGGGAGCAGCCCGCAATGGCTCGACACCTCATCACCAGCGCCCTTCCGTACATCAACGGGATCAAGCACCTGGGCAACATGGTGGGGTCCATGCTCCCGGCGGACGTGTACTCCCGGTACCTCCGCCAGCGCGGCCACGACGTCCTGTACATCTGCGCGACGGACGAGCACGGCACCCCTGCCGAGCTGGCGGCCAAGGAGCGCGGCCTGCCGGTCGACGAGTTCTGCGCGCAGGCGCACGACGCGCAGAAGGCCGTGTACGACGGGTTCGAGCTGGCCTTCGACTACTTCGGCCGCAGCTCCAGCCCGGAGAACCGTGAGATCACCCAGCACTTCGCGCGCCGCCTGAACGAGAACGGCTTCATCGAGGAGCGCGCGATCCGCCAGGTGTACTCGCCCACCGACGGCCGTTTCCTGCCGGACCGCTATGTCGAGGGCACCTGCCCGCACTGCGGTTACGACAAGGCCCGCGGCGACCAGTGCGAGAACTGCACGCGCGTGCTCGACCCCACGGACCTGATCAACCCGCGCTCGGCGATCTCCGGCTCGACGGACCTGGAGGTCCGCGAGACGAAGCACCTCTTCCTCCTCCAGTCGAAGCTCCAGCACGAGGTCGAGGAGTGGGTGGCCCGCCACGAGTCCGAGTGGCCGCAGCTCGCCTCCTCCATCGCCCGCAAGTGGCTGACCGAGGGCCTGCACGACCGCGCGATCACCCGTGACCTGGACTGGGGCGTCCCCGTCCCGGCCGACACCTGGCCGGAGCTGGCGGCGGAGGGCAAGGTCTTCTACGTCTGGTTCGACGCCCCGATCGAGTACATCGGCGCGACGAAGGAGTGGGCCGACCAGAACACAGAGAACCGCGACTGGAAGTCCTGGTGGTACGACGCGGACTCCGGCGAGAACCCGGTCCGCTACACGCAGTTCATGGCGAAGGACAACGTGCCCTTCCACACCGTGATGTTCCCGGCCACCGAACTGGGCGTGCGCGAGCCGTGGAAGAAGGTCGACTACGTCAAGGCCTTCAACTGGCTGACGTACTACGGCGGGAAGTTCTCCACGTCCCAGAAGCGCGGCGTCTTCACGGACCACGCCCTGGACATCCTGCCCGCCGACTACTGGCGCTACTTCCTCATCGCCAACGCCCCCGAGTCGGACGACTCGTCGTTCACCTGGGAGCACTTCACGGCCACGGTCAACAAGGACCTGGCCGACACCCTCGGCAACTTCGTCAACCGCGTCCTGTCCTTCTCCAAGAAGCGCTTCGGCGAGGAGGTCCCGGCGGGCTCGGAGGCCGGCGAGGCCGAGGCGAAGCTGGGCGAGGAGATCACGGGCCTGCTCGCGGAGTACGAGACCCAGATGGAGGCGCTCCAGTTCCGCAAGGCGGCCGCCGCGCTGCGCGCCCTGTGGTCGGCGGGCAACTCCTACCTGGAGGAGAAGGCCCCCTGGCTGGAGATCAAGACCAGCCCCGAGGGCGCGGCGCTGACGCTCCGTACGGCGATGAACCTGATCCACCTCTACTCGGTGGTCTCGGAACCCTTCATCCCGGCGTCCGCCCGCGCGATGCGCTCGGCCTTCGCCCTGGCCGACGACACGGCGACCTGGGTGACGCAGGACGAGGTCCGTGCCCTGGCCTTCGTCCCCTCCGGCACCCCCTTCACCGTTCCCCCGGTCCTCTTCGCCAAGATCACGGACGAGGACCTGGAGTCGTACAAGGAGCGCTTCGGCGGCGCGCCCGAGTAACACCCACCGCTCGACAGGAGCCCGGGAACGAACCGTTCCCGGGCTCTTCTCTGTGCACCCCCTTTCGGGCGGTATACATTGCGAAGATCATGTGAAGCCGTTGGCTTCCTGGGACACGAGTGGACCAGCGAGTCCACTGAGTGGGGGGTACATCCATGGCGCTCTTCGGAAACGCGCACACCGTCGACCCGGCCTCGGCGCAGCAGGACTTCGCTCGCCTGCTGGGCCAGAACGAGCAGGTCCACGCCGCGTACCAACTGATACGTGACACCATCCTGTTCACCGACCGCCGTCTGATCCTGGTCGACAAGCAGGGCATCACCGGCAAGAAGGTGGAGTACCACTCCATCCCGTACCGGAGCATCACCCACTTCGCGGTGGAGACGGCCGGCACCTTCGACCTCGACGCCGAGCTGAAGATCTGGGTCTCCGGCGCCTCCCTCCCCATCCAGAAGACCTTCACCAAGGGCGTCGACATCTACGAGGTCCAGGCGATCCTCACCCAGTACGTGGCGAAGTAGCCCCGCCCGCCGCAGGCCGGCCCGACCCGGCTCACCTGCGGCGATACGGCACCCTCCCCGCCAGGCCCCCTGTCAACCCCTGCTAGCATCCGCGCACTTGTGCGAGGGCGGGGGCCCTCGCGGGGAGGGACAGTTCACGTGGGCAGACACGCCCCGAGACGGCGCGGCCTTGCCGCGGCCGTCTCCGCCATAGCGGTCGCCGTGGCGGCCGCCACCATCGCCGTTCTGCCGCAGAACGGCGCCTCGGCGGACCCTGCCGCACCGGCCGGGTCCACCTCCGAGATCACCCTGACCGACCCCGCCGACACACAACCGCGCGCCGACCGCCCGCTGGTGGCCGGCGCGAGCGGCTTCCTGCACCGGCAGCTCGGGATCACCGGGCTGCTGTGGACGGACTACGCCGCCGGCACGAGCACGGTCGTCCGGACCGCCGACGGCGTGTACGCACCCACGGGCGCCTGCGCGAGTCTCGGCTCGTCGACCTGCCCCACCGCCTGGTACGGCAGCGACGCCGACCTGGTCGCGCTGCCGTCGTCCGGCTCCGTAGCCCTGTGGGACCCGGCGACCCGGACGACGACGTCGTTCACCTCGGACGAGGGCTACCGGGGGCTCGCCGGACGGACGGTCCTCACCGAGTGGTCGGTGCACGACCTCGTCGACGGCGCCTGGCGCTCCCGCGCCATCACACCGGCCGACACCCGGATCACCTCGGGCTCCGTCACCGCCGCCGACGCGCACGGCGCGCTGTTCAAGGTCGGCGGCAACCTGTACTACCTCGACCTGGCCACGGCCACCGCCACCAGGGTCTTCTCCGGCATGGACGCGCGTCCGTACACCGTCCTCAGTGACGACCGGATCGGCTGGTACGACCCGGCCGGCGGCGACCTGCGAGTCAAACCCCGCACGGACCCCGAAGCCGCCGAGCAGGTGATCGCCCTGCCCGCGCCCGGTGCCCAGCTCGACGGCGGCCCGGTGCTCTCCGGCGACTGGCTGCTGCTCCCGCTGCACACCGGCACCGGCACCAGCGAGCTGCGGGCCGTCTCCCTGAAGGACGGCTCCTCACGCACCCTGGCGGCCAAGGCGGGGGCGTACGTGCTCCGCGCGTCCGGCAGCGCCGCCCTCGTCACCGGCGGCACCGGCGCGAGCGACTGGTGGGTGGGGCGCTTCGCCGTGGCCGCCGACGGCACGCCCGGCCTGGAGCAGCTCGCCCAGATCCCGGCGACGGAGAACGCGAAGACCGGCCTGGCGCTCAGCCGCGGCAGCCTGCGCCTCGCCGAGGACGACCCGAGCGGCACCATGGACACCACCTCGCTGCGCACGCTCGCCGTGGTCGGCGGGCAGCTCAGCGCCTCCGCGCCGGAGGCAGGGGACAAGGTGCTCACGCGCTGCGCGTACACGGGCGTGGCCTGCTCGACGCTCTGGGGAAACCTCGGCAACAGCCCGCGGGACGCCTTCCTCGGCACCACCGGCACCGGTCTGACCGGTAAGGACCGGCTGGTCGCCATGCTGGACGGCTCCTCGGACTGGACCCTGGAGTTCGGCACCACGGGCGGCCACATCGTCGACGTCTCGGACAACTACGCGGTCTACGACTCCGGGGGTGCCTCACCGGAGCAATACATCGGCGAGTTCGGTCAGGGACAGAAGCTGAAGCGGTCGGTGCGCGCCGCCGCGCTGAACGGCTCGACCCTCTGGAGCGCCTCGACGACAGGCAAGCTCACCTCGTACAGCCTGACCGAGGACAAGACCCTCGCGACGGTGACCGTTCCGGGCATGTCCTGCGTGCCGGGCGAACTCCAGGCGGCGGGCCGCTGGGTGTACTGGGCGTGCGGCGACGGCTCGGCCGGCGTGTACGACTCCAAGGCCGCCACCTCCCGCACGGTGAACGGCGGCGACGTGCTGCTCGGCGACGGCTTCACCGTCCGCCACGACCGTGCCGCGGGCACCCTGGTGCTGACGGACGCGGCGACCGGCACCGGCCGTGTGCTCGCCACCGATGTCGCGGACACCGGCCTCGCCATGGACCGCCGCTTCAAGTGGACCGTGGACGAGTACACGGGCCTGGTGGCCTGGACCGACCTGTACGAGCGGACGCACATCGCCAGGACCGGTGTCACGCCGTCGGCCGTGACGGCCTTCAAGACCGAGGCAACGGACTTCGTCGGCTCCGGCACCCCCTTCCACGGCTCCTGGCTGCTGTCCCGCCCGGTCACCTCCTGGTCGGTGACCTTCACCTCCGTCCAGAGCGGCGCGCGGGGCAAGGCGACCCGCACGGTCACCGGGGGCGCGTCCACCGTCCGGGTGGCCACGGACTGGTACGGCACGACGGTCGACAACGCCCGCTTCCCCAACGGGCACTTCACCTGGACCCTCAAGGCCACCGGCACCGGCACCGCCTCGGCGGTCACCGTCGCGACCGGCAAGGGCTTCCTGCAGGGAGGCGCACCGGTCCGGCACGACTTCTCCAGCGCGGAAGGACCGGACGGCCGCGGCGACCTCCTCACCCTGAACTCGTCCGGCGACCTGACCTTCCAGTCGGGCACCGGCACCGGAAAGTTCGGCGACAAGATCAGCGGTTCCGGCTGGGCCACCAGCGTCAAGGCCGTGCCGTTCGGCGACCTCGACGGCGACCGCTGCAACGACGTCCTCGTCCGGCTGGGCAGCGGCGCCCTGCGGGCGTACAAGCCGCACTGCGGCGCCGCGGTCACCCCGAAGACGTCGTACACCACGCTCGCGAGCAGCGGCTGGACGCAGTACGACGTCCTGACCTCGCCCGGCGACGTGAGCGGTGACGGCCGTCCCGACCTGATCGCGCGCGTCGCGGCCGGCGGAACCGTCTACCTCTACAAGGGAACGAGCACGGGCACGCTGTCCGCCCGCGTGAAGCTCTACGACAGCTGGAAGAGCTACAAGAAGATCGTCGGCGCCGGTGATCTCGACGGCGACGGCATCGGCGACCTGCTCGCCCAGGACACCTCCAACACCCTCTACCGCTACCACGGCAAGGGGGACGGGACCTTCGCCGCCCGCGTGAAGGTGTTCGGCGACTGGGGCGGCTCCTACAACGCCGTCGTAGGCGTCGGTGACATCACCGACGACGGCAGGGCCGACCTGGTCTGCCGCGACAGCGGCGGCAACCTCTACCGCAACAGCGGGGACGGCAAGGGATCGTTCGGTTCGCGCACGAAGATCGCGACCGGCTGGAGCGGATACCGGTCACTCTCCTGAGGCTCCGCACCTGAAACGCATCACCTGAGGAGGGGCCCGGGACCACACGTCCCGGGCCCCTCTTCGGCGTAGCCGGGCCGCGCCCACGGAGGCCGCCGACGAGGCACCGCAGACCGGCTGGAGACCTGGTGAGGGCCCTGTGACCCCCCGCCGACGAACCGGCGACGAACCGGCGAAGAGCAGGCGACGCGCCGGGAAAAACCCCCTCTGTCCGGTCCCGCCGATCCGGAGTGGACCCCGGCTCCACAAGGCCCTCGATCACCCGTATGGTTTCCGCCATGGCAGTCCCCGAGGTCATTCCGATCGCCTACGAACCGAAGCACCGCACCGAGACAATCGGCCGGTACGCGGACGGTCAGTTTCTGGCGTCGATCACGTACGCCTTCCCCGAAGGGTTCCGTCCCGACGACGGCTGGGAAGAGCACAAACGTCTGTACACAGTGCTCCACACCTTCGACTCCGAGGGCCGCTACCGCGACTCGGAGGTCTGGTGCGCCGGCACCTGGGCCGAACAGCAACGGGACCCGCACGGCGACGACTCGGTGCTCTCGCATGCCCGTGTCCACCTGGCGAAGCTGCTGCGCAGCCTGCCCCGGCGCTCGTACACGGACATAGCGATCCGGCCGTTCCAGCTCACCGTCGACGGCGTGCTGTTCGGCCTGCTGACCGGCGTCGACGAGGGCGAGGCCTGGGCCGAGCTGTACCCGGACCGCCTCGGCTTCTCCGAACCGTGGGACGGCACGTACGACACCTGAGCAGGTGCCGCGACCGCACGATCTCGGACGTGGACCTGAACGCCCACCTCCGCATCAGCGAGCGATCATCCGGTACGGCCCACCCGGAGCCGGCACAGAAGCGCGGCCAGACCCTGCCGGGTGACGGAGACTCCGACCCGTACGGCGCGTCCCGCTGCGCGGTGTCCAACGCGGTGAACTTGCCTGCGCCCCCGGGGTCTCTCTGCCCTCGCTCACGCCCACAGCCACGACATCGACGCCATGCTGGAAGCGCTGGGCCGCGCCCTGCAAGGGATGGACCGGCAAGCCTCCGACTACTTCTACGAGTTCCTGGACGTCAATCTCGGCGAAACCCCCGCCGGAGGCCAAGGGGATTCTGCGGGTTCTGGAGGTGCGCGGGCTGGCCATCTCCGAGGACGTCCGTACGCGGATCACCACCTGCACCGACCTCGACCGGCTCGGCGACTGGCTCGACCGGGCCGGCACCGTCGCGCACGCCGAAGAACTGTTCGGCGAAGCCCCGCGCGGCCCGCAGGGCACCTCGGAACAGGGCTGATCAGGTCCCGAACGGAAAGGGGCCCGGAACCAGCGTGTTCCGGGCCCCTGCCTGTCAGGGAGTCACGAGCCCGGAACCCGTGGCGTTCCGGGCCTCTGTGGGTCAGGGGGTCACGAAGCCGAGGCCGACGCGTTCGGCTGGGTGTCCGAGCTGTCGTGGGTCTCGTCCGGGGCGACGCCCATCGTCAGGTGGGCGTGGACGCCCTTGGCGATGTGCTTCTTGGTGTACGAGAGGTACAGGAGCCCGCCCGCGTGACCGTTGTCCGGGTAGATCGTGTCCTCGTCCAGCGTCGTGCGGGTGGTCGTGTTCGTGGAGTACGGGGCCACCTCCGCCGACGCCAGGACAGACTTCTCGTCGAAGAAGAGCTGGCCGGTGTGGCAGGTGTGGCCGCCCTCGTAGCCCGCGTCGGTCCACGTGCCGTCCACATGGACCTTCACGTGGATATGGACGCAGCGACCCTGGTACCAGCCGGGGAAGACCGTCTTGAAGGTGACGTAGCCGTGCTTGTCGGTCTTCCAGGTGCCGCGCAGATACCGCTCGTCGTCGGTGGGCTCGGAGTGTCCGCCACCGGTGCCTCCGGAGGGCCCGCCGGACGGGGGTTCGCCGGTCGGCGTGCCCGAGGGGGTGCCGGACGGGACATCCGTGGGCCCGCCCGACGGACCGCCCCCGCCACCGCCGTTGCTCATCGCCTCGTAGCCGGAGTACACACCCAGCGCCGAGCAGTGCCAGATGTCCACCGCGGCGTTGCGGACCGGCTTGCAGGTCTCCGCGTCGATCACCTTGAGCTTGAGGGTCAGGGGGATGCCCTCCTCGTCCTCGGTGATGTCCTGACGGATCTTGTCCGCGTCGATGTAGTAGGGACCCTCGGTGGTCTCCGAGGTCAGCGTGTAACAGGTCTCCGCGCTCGACGCGGCCGCCGCGGCGCTGTCGGCCGTGACCTCGCCCGCAGACGCTGTCACGGCGATACCGCCGCCCACGCCCACGGCCGCCACGGCCGCTCCACCTGCGATGACGACCTTGCGCCGGGTCATGTTCCGTTTGTGCGCGGGTCCTTGGGTCTCAGTCATGTGCCGGACAGTAGGGAGCCCACCTGTCAACAGCGTGGGTGCCGACTGTGGTTTCGCACCGCACGCGAAAGTGGCCCGGAACCGTCGTCGGTTCCGGGCCACTTCAGCGTGCGAGGCCTACCTCGGCGTGCGAGGCCTACTTCGGCTGCGGCTTGCGCACCGAGAGGTGCAGCTCGCGCAGGCGGGTCTCGTCCAGCTCCGTGGGCGCGCCCATCATCAGGTCCTGCGCGTTGCCGTTGAGCGGGAACGCGATCGTCTCGCGGATGTTCGGCTCGTCCGCGAGCAGCATGACGATGCGGTCGACGCCCGGGGCGATGCCGCCGTGCGGCGGGGCGCCGAAGCGGAAGGCGCGCAGCATGCCGGCGAACTGCTCCTCGACGGTCTCCCGGTCGTAGCCCGCGATCTCGAAGGCCTTGAGCATGATCTCGGGCTCGTGGTTCCGGATCGCGCCGGAGGAGAGCTCGACGCCGTTGCAGACGATGTCGTACTGCCAGCCCAGGATGTCCAGCGGGTCCTGGGTCTCCAGGGCCTCCAGACCGCCCTGCGGCATCGAGAAGGGGTTGTGCGAGAAGTCGATCTTGCCGGTGTCCTCGTCCTTCTCGTACATCGGGAAGTCGACGATCCAGCAGAAGCGGAAGACGTTCTCCTCGAAGTTGCCCGAGCGCTTCGCGGCCTCGACCCGCACCGCGCCCATGATCTTCGAGACCTCGTCGAACTCGCCCGCGCCGAAGAACACCGCGTGACCGGCGGCCAGGGAGAGGCGCTTGGTCAGCTCGGCGACGTTCTCCTCGGTGAGGAACTTGGCGATCGGGCCGGTCAGCGAGCCGTCCTCGCCCACGCGCACCCAGGCCAGGCCCTTCGCGCCCTGCTCGACCGCGTAGTCACCGAGGCCGTCGAAGAACTTCCGCGTCTGACCGGCCACGTCCGGCACCGCCAGGGCGCGCACGTGCTTGCCCGCGAAGGCCTTGAACTCGGAGCTCTCGAAGATGTCGGTGATGTCGGTGAGCTCCAGCTGGGCCCGCAGGTCCGGCTTGTCGGAGCCGTACTTCAGCATCGACTCGCGGAACGGGATGCGCGGGAAGGGGGAGGTGACGTGACGGTCACCGCCGAACTCCTCGAACAGCTCCGTCATGAGCTTCTCGATGGGCTGGAACACGTCCTCCTGCTCGACGAAGGACATCTCGACGTCGAGCTGGTAGAACTCGCCCGGCGAACGGTCCGCGCGGGCGTCCTCGTCGCGGAAGCAGGGCGCGATCTGGAAGTAGCGGTCGAAGCCGGAGATCATCAGCAGCTGCTTGAACTGCTGCGGCGCCTGCGGGAGCGCGTAGAACTTGCCGGGGTTCAGCCGGGAGGGGACCACGAAGTCGCGCGCGCCCTCGGGGGAGGTGGCGCTGAGGATCGGGGTCGCCATCTCGTTGAAGCCCAGCGCCGTCATCTTGTGACGGATCGCGGAGATCACGGCCGTACGCAGCAGGATGTTGCGGTGCATGCGCTCGCGGCGCAGGTCGAGGAAGCGGTACTCCAGGCGCCGCTCCTCGTTGACCCCGTCCTCGGCGTTGATCGTGAACGGCAGCGGCGCGGCGGCGCCGAGCAGCTCGACCTCGCTCACCTCGACCTCGACCTCGCCGGTCGGCAGGTCCGGGTTCACGTTCTCCGTGCCGCGCGAGACGACCTTGCCGTCGACGCGGACGGTCGACTCCTTGGAGACCTTGTCCAGGGCCTCGTAGGCGGGTGTGCCGGGGCGGGCGACGAGCTGCGTGATGCCGTAGTGGTCGCGCAGATCGATGAAGAGGATGCCACCCAGGTCTCGGCGATTGTGCAGCCAGCCGCTCAGCCGGACGTCGCTGTCGACGTCAGAGGCGCGGAGCTCGCCGCAGGTGTGGGACCTGTACCGATGCATCGTCGTTCATCCAGTCTTCGCGGATTGAGGGCCTGTTTCACGTGAAACACCCCCAGGGTACCGGGCAGCCCAGGATCGCCTCCCCATCATTAACCGCTCGGCCGCCGCTCGGCGCCCTGGACAGCATCAGTGGCAAGCACCGATCACCTGTTCCTACAGTGGGCCCATGCGCACTGGTGAGCCCCTGCCCGCCGTGGGGGATGTCCTGGCCACTCTCGTGACCGGCGTGTGGCGCTGGGACAACGCCGCGGGCCTCGTCACCTTCGACGCGGAGGCCGCACGGCTCATCGGCATGCCCGCGGAGCTGACGACGCTCTCCGAGGCGGGCGCCCGCTCCCATGTCCACCCCGTCGACTGGAACGAGCTGGACGGGGTGGTGCAGCTCGCGGTCGCCGAGGGCACGCTCGCCGAGGCCCGGATGCGGATCATGGACGGACATGGCCGGGTGCTCCGCACGGTCCGCAGCCGCTCCAAGCCGCTCATCGACCCCGAGACCGGGCAGTACGAGCTGATCGGCACCCTCCAGGAGGTCAGCGAGCAGCCTCCGGGCGCCGCCGCGCGCACCCCCGTCACCGGGGACTGGCGCCGCTCGCGGGAGGCCTTCCTCCTGGACGCGGGACGGGCACTGGCCGAGGCGCGGTCCACCGCGGAGGTACTGCGGGTGGCGGCGGGGCTGTCGATGCCCGGCTTCTCACCGGACGGACTAGCCGTCTTCGGCGCGGAGGGCGACCGGCTGACGATCATCGGCCATCACGGGCACCAGCCGGGCGACGAGGGCCCCTTCAGCCATATGTCGCTGGTCACGGACTATCCGGCCGCCGAGGTCGTCCGTACCGGCCGTGCGGTCTACCTCTCCTCCCCCGAGGACTACAAGGAGCGCTACCCGGCCTCCTGGCCGCTCGCTCAGCACTTCGGGCGGCAGTCCTGGGCGTTCCTGCCGCTCACCGTCGCCGGCAGCACCATGGGCGCGTGGATGGCGGCCTTCACCTATCCCGTCACGTTCACGCCCGACGAGCGGTCGGTCCTCACGACCGTCGCCCGCATGCTCGCGCAGGCCCTCTCCCGCGCCGGGGCCGCCGAGACCGCGCGGGAGCTGACCGACGGCCTCCAGCGCTCGATGATGCCGACGCTCGGCCCGCAGATACCGGGCATGAGCGTCGCCGCACGCTACGTCCCGACCGGCGGCGGCCTCCAGGTCGGCGGCGACTGGTACGACATGATCCCGCTGCCGGCCGGCCGGTTCGCCCTGGTCATCGGCGATGTGCAGGGCCACGACGTCCGCGCCGCGGGTCTGATGGGCCAGCTCCGGATAGCCCTGCGCGCGTATGCCTCCGAGGGCCACCGCCCGGACGCGGTGCTGTCCCGGGCCTCGCGCTTTCTGTACGGGGTCACGGACTCGGTGACCTACGGATCGAGCGGCGGCGCCGACGACGGCGACGACCCGGCGGACCCGGGCGACGTGCGTTTCGCGACCTGCCTGTACGTCGAGGTCGACCCGGCGACCGGGACGCTCGACATCGCCCGCGCCGGGCATCCCGACCCCGCGATACGCATGGCGGACGGGACGGTACTGATGCGGCCCACGGCGGGCGGGCTGCCGCTCGGCATCGACCCGGACGCCGACTACCCGACCACCCGGCTCGTGCTGGAGCCGGGCGAGACCATGCTGGTCTGCACCGACGGGCTCATCGAGACCGGCGGGCACGACCTCGACACCGGCTGGCGCCGAATCCGCCGGACGCTCGAGTCCCACGACGGCGACATGGAGGGCCTCGCCGACGCGCTCGTCCAGGCCGTGCACGGGCCCTCCTCCCACCACACCACCGGTCCGCTGGCCGACCGGCGCGAGGACGACATAGCGGTGCTGCTGCTGTCCCGGCTGGAGGTGGAGGGCGGCTACGACGACACGGCCCCGACCGTACGGCCGATGGTGCGCCGCACGATGCTGACCGTGGCGCAGGCCGAGCCCGAGCGGATCGCGGACGCCCGTCAGCAGTTGCGGGAGCTCCTGCACGACTGGGCCTCCGCCGACCAGCTCGACTCCGCGGTGCTGCTCGTCTCCGAGATGGTCACCAACGTCCTCGTGCACACCGACGCCGACGCGCTGCTCGTCGCCGGGGTGACGGGTGAGCCGGGCAAGCGGCGGCTGCGGGTCGAGGTCACCGACTGCAGCGACGATCTGCCGCACCGGCGCCATCCCGGGGAGCTGGCGTCGTCCGGGCGCGGTCTGGTGCTCGTCGAAATGCTCGCGGACGCCTGGGGAGTGGACCCGCGGGGCGAGGGCAAGAGCATCTGGTTCGAGTTCTCCGAGGCGTCCGACAAGGATGCCGATGAGCCCGGGACCTCGAAGGACTCCGCGATCCAGGAGGCCTTCGACGCCTTCGGCGAGGCCGCGGACTTCGCCTAGGAGTCCTCGGAGGGACCCGGCGCCCCCGGCACTCCGGGGAATCCCGGCGCAGGCGGCCCCTCCGGAGCTTGTGGCCCTTCCGGCCCCTGTGGTCCCTGTGGCTCTTCCGGCGCGTAGCGCGCACGGAGTTCGTGCAGGACGCCGAACGCCGCCGCCGTCAGCGGTACGGCGAGCAGCATGCCGAGGACGCCCGCGACGGACGCACCCGCCGTGATCGCCAGCAGCACCACCGCCGGATGCATCTGCACCTGCCGGCTCTGGATCATCGGCTGGAGGCCGTACCCCTCCAGGAGCTGTACGGCGAGAACGACGCCGAGCACCCACAGGGCGATGACGAACCCGCGGTCCGCGAGCGCGACCAGCACGGCCACCGTTCCGGAGATGAACGCGCCGAGGTACGGGATGTACGCCCCGACGAAGACGAGCGCGCCGAGCCCCACCGCACCCGGGACACGCAGGATCAGGAGTCCGACGGTGATGCAGAGGGCGTCGATGAGCGCGATGATCGTCGTCCCGCGCATGAACCCCTCGACGGCCTCGAAGGCGCGCCGGGCCATGGCCTCGACGATGTCGGCGGTCCCCCGGGGCGCGAGCGACCGCAGGGTTCCGGCCACGCGGTGCGAATCCCGCAGGAAGAAGAAGACCAGCAGCAGGGCGAGGAAGGCCATGGCGATGGTCTCGGCCACGACGCTGACGCCACTGACGACATTGGAGGCGGCCGTGCTGCCGAACTCGGTCAGCAGATCCTTGGAGTTGGCGGCGAGGTCGTCGAGCGAGGTGCCCGCCGCGCCGAAGTGCTCGGCGACGGACCTCGCGGCCAGCCGGAGCGAGTCCACGATCTGCGCGCCGGTGTGGACGAGCGCGGCGACGACGATGTAGGCGGCGCCGCCGACCACTACGGCCACCGCGACACAGGTGAGGGCGGCGGCCGGCGACCGGTTGACCCGCGCCTTCAGCAACCGCCGGTACAGCGGCCCGAGCAGGGCGGTCCCGAGCAGCGCGAGCAGCACCGGCACCACCGCCGTACGGAACTTCCCGCACAGCAGGATTCCCACCCATCCCACGCCTGCCGCCAGCAGGATCACGGCGCACCAGGCCGCCAACCGCCGGGCACCCTCGGGGAGTAGCTGCACCCTCCCAGCTGACCATGCGTCAGCCGAACCGGCGCCCAGGAGAGGCCGAACGGGGGAGAGGCCCGCGGAGGCGTCGCTCGCCGGGCACAGCGAGAAGCCCCGTCCGGTACGGCGGACGGGGCTTCTCCGTGTTCTAGTCCGTGCTCTTCTCCGTGCTCAATCGCTCACGACGGCCTCGGAAGGCTCGGGAGGCCCCGGGGAGGGCCTACAGCCCGCCCTCGGACATCCCGTGCACCGCCGGGATCGTCCCCAGGCGGCCCTTCTGGAAGTCCTCGAAGGCCTGCTGCAGCTCGTCGCGGGTGTTCATCACGAAGGGGCCGTAGTGGGCCATCGGTTCACGGATCGGCTGACCTCCGAGGAGGACGACCTCCAGCTCCGGCGTGTTGGAGTCCTGCTTCTCGTCCGCGCGGACGGTCAGCGAGGAACCCGCGCCGAAGACGGCGGTCTGGCCGGTGTGGACCGGGCGGCGGTCCGCGCCCACGCTGCCGCGTCCCGCGAGGACGTACGCGAGACCGTTGAAGTCCTCGCGCCACGGCAGAGTGATCTCGGCGCCGGGCCGCAGCGTCGCGTGGACCATGGTGATCGGCGTGTGCGTGATGCCCGGGCCCTGGTGACCGTCGAGCTCACCGGCGATGACACGCAGGAGCGCGCCGCCGTCCGGGGTGCTGAGCAGCTGCACCGTGCCACCGCGGATGTCCTGGTACCTCGGGGCCATCATCTTGTCCTTGGCGGGCAGGTTCACCCACAGCTGGAGGCCGTGGAAGAGTCCGCCGGACATGACGAGGTGCTCCGGCGGCGCCTCGATGTGGAGCAGGCCGGACCCGGCCGTCATCCACTGGGTGTCACCGTTGGTGATCGTGCCGCCGCCACCGTTGGAGTCATGGTGGTCGAAGATGCCGTCGATGATGTAGGTCACGGTCTCGAAGCCGCGGTGGGGGTGCCAGGGGGTGCCCTTCGGCTCGCCCGGCGCGTACTCCACCTCACCCATCTGGTCCATCATGATGAACGGGTCGAGGTACTTGTAATTGATCCCGGCGAACGCGCGCCGGACCGGGAAACCCTCGCCCTCGAAGCCACCGGGCGCGGTCGTCACGGCCAGCACGGGACGCTCCACGGCGTCGGCCGACGCGGCCACTCGGGGCAGGGCCAGCGGGTTCTCGACAGTCACTGCGGGCATGTCGGTACCTCCTTGTGCTTCGAGTTTAGTTGAGGATTGAACTTTCTGCTACCCGTAACGACGGAAGCCCGGAGGGCATTCCCTCCGGGCGAAAAACATCGGTGAGGCACATCGGCCGTGCGGACGGCGGAGCACCGGCACGTCCACGGCGGCACGTCCACGGCGGCACGTCCACGGCGGCACGTCCACGGCGGCACGTCCACGGCGGCCTGTCAGCCGCCCGTCCCCTCAGCCGGACCCGCCGTACGCCTCTCAGCCGTACATACGGCGCATCGCGAAGTCCACCATCTGCTCCACGGCCTTCGCGTCGAAGACCATCCGGTGCTCGCCCTCCATGTCGATCACGAAGCCGTAGCCGGTGGGCAGCAGGTCGATCACCTCGGCGCCGGTGATCACGAAGTACTTGGACTCCTTGCCCGCGTACCGGCGCAGCTCCTTGAGCGAGGTGAACATAGGGATGACAGGCTGCTGGGTGTTGTGCAGCGCCAGGAATCCGGGGTTGTCACCGCGCGGGCAGTACACCTTCGACGTGGCGAAGACCTGCTGGAAGTCCTCGGCGGCCAGGGACCCCGTGGTGAACGCGCGGACCGCGTCCGGAAGGGACGGCGGGGACGGCTCGGGATACAGGGGCGGCTGCTGGCCGTAGCCGCCGGGCATCTGCCCGCCCGGCATCTGCCCGGGCATCTGCTGCTGCGGCGGGACGTACCCCTGCTGGGCGCCTGCGTTCTGCTCGTAGCCGTACATGCGTCAAAGAGTAGTGGGCCACATATGGCCCAATCGGGGTTGCTTCTTATTACTGGCGGGTAGCATCATCGTAGCTACTTGCTGGTACGTGAACTGGTGCGAGGAGTCAGTGCCTCGCCGATCCCTTTAACGGAGCCGTCGCCATGGGGCACTACAAGTCGAATCTCCGCGACATCGAGTTCAACCTCTTCGAGGTACTCGGGCGCGACAAGCTGTACGGCACCGGCCCGTTCGCGGAGATGGACACGGACACCGCCAAGAGCATCCTGGAGGAGCTGACCCGCCTCTCGGAGAACGAGCTGGCCGAATCCTTCACGGACGCCGACCGCAACCCGCCGGTCTTCGACCCGGAGACCAACACCGCTCCGGTCCCGGCCTCCTTCAAGAAGTCGTACCAGGCGTTCATGGACTCCGAGTACTGGCGTCTGGGCCTGCCCGAGGAGATCGGCGGCTCCACCTCGCCCCGCTCCCTGATCTGGGCGTACGCGGAGCTGATCCTCGGCGCGAACCCGGCGGTCTGGATGTACTCCTCCGGCCCCGCCTTCGCGGGCATCCTCTTCGAGGAGGGCACCGAGGTCCAGAAGCACATCGCGAAGATCGCCGTGGACAAGCAGTGGGGCTCCACCATGGTGCTCACCGAGCCGGACGCCGGCTCCGACGTGGGCGCGGGCCGCACCAAGGCGATCCAGCAGGAGGACGGCTCCTGGCACATCGAGGGCGTGAAGCGCTTCATCACGTCCGGTGAGCACGACATGTCGGAGAACATCCTTCACTACGTGCTCGCCCGTCCCGAGGGCGCCGGCCCCGGCACCAAGGGCCTGTCCCTGTTCCTCGTCCCGAAGTACCAGTTCGACTTCGAGACCGGCGAGCTGGGCGAGCGCAACGGCGCGTACGCGACGAACGTCGAGCACAAGATGGGCCTCAAGGCCTCCAACACGTGCGAGATGACCTTCGGCGACCGCCACCCCGCCAAGGGCTGGCTGATCGGCGACAAGCACGACGGCATCCGCCAGATGTTCCGCATCATCGAGTTCGCCCGCATGATGGTCGGCACGAAGGCGATCTCCACGCTGTCGACGGGCTACCTGAACGCGCTGGAGTACGCCAAGGAGCGCGTCCAGGGTCCCGACCTCGCGAACTTCATGGACAAGACCGCGCCCAAGGTCACCATCACGCACCACCCCGACGTGCGCCGCTCGCTCATGACGCAGAAGGCGTACGCGGAGGGCATGCGCGCCCTGGTGCTGCACACCGCCGCGATCCAGGACGAGATCCAGGTCAAGGAGGCCGCGGGCGAGGACGCCGCCGCCCTGGAGGCCCTGAACGACCTGCTCCTGCCGATCGTGAAGGGGTACGGCTCCGAGAAGGGCTACGAGCAGCTCGCCCAGTCGCTCCAGACCTTCGGCGGCTCCGGCTTCCTGCAGGAGTACCCGATCGAGCAGTACATCCGCGACGCCAAGATCGAC
Source organism: Streptomyces sp. NPDC002935 (assembly GCF_040611295.1). NCBI lineage: Bacteria > Bacillati > Actinomycetota > Actinomycetes > Kitasatosporales > Streptomycetaceae > Streptomyces > Streptomyces sp. NPDC002935. The sequence goes on from NZ_JBEXNW010000008.1 coordinate 191,125, forward strand.
ACCCTGTACGAGGGCACCACCGCGATCCAGGGCCAGGACTTCTTCTTCCGGAAGATCGTCCGCAACCAGGGCGCGGCGCTGAACTCCCTCGCCGAGGACATCAAGAAGTTCCTGGCGCTCGGCACCGGCGGCGAGGAGCTGTCCGCCGCCCGCGAGCAGCTCGCGAAGGCGGCCGTCGAGCTGGAGGCCATCGTCGGCCTGATGCTGACCGACCTCGCGGCCACCGAGCAGGACGTCAAGAACATCTACAAGGTGGGCCTCAACACCACCCGCCTCCTGATGGCCTCCGGTGACGTGGTCGTCGGCTACCTGCTGCTGCGCGGTGCCGCCGTCGCCGCCGAGAAGCTGGTGACGGCCTCCGCCAAGGACAAGGCGTTCTACACCGGCAAGATCGCGGCCGCGAAGTTCTTCGCCGCGAACGTGCTGCCGGGTGTCACCGGCGCCCGCAAGCTCGCCGCGGCCGTCGAGCTGGACCTGATGGAGCTGGACGAGGCCGCCTTCTAGAGGCCGCCTCCCCGGGGTCCGCCGAAGGCCTCCACCCAAGGGGCCACCGACCCCCGCGAAGCCGGACGGACCCGGACAGACACCGATTCGGAACCTGTCCATCCAGTCAGGTGTCCCAGGTGTCCGCCCTTCACATCCCCCTTACGAAGGCCCGCTCCCATCCCCGGGAGCGGGCCCTCGTGCGTCGTTAAGGTGAACCCATGAGTGCACCCTCCCGCTTCGACCGCGGCCACACCGACGACCTCATGTCCTTCCTCGCGGCGAGCCCGACGCCGTACCACGCCGTGGCGACCGCCGCCGAGCGGCTGGAGAAGGCCGGATTCCGTCAGGTCGCCGAGACCGACGCGTGGGAGGGCACCAGCGGCGGGAAGTACGTGCTGCGCGGAGGTGCGATCGTCGCCTGGTACGTGCCGGAGGGCGCCGAGCCGCACACACCGTTCCGGATCGTGGGCGCGCACACCGACTCCCCGAACCTGCGGGTCAAGCCGCTGCCGGACACCGGGGCGCACGGCTGGCGGCAGGTGGCCGTGGAGATCTACGGCGGACCGCTGCTGAACTCCTGGCTCGACCGGGACCTGGGCCTGGCCGGACGCCTCTCGCTGCGGGACGGCTCGACCCGCCTGGTCAACATCGACCGCCCGCTGCTGCGCGTACCCCAGCTCGCCATCCACCTGGACCGCTCCGTCAGCGCCGACGGGCTCCAGCTCGACAAGCAGCGGCACCTCCAGCCCGTCTGGGGACTCGGCGATCCCCGCGAGGGCGGTCTGATCTCCTTCCTGGAGGAGGAGTCGGGGCTGCCCGCGGGCGAGGTCACCGGCTGGGACCTGATGACCCACTCCATCGAGCGACCCGCCTATCTGGGCCGCGACAAGGAACTGCTGGCGGGACCGCGCATGGACAACCTGCTGTCCGTGCACGCCGGCACGGCCGCGCTGGCCGCGGTCGCGGCGGCCGACTCCGGGCTCTCGTACATCCCGGTCCTCGCCGCCTTCGACCACGAGGAGAACGGTTCGCAGAGCGACACCGGCGCCGACGGACCGCTGCTCGGCGGTGTGCTGGAACGTTCTGTCTTCGCCCGCGGCGGCTCCTACGAGGACCGGGCGCGCGCCTTCGCCGGCACCATCTGCCTGTCCTCCGACACCGGCCACGCCGTGCACCCCAACTACGCCGAGCGGCACGACCCGACGCACCACCCGCGCGCCAACGGCGGCCCCATCCTCAAGGTGAACGTCAACAACCGCTACGCCACCGACGGTTCGGGCCGCGCGGTGTTCGCCGCCGCCTGCGACAAGGCCGGCGTTCCCGTCCAGACCTTCGTCTCCAACAACGCGATGCCCTGCGGCACCACCATCGGCCCCATCACGGCGGCCCGGCACGGCATCAAGACGATCGACATCGGCGTCGCCATCCTCTCCATGCACAGCGCCCGCGAACTCTGCGGCGCCGACGACCCGTTCCTGCTGACGAACGCGTTGGTGGCGTTTTTGGAGGGATAGTCCTCCGCCCCCTCCGGCCGTTTCCCCACGGGACGGAAACCAATGTTTTTGAACCTGTTCAAGACCGGCCCGGCCGTCGTACGATGCGGGCCGATCTTGAGTCTCGTGGGGGGACCTCGCATGAAACGCCATGTCAGAAGACAATCCCTGGTGCTCGCCTGCGCGTCGGTCGCGGCCGGGCTCCTGCTCGGGCCGGTCCCGACGGCGCACGCCGCGACGGCGCCCGTGCTCACCTACGCGACCAGCGGCGGCCCGTCGAGCGGACTCGTCGCGGTCAGCGCGCAGTCCGACAGCGCGATCACCTCGATCACCGCGCACCTGTACGCTCCCGACGCCCCGGCAGGGGCCGCCGAGGTCGCCCGCGTCACCGACTTCACCAGGACCTCTGGAAGCGACCGACAAGGCATCTGGAAGACCAGCACGCCCCTGCGCCTCGCCGACCTGGGCATCTACCGCCTCGTGCTCGACCTGACCGACGAGGACGGGGACACGACAACGGCGGAGAGCCGCTACGGCTTCGACTACTACCTCACGGCGGGCCTGACCGACTTCGAGGTCACGCCCGACCACCCGGACTATGCCCACCGGCAGGTGTCCGTCTCGGGCCGGTACACGATCACCGACCCTCGGACGGGTGACACGAGGCCCGCCCACGGCCAGGTCGACGTCCACACCGCCAATTGGGACGAGACCAAGACCGTGGACATGGACGCCGAGGGGCGCTTCGCCACGACCTACACGCATACGGACGGCTTCGGCTCCGTCAGCAGCTGGCTGCGGCTCTCGTCCCCGGAACCGATGTACCAGAACGGACCGAGCTTCCCGGTCTCACCCGTGCGGTCCGACACCCGCGTCACCCTCGACAGCACCGCCCTGAGCGTCAAGGAGGGCGAGCCGGTGAAGGTCTCCGGCCTCGCCGAGGTGCTCGTCGACGGCGCCTGGCGACCGCTCGACGGTGCGACGGTGACCGAGATGTGGTCGAGCGACATGGGCGGGGCCACGAGCCGGCCCGTCACCGGCGCGAACGGCCGTTTCACCGGCGAGCTGAAGATGTCGCGGTCGGGGACGGTGTACGTCTCGGTCGTCGACGGCACGTACCTCAACACGAGCCCGGAGCGGTCGGTCAAGGTCCAGGTCGCCCGCAAGACGTCGATCAGCGGCTTCACCGTCAGCCTCAACAAGTACGCCGAACTGACCGCGGGCGGCTACCTGCACACCGGATCGAGCACCCCCGGCGACGCGGACAACCACGTACGGCTGCAGTACTCGGCCGACGGGAAGACCGGCTGGACCACGCTGAAGACGGTCACTCCGAGCAGTGGCGACCCGGAGACCGGCAGCCACTTCAAGGGCACCTTCGACGCACCCGCGAAGGGCTACTACCGGGCCTACTTCGCCGCCACCGCCAACTGGCAGGCCTCGTACAGCAACGTGCTCCACGCCGAACGGACGAAAACGCGCATCACCGACGCGAACGCGTCGCCCGAGCCCGTCACCAAGGGCCGGACCATCACCGTCCAGGGCACCCTGCAGCACTACACGTCGTCGGCGTGGAGGACGTACTCCAGCCAGAAGGTGAAGATCCTCTTCCGACCCAAGGGCTCCAGTACCTGGTACGACAAGGGCGACACCACCACGCGCTCCAACGGCTCCTTCAGCAAGGGATTCACAGCCCAGACGGACGGCACCTGGGTCGCCGTGCTGCTCTACCCGAACAGCACCCACCTGGTGAGCTCCGGACGCGAGGACTACGTCGACGTGAGGTGACACCAGGCCGTGAGGGATCGCCTCCGCATGGCTCGCGGGGTCCCGGGTACCCGGAACGGGCCCGGAATGACTCCGCATTGCTACTTCAAGGAGGCGACACCCATGGGCCTGGGCGGATGCATCATCCTGATCGCCGCAGGGGCGATTCTCACGTTCGCGACCGACTGGGACATGCAGGGGGTCAACCTCCACGTGGTCGGCGTGATCCTCATGATCGCCGGACTGATCGGCGTGGCGACCTTCGGCAGCGTCGCCCGCCGCCGGCGGGTGGTCGTACCGCCGACGGCGACCGTCGTCGAGGCGGACCGGCCCCAGCGGAACGGCTACTCCGACGGCTACGGCGTCTGAGCCGACTCAGCCGTCCCTGCCCGCGAGGACCAGGGGCAGCCGGTCCGCACCGCCTTCGGTGAGGCGGACCGGCACACCCCAGTCCTGCTGGTGGACATGGCAGGCCGGGTGCTCTCCCCCGGTCTTCGACCGGGAGATGCCCCCAGCCGGATCGTCGTCGCAGGAGGCGGCCGTCGCGGACACATGCAGCACGCCCTCCCCGACGGCCGGGTCCAGCTCGACGGTCCGCGAGAGATGAGTGCCCGCGCCCTCCCCCGCGAGCAGCAGGCCGGGCGGAGTGGCGGAGACGAGAAGCCGGGTCGAGGGGCCGCCGTACCGGGAGTCCAGCTTCTGCCCGGCCGGGGCCCGGAAGATGACGTCCAACCGCACGGAGCCCGGGGCGACATCGATGACCGCGCGCTGGGTGCGATGGGCGGCCGACTCCCCCCGTACGACCTCCTCGGGCAACCGCAGCCGGGTCAGCCGGTGGCGGGCGGACTCCACCACCACGATGTCGTCCCCGACGAGCACGGCATCGCTCGGCTCCCGCAGATCCGTGGCCAGCGTGGTCACTTCACCCGTCGCCGGGTCGTAACGACGCAGCGCGTGGTTGTACGTGTCGCTGACCGCGACCGACCCGTCGGGCAGCGCGGTGACACCCAACGGGTGCTGGAGCAGCGCCTGTTCGGCGGCCCCGTCACGGTGTCCGAAGTCGAAGAGCCCGGTGCCGACGGCGGTGTGCACGGTCCCGTCCGGGTCGACCCAGCGCAGCGCCGAGGTCTCGGAGTCGGCCAGCCAGAGCCGGTCGGCGGTGGCGGCGAGCCCCGACGGCTGCGCGAACCAGGCCTCGGGCCCCGGCCCGTCGACCAGCCCCTCGTTGGTCGTGCCCGCGGCGACCGCGACGGTCTCCGACTCCGGGTCGCACGTCCACAGCTGGTGCACACCGGCCATGGCGATCCAGACCTTCCCGCCGAAGAGGGCCACGTCCCACGGCGAGGACAGATCGACCTCACGCGCCGGACCGGTCGTCGGCGACCCCCGCCACCACTGACGGCCGGTACCCGCGAGGGTGCCGACCGCGCCGGTCGCGAGATCGACCCGGCGCAGGGCGTGGTTCACGGTGTCCGCGACGACGACGGTGCCCTCGTCGAGCAGGGCGAGCCCCTGCGGCTCGCTGAACCCCGCCGCTTCGGCGGTGCCGTCCACACATCCCCGAACGCCGGATCCGATCCGTCGTACGACCGTCTCGGCGTCCTCCGCCAGCTCCACCAGTTGATGCCGGGTCGTGTCGCTGACCAGGAGATTGCCGTTCGGCAGGGCGAGCGCCCTGCCCGGGAAGCGCAACACGGTCGGCTCGGGCTCGGGCGCCACGTACGGCCCGTCGCCGCGCCGCAGGGTGCCCTTCGCCGCGTGCTCGGCCTCCAGCTCCTCGACCAGCCGCTCGATGGCGTGAGCATGTCCCTCACCCGAGTGCTGCGCGACGACGTACCCCTCGGGGTCGATCACCACGAGCGTCGGCCAGGCGCGTACGGCGTACTGCTTCCAGGTCGCGAGCTCAGGGTCGTCGAGGACCGGATGCTCCACCCCGTACCGCTCCACGGCGTCGACGACCGCCCGGTGGTCCGCCTCGTGCGCGAACTTCGGCGAGTGGACGCCGACGACAACCACGGTGTCCCGGTGCCTCTCCTCCAACTCCCGCAGCTCGTCGAGGACGTGCAGGCAGTTGATGCAGCAGAAGGTCCAAAAATCTACAACGACACACATACCTCGCAAGTCCGCAAGCGTCAGGGCCTTGCCGCCTGTGTTGAGCCATCCGCCCTTGCCGATGAGCTCGGGAGCACGGACGCGGACACGGCGTGGGACACGAGGAGCAGCGTTCATGTGATCGAGGGTGCCACCACGGAGGAACGCCCACCCAAGGTGGCACGACAGACGCCGCAGCCAGCGCCCTGCGACACGCCGCGCAGGATGCTCGGTCATACGCGGACACCCGCGCCGTTTACGCGGAAAGCCTGGCCCACTGGATCTGAATACGCTGCTCAGGGATGATCCGCCGACCACGCTTGCCCTTGCTGATTTCCACACGGTCGATGGCGAGCGAAAGCCGGTCACGCCGGTCGTCGTCCGTGCCGTCCTTCCACGCTTGCCTCAGGAGGAGACTGTCGAGCATGGGCGACACGTCCATGGAGGGCACCGAGAGTTTGCCGAGATCACCACGCAGACCGTCGATGCGGCCCCGCAGCCGCTCCGTCAGTTGGTTGTAGCGGCCGATCGCGGCAGCCCCGTTGAACTCACCGCGCACATATCGGGCGTCTTCAAGATCGGCCAACCGGGCCTCCTCATCGCGGATTTCGGAATCGATGGCGTCACGCTTCGCGAACGTCTCCGGATCGGCACGGTGCGCCCAACGATCCGTGATCGTGACAAGCAGCGGGTCGCCAGGTTCCAGCGCTGGAAGCTTGGTAAGGAACCTCTCGGCCACGTAGGCATCCACGGCATCGGACAGCGCGGACGCGCCGACGCACGTATTGCCCGAGCGGTGTGACGCGCATTGGTAGCTGACGCCCACGCGATGCATACGGCTTCCGCACCCCGGCACCCCGCAGAACACCAGGCCCGTGAGCAGTGCCGTGCCCTGTGTCTTCGGCCGGCGTTTGCCCGCGTACGCAAAAGTACGTGCCTCGAATTGGCGGATGATGCCGTCTCGTTCGGCAACCGTAATGATGCCCTCGCCGATCTCCACAGTGTCGAGCGTCGCGGGATCGCGATAAGGAAAGACCCGCCCCGTGTACTTCTTTTCCCCGTCGTCCGTCTCAACGGTTTCCGTCTCCGGCATGAGACCGGCGAAGGCCGGAGAACGCAGAAGCTGCATGATGCTCGCCGCGTTCCACTGGCCACCGCGCGACGAAGGGATCTCGTACTCGTTGAGCAACCGTGCGATCTTGACAAGGGAGGTGCCCGTCAGCGCCTCGTCCGCGATCAGTCGGGCGTACACGGCGCACTCAGGATCATGGACGAGCTTCTTGGACGTCGGGTCCACCCTGAGCCCGTAAGGCGGCTGTCCGCCGATCCACCGGCCTTTGCTACGAAGGTACTTCTTCGCGTGGCCCACACGCGTGCCAAGATCCTTGGACTCCGATCGCGCAAGTTCCGCGAGCGTGGCGACGATCATGCGGGCGGAGTCGTTCGAAGTGTCCAGCCCTTCGATGACGGACACGAGACGACCACCCACCGCCTCGATGCCGTCGAGCACCTTACCGACCTGGCCGATGCCTTTGCGGGAGAGTCGGTCCAGCTTCCAGACGATCAGCGTGCCGACGACTCCGGCGGTGACCGCTGCGAGCGCGGCGTCGAATCCCTTGCGCTCAACCGTCTTGTAGCCAGAACGCCCCCTGTCTATGTGGACCTTGCGGACAGTGAGTCCGTTGCTCTGGGCCCACGCACGGCAGTCGGTGAACTTCCTGAAATCCAGGATCAACATGTGGCCTCACAAGTCGGCGACACGCAGTTCCTCGCCGCCCTTGGCGGTCTGACCGGGCGCCTGACAGGGGCTCGGCAGTGGGCGGGTGTCAGTCCAGGGCGTGTCCCGTCGTGGCGTCCACGTGGGCCGGGATCTCATCGTGCCGGTCGCCGACGGTGAGGGTGCCGGTGGGTTCGAAGAGGAGGATCGCGGCGCCGCCGGGGGCGAAGGGCTTGTGCTCGGTTCCGCGCGGGACGGTGTAGACGGAGCCCTTGGGGAGAACGACGGTCCGCTCGCCGGCCGGCTCCCGGAGCGCGATGGTCAGCTCGCCCTCCAGGACCAGGAAGAACTCGTCCGTGTGGTCGTGCACGTGCCAGACGTGCTCGCCCTCGACCTTCGCGACGCGCACGTCGTAGTCGTTGACGGCCGTCACGATGCGGGGACTCCACAGGTCGGTGAAGGAGGCGAGGGCGGCGGAGAGGGAGACGGGTTCGCCGCGTCGGGCGGATGCGCTGGTCATGCGCTCATCGTCGGCGCTCCGCGGAACGCCCGCGAGTGCTAGAAATCGCGTATGCCGCAAGGATCCTCGCATCTACCGCCCGCTCAGGAGCCCAGCACCGTGACCGGGCGGCGGGAACCGCCGTCGCCCCGGCCGCATCGCGTCGCCGTGATCGTCGACGAAGGGACGAATCCCTTCGAGGTCGGCGTCGCGACGGAGCTGTTCGGACTTCCCCGGCCCGAGCTGGGGCGAGCGGAGCCGCTCTACGAACTGACCCTGTGCACCCCCACGCCCGGCGTCCGGATGAACCACGGGTTCTTCACCCTGAGCGGAGTGCCCGGCCTCGACGCGGTGGACGACGCCGACACCCTCGTCGTCCCCGGCCGCCCCGACAACGTCGTACCGCGCCGGGCCGCCGTCCGGGACGCCATCCGGCGCGGTCACGCGCGCGGGGCCCGTGTGGTGAGCTTCTGCACCGGAGCCTTCGCGCTCGCCGAGGCGGGGCTGCTCGACGGGCGGCGGGCCACCACCCACTGGCGCTGGGCGGACACCTTCCGCGAGCTGCATCCGAAGGTCCTGCTGGAGCCGGACGTGCTCTTCGTGGACGAGGGGGACGTGCTGACGGCGGCGGGCAGTGCGGCCGCGCTCGATCTCGGGCTGCACCTAGTGCGGCGCGACCATGGCGCGGAGATCGCCAACGCGGTGTCCCGCCGGCTGGTCTTCGCCGCGCACCGCGACGGGGGCCAGCGCCAGTTCGTGGAACGGCCGCTGCCCGACGTGCCCGACGAGTCGCTGGCACCCCTGCTGGCCTGGGCGCAGGAGCGGCTCGGTGCGCCGCTGACGGTCGCGGACCTGGCGGCGCGCGCCGCGGTCAGCCCGGCGACACTGCACCGCCGCTTCCGCGGCCAGCTCGGCACGACACCGCTGGCGTGGCTGACGGCGGAGCGGGTCGCCCTGGCCTGCCGGCTCATCGAGCGCGGCGAGATGCGGCTCGACGTGGTGGCGGCCCGCAGCGGACTCGGGACCGCCGCGAACCTGCGCGAGCGGGTGCGCCGGGAGACCGGACTCAGCCCGTCGGCCTACCGGCGGCGTTTCGGACCACCCGCCGGGGAACCGGTGACGGCATGAGATACCTCGTACGCGACCGGCTGCTCGGCTTCGGTGACGACTACTGGATCGAGGACGACCACGGCAACAGGGTCTTCCTCGTCGACGGCAAGGCCATGCGGCTGCGGGACACCTTCGAGCTGAAGGACACCAGCGGGCGCGTCCTCGTCGACATCCACCAGAAGATGCTCGCGCTGCGCGACACGATGATCATCGAGCGGGACGGCGATCCGCTCGCGACCATCAAGCGCAAACGTCTGTCGCTGCTCCGCAACCACTACCGCGTGTCCCTGGTCGACGGCACCGAACTCGACGTCAGCGGCAAGATCCTCGACCACGAGTTCGCCATCGACTACGACAACGAACTCCTCGCTCAGATCTCCCGCCGCTGGCTCCACCTCCGCGACACCTACGGCGTCGACGTCGTACGGGAGGACGCCGATCCGGCGCTGCTGATCGCGGTGGCGGTGTGCGTGATCCATCTGGCGGAGAAGGAACGGGGGGACGACTGACAGCGGGGACGACTGACAGCGGGGACGGCCGGCCGCGCGGGCGGGCCGAGCCCGCATCCGGTCAGCGGCCGGGGGCTCGCCACCGGTCAGCGGCGAGGGGTCTCCAGGCCGAGCAGCCGGTCCTTCAGGGCCGGGAACTGTTCCCGCGTGGTCACGACCTTCGCCGGGTCGAAGTCCACCGTGAGGATCTCCTCGTCCGAGCCCGCCTCGGCGAGGACCTCCCCCCACGGGTCGACCACGATCGAGTGACCGGCCTGGGGAACTCCCGCGTGCGTACCGGCCGTTCCGCAGGCGAGGACGTACGCCTGGTTCTCGACGGCGCGTGCCTGGGCGAGCAGGGTCCAGTGGGAGCGGCGCCGCTCGGGCCAGCCGGCCGGGACGACGAAGGTCTGCGCCCCCGCGTCGACGAGCCCGCGGAAGAGCTCGGGGAACCGGAGGTCGTAGCAGGTGGCCACACCGAGGACGGTCTCCGGGAGCGGCACCGTCACCAGTTCCGAGCCCGCGCCCATCAGCACGGCCTCGCCCTTGTCGAAGCCGAAGCGGTGGATCTTCCGGTAGGCGGCGACGAGTTCACCGGCGGGGGAGAAGACGAGGGAGGTGTTGTAGAGGGGAGCCTCGGTCGCGGAGCCGGCCACGGACGCGGCGCGCTCGGGAATCGAGCCCGCGTGCAGCCATACGCCCGCGTCGCTCGCCGCCTTGGCCATCGCCTCGTGGGTCGGCCCGTCCAGCGGCTCGGCCTGCGCCGCGAACTCGTCGTAGGCGAAAGCGCCGGTGGTCCACAGCTCGGGGAGCACGACGAGATCGACTCCGGCTTGATTCCGTACCAGATCCGCGACGCGGCGTCTGCGGGCAGCGACCGATTCGTCGTCGTTTACGTCGATCTGGAGGAGCGAGGCGCGCACACTACCACCGTCCTGGCATTCGAGCCGTCGATACGGGCCTACGATCGTCACACGAAAGCACTGCCGGGGTGCCTCACAGCAGCGTAACTTAGCGTCCCAAGACACCCGCTGCCTGTGCACTGCCCGCGTCCAACCGCCCGAGGGGTCCCGTTCCGTGAGTCTGCATCCGAGTCTTCAGTCCTACGCCGACGCCTGGGCCCACTCGATCGAAGCGATATCCGAGCTGGTGCAGCCGCTTGTGGAGGGCGAGTGGAACCGGCGGACTCCGTGTCCCGGCTGGTCGGTCCGCGACATCGTCTCGCACGTCATCGGGCTGGACTGCGAGATGCTCGGCGATCCCCGGCCGATCCACACACTCCCCCGCGACCTCTACCACGTGACGAACGAGCACCAGCGGTACATGGAGATGCAGGTCGACGTGCGCCGCCACCACACGGCACCGGAGATGACCTCCGAGCTGGAGTACACGGTCATCCGCCGCAACCGGCAGCTGCGGAACGAGACGCGGCAGCGCGACGCCAAGGTGCGCGGTCCTCTCGGTACCGAGGTCACCCTCGAACAGGCGATGCGAAACCGTGCGTTCGACGTATGGGTGCACGAGCAGGACCTGCGGGCCACGCTGGGCCGGCCGGGGAACCTCGACTCCCCCGGTTCGCAGATCGTGCGGGACGATCTGCTGGCCGCGCTGCCGAAGGTCGTCGCCAAGGACGCGGGGGCGCCGGCGAACTCGGCGGTCGTCTTCGACGTGCACGGCCCCGTCGAGTTCCTCCGTACCGTCCGCATCGACGCCGACGGGCGCGGCTCGATAGACGGTGCGCCGTCTCTCGGTCCCGCCGCGAGCCTCTCCCTCGACTGGGAGACCTTCGTCCGGCTCGCCTGTGGCCGCGTCCACCCCGACGCCGTGGCCGACCGCATCAAGGCCGAGGGCGACCCGGAGCTGACGGCGGCGATCCTGCGCAACTTCACCGTCACGCCGTAACGGAGCGGGGCGGGGCGGTTTCCCGCCCCGCCACCGGAGCGGCGTCGGGACGGAGCCCCAGGTCAGGACGGGCAGGTGCGGAGGGGCATGCCCTTCGGCGGCTACGCCGGTACGTGCACCGTCTCCACCCGGCTGGCCACCAGCCGCTCCCGCTCCCGACGGGCCGCCTGCTTCCTCAGCCGGAAGATCTGGCTCAGCCCGGCCGCCTGGAGCACGAAAACGGCGGCGAAGGCGACACGGTAGTTGTCGTCGGTGGCGTCGAGCAGCACACCGATGGCCAGCAGCGTCGTCATCGAGGCGACGAAACCACCCATGTTGGTGATCCCGGACGCGGTCCCCTGACGCTCCGGCGGATTCGCGGGCCGCGCGAAGTCGAAGCCGAGCATCGAGGCCGGTCCGCAGGCCCCGAGCACGGTGCACAGCACGACCAGCACCCACATCGGCGCGTGCTCGCCGGGGTACACCAGCACCCCCGCCCACACGAACGCCGTCGCCGCGACCGTGCCCAGCGCCAGCGGCAGCCGTGCCGTGTGGTGCCGGGCGACGATCTGCCCGTACACCAGTCCGATGACCATGTTGGACAGGACGACGAGCGTCAGCAGCTCACCGGCCGTGGCCCGCGAAAGACCCTGCGCCTGGACGAGGAACGGCAGCCCCCACAGCAGCAGGAACACCATCGCCGGGAACTGGGTGGTGAAGTGCACCCACAGACCGAGCCGGGTGCCGGGTTCCCGCCAGGACGCGGCGATCTGCCGACGGACGTACGCGGCGCCCCGGTGCGGGAACGGCTCCGGCTCGTGTCCCTCGGGGTGGTCCTTCAGGAAGAGCAGCAGGAGAACGAGGACGAGCACACCGGCGGCCGCGCTGCCGGCGAACGCGGAGGTCCAGCCCACGCCGTGCAGCAACCGGGCGATCACGAGCGTCGAGACGAGGTTGCCCGCCATGCCGACCAGGCCCGCGAGTTGCGCGACGAGCGGTCCGCGCCGGGCGGGGAACCACCGCGTGCCGAGCCGCAGCACGCTGATGAACGTCATCGCGTCGCCGCAGCCCAGGAGGGCGCGCGAGGCGAGCGCCATGCCGTACGACGAGGAGAACGCGAAGCCCAGCTGACCGGCCGTGAACAGCACCACGCCGATCGTCAGCACCTTCTTGGTGCCGAGCCGGTCGACCAGCAGCCCCACCGGTATCTGCATGCCCGCGTACACGAGGAGCTGGAGGATGGAGAAGGTGGACAGGGCGGAGGCGCCCACGTGGAATCGGTCCGCCGCGTCGAGTCCGGCCACCCCCAATGACGTACGGAAGATGACCGCGACGAAGTAGACGGAGACGCCGATTCCCCAGACGGCGATCGCGCGCCGGCCGCCGGGCGGGTCGCCGGGCAGCGTGGCCGAGGAACTCATCGGACCTCGCCCCGCGCCAGGTTGGAGAACCAGCTGACGTGTCCGTGGATGAGGTCGACGACCGCGTCGGCGTCGCCGGAGCGCAGCGCCTGGAGGATCTGCTCGTGCTCGACGAGGGTCTTGGTGATCCGGTCGGGGTGGGCGTGCATCACGGCGACTCCCATCCTCAACTGCCGGTCGCGGAGCTGGTCGTAGAGCCGGGAGAGGATCTCGTTGCCGCCGCTGCGGACGATCTCGGCGTGGAAGCAGCGGTCGGTGACGGCGGCGCCGGACAGGTCCCCGGCGGCGGCCTGCTCCTTCTGCTGGGCGAGCAGCTCTTCGAGGCGGGCCAGAAGCTGCGGCGATGCCGGTACGGCCTTGCGCGCGGCGTGCTCCTCGACGAGCTGGCGGGTCTCGACCACGTCCGCGATCTCCTGGGCGGAGACCGGCAGGACGAGCGCGCCCTTCTTCGGATAGAGCCTGATCAGTCCTTCGGCTTCCAGCCGGAGCAGCGCCTCACGGACCGGGGTGCGCGAGACGCCCACCGCGTCGGCGAGTTCGCCCTCGGTCAGCAGGGACCCGCCCTCGTAACGGCGCTCCAGGACACCCTGTTTGACGTGTGCGTAGACGCGGTCGGCGGCGGGCGGCTGCTTCACGGGAGGTCGCATCGGCGCGGGTGGGGCTGTAGGCATGCGCACATCATAGATACAACACGTACGCATGCCCGGAGTGATGTCAGCATGCGGACCTCAACCCACCCCAGGTGTAACCCAGGTCACATGATTTCCACTCGTTCGCCGTACATCCCTTTGCCCGCCCCGCGAGTCCGAACGTGAGACGGCACTGCCATGTGTCGTTCTCCCAGGGGCATTTCGCGCATACGGAGCGTTCATTTTGATTACCGGCATTAAGGGCACGCGTTTCCGCAGGGCCGCCGCTGTGACCCTCACGACCGGCGCCGTGCTGGCTGCCGGAGCCTTCGGCGCCGCGCCCGCGGGCGCCGTGGCCACGCCCACGATCGCCGCCAAGGGCGGCTATGTCATGAACAATGGCACCGGCACGACCCTCTACACCAAGGCGGCGGACACCCCGCTGTCCACCGGCTCCACCACGAAGATCATGACGGCCAAGGTGGTGCTGGCTCAGCCGAACCTGAACCTGGACGCCAAGGTCACGGTCGCGAAGGCCTACAGCGACTACATCGTCGCCAACACCGCCTCCTCGGCCCACCTGATCGTCGGCGACAAGGTCACCGTCCGTCAGCTCCTCTACGGGCTGATGCTGCCGTCCGGCTGCGACGCCGCCTACGCGCTCGCCGACAAGTTCGGCTCGGGCACGACGCGCGCCGCCCGCGTGAAGTCGTTCATCGGCAAGATGAACTCCGCCGCGACGAGCCTGCACCTCGCGCACACGCACTTCGACTCGTTCGACGGCATCGGTAACGGCAACAACTACTCGACGCCGCGCGACCTGACGAAGATCGCCAGCAGCGCCATGAAGAGCTCGACGTTCAAGACGATCGTCAAGACCGTGTCCACCAAGCAGAAGGTGACGACCGCGAGTGGCGGCTACCGCTACTACACGTGGGAGAACACCAACAAGCCCCTGCTGACCGGCTACACCGGCACGATCGGCGTCAAGACCGGTTCGGGCCCCGAGGCGAAGTACTGCCTCGTCTTCGCCGCCACCCGCAACGGCAAGACGGTCATCGGCACGGTGCTCGCCTCCACGTCGATCGACGCCCGCACGTCGGACGCCAAGAAGCTGATGAGCTACGGCTTCGCCAAGTAGGCACGCAGTCGTGAAAGGGGCCTGCCGCGCGGTGCGCGGCAGGCCCCTTTCACGTTGTGCGGGCCGGTCGGGATCCCGGCTCGAAACGCCGAGGGCGCCTCTCCTGTGAGAAGAGGCGCCCTCGGCGCATACGGCATCCCTGTCAGGGCGGCCGGCGGGACTCACATCCCCCGGCCGATCGGCTCACGCCCAGGTGATCAGCCGCTTGGGCTGCTCCAGGACGGCGGCCGTGTCGGCGAGGACCCGGGAACCGAGCTCGCCGTCGACCAGACGGTGGTCGAAGGACAGCGCCAGCGTGGTGACCTGACGGGGCTTGACCTTGCCCTTGTGGACCCAGGGCTGGAGCTTGATCGCGCCTACCGCGAGGATCGCGGACTCGCCGGGGTTGAGGATCGGCGTGCCCGTGTCGACGCCGAAGACGCCGACGTTGGTGATCGTCACCGTGCCGCCCTGCATCGCGGCCGGCGAGGTCTTGCCGTCGCGGGCCGTGGCCACCAGCTCGCCCAGCGACTCGGCCAGCTGCGGCAGGGTCTTGGTGTGGGCGTCCTTGATGTTCGGCACGATCAGGCCGCGCGGGGTGGCGGCGGCGATGCCCAGGTTCACATAGTGCTTCTGGACGATCTCCTGGTTGGCCTCGTCCCAGGACGCGTTGACGGCGGGGTTGCGCTTGATCGCGACCAGCAGGGCCTTGGCGACGAGCAGCAGCGGATTGACCCGCAGCCCCTGCATGTCCTTGTCCTGCTTGAGCTCCTCGACCAGGCGCATCGTGCGCGTCACGTCGAGGGTCACGAACTCGGTGACGTGCGGCGCGGTGAACGCCGAGCCCACCATCGCGGTGGCGATCGCCTTGCGGACACCCTTGACCGGGACACGGGTCTCCCGCGCGCCGTCGTACGACGCGGCCGGGGCCTGCGGCTGGACGCGGACCGGGGCCTCCTGCGGAGCCGGAGCCGGAACAACGGCCGGAGCCGGTGCCTGCGCCGGGGCGGCCGCCGCGTGGACGTCCTCCCGCGTGATGATGCCGTCCGGGCCCGACGGGGTGACCGTCGCCAGGTCGACCCCGAGGTCCTTGGCGAGCTTGCGGACCGGGGGCTTGGCGAGGGGCCGCTGCTGGGCGGCGGTGTGCCCGTGGCCGTTGAGCTCGCCCTGGATCGCGGTGGCCGCGTAGAGCGTCTCGCTCTCCTGGGCCGGGACCTCGACTCCCTTGCGGGGGCGCCGCTTGGTGGAGGACTCCGCCACGCCGTACCCGACGAGGACCGGCTTGCGGCCCTCGGGCTTGGCCTCCTCGGCGGGGGCCGACTCCGCCACCGGGGCGGCGGGAGCAGCGGGAACGGCAGCAGCGACGGGCGCCTGCCCGGCGGCCGGGGCCGCTTGCGCGGGCGCCGTCCCACCGGACACGTCCACCGCGATGATCACCTGGCCGACGTCCACCGTCGTGCCCTCGGGGAAGTGGAGCTCGGCCACCACACCGTTGAACGGGATCGGCAGTTCGACCGCGGCCTTGGCGGTCTCGACCTCGCAGACGACCTGGCCGTCGGTGACGGTGTCACCGGGCTGGACGTACCACTTGAGGATCTCCGCCTCGGTGAGTCCCTCGCCCACATCGGGCATCTTGAACTCGCGGAGTCCCGACGCGTTCTCAGTCATCGTCGTCACGACTCTCTCCTCAGTACGCCAGCGAGCGGTCGACGGCGTCGAGCACCCGGTCCAGGCCCGGAAGGTACTCGTCCTCCAGGCGGGCCGGCGGGTACGGGGCGTGATAGCCGCCGACCCGCAGAACGGGTGCCTCCAGGTGGTAGAAGCACCGCTCGGTGATGCGGGCCGCGATCTCCGCGCCCGTCCCGAGGAACACCGGGGCCTCGTGCACCACGACCAGGCGGCGGGTCTTCTCGACCGAGGCCTGGATGGAGTCGAAGTCGATCGGGGACATCGAGCGCAGGTCCAGGACCTCGATCGACTTGCCCTCCTCCTGGGCGGCCGCGGCGGCCTCCACGCAGACCTTCACCATCGGGCCGTACGCGACCAGGGTGAGGTCGCTGCCCTCGCGCGCCACCCGCGCCTTGTGCAGCGGGCCGGGGATGGCGTCCTTGTTGACCTCGGCCTTGTCCCAGTAGCGCCGCTTCGGCTCGAAGAAGATCACCGGGTCGTCGCTCTGGATGGCCTGCTGCATCATCCAGTAGGCGTCGCCGGCGTTCGACGGGGAGACCACCTTCAGGCCCGCCACGTGCGCGAAGAGCGCCTCGGGGGACTCCGAGTGGTGCTCGACGGCGCCGATGCCGCCGCCGTACGGAATGCGGATGACGACGGGGAGCTTGATCTTGCCCAGGGCCCGCGCGTGCATCTTCGCGAGCTGGGTGACGATCTGGTCGTACGCGGGGAAGACGAAGCCGTCGAACTGGATCTCCACGACCGGGCGGTAGCCGCGCAGGGCCAGGCCGATCGCGGTGCCGACGATGCCGGACTCGGCGAGCGGGGTGTCGATGACCCGCTCCTCGCCGAAGTCCTTCTGGAGCCCGTCGGTGACCCGGAAGACACCGCCGAGCTTGCCGACGTCCTCGCCCATGATGAGGACCTTGGGGTCGGCGTCGAGCGCCGTGCGCAGCGATTCGTTGATCGCCTTGGCCAGCGCCATCTTTTCCGTCGCCATGGCTACTTGCCCTCCCCTGCGTCCGCGAACGACGCCTGGTAGGCGGCGAACTGGGCGCGCTCCTCGTCGACGAGCGTGTGCCCGTCCGCGTACACGTTCTCGAAGATGGCCATGTGATCCGGGTCCGGCATGGCCCGTACGACTTCGCGTACTCGCTTGCCCAACGCTTCGCTCTCGGTCTCGAGTTCCGCGAAGAATGCCTCGTCCGCGAGGTTTGTCTCCTCGAGGTACGCGCGCAGGCGCAGGATCGGGTCCTTCGCCTCCCACGCCTCGCGCTCCTCGTCGGCCCGGTACTTGGTCGGGTCGTCGGAGGTGGTGTGCGCGCCCATGCGGTAGGTGTACGCCTCCACCAGGGTGGGGCCCTCGCCGCTGCGGGCCCGCTCCAGCGCCCACTTGGTGACCGCCAGGCAGGCGAGGACGTCGTTGCCGTCGACACGGACGCCGGGGAAGCCGAAGCCCTGCGCGCGCTGGTAGAGCGGCACGCGCATCTGGCGCTCGGTCGGCTCGGAGATCGCCCACTGGTTGTTCTGGCAGAAGAACACCACGGGAGCGTTGTAGACCGCCCCGAAGTTGAAGGCCTCCAGGACGTCGCCCTGGCTGGAGGCGCCGTCACCGAAGTACGCGATCACGGCCGAGTCGGCGCCGTCCTTGGCGATGCCCATGGCATAGCCGGTGGCGTGCAGCGTCTGCGAGCCGATGACGATCGTGTACAGGTGGAAGTTGTTGGTGTTCGGGTCCCAGCCGCCGTTGTTCACACCCCGGAACATGCCGAGCAGGTTGGTCGGGTCGACGCCGCGGCACCAGGCGACGCCGTGCTCGCGGTAGGTCGGGAAGACGTAGTCGTCGTCGCGGGTGGCCCGGCCCGAACCGATCTGGGCGGCCTCCTGGCCGAGCATCGAGGCCCACAGGCCCAGCTCGCCCTGGCGCTGCAGGGAGGTGGCCTCCGCGTCGAAGCGGCGGCTCAGGACCATGTCCCGGTACAGACCGCGCAGGTCCTCGGGGGTGATGTCGGCGACGTACGGGTCGTACGTGGCGTCCTTGACCCGCTTGCCTTCCGGGGTCAGCAGCTGAATGAGCTCCGGCTCGCCGCCCGTCGCCCCGGGCGACTTCTTGGCGGCCGCGCCCGCGCTCCTGCTCGCGGCGCTCTTGGTACCGGTCGTACTGGCGCTCGCGGCGCTTTTCGTACCGGCGCTGCGTCGCGGCTTGCGCGCGGCAGTGCTCTCCACGGTCACGTGTGCTCCTCCGTCGGTCCGGCCCCCGGGGTTGCCGGCAGGCTGGGGTCCCCCTCGCTCGCGGTTTGAGCTCGGGGGAGCGGCTCGCCTGTTCCGGCACCCGTGCACGGGGTGGGTGCCACTCGGCCGGGAACAGGCGTGACAGGTGCCCCGGCGAGCGCCCTGCAACAGTCACGTTACCCAGTGCTTCACAATTCTGTGAAACCCCTCCTGACCTGCGATTTTGATAGGAAATCCAAGTACTTGGATACGTGGATTTCCTACTAGATCGAGCAGATCGGGAACAGTCGCTGGTCACAGCACTGGTCACAGCCTTGCAGGGGGCCGGAACACCGGCACGTTATCCCGGCCACCCCGGGCTCGGGAAGAGTTCACCTGGGGCAATGCCCATGATCGTGTGTGACACTGACAGCGTGCGTGAAAACGGGAAAATCACCGTATTCCTCCTTGATGACCACGAAGTGGTCCGCCGCGGAGTCCACGAACTGCTCTCGGTCGAGGACGACATCGAAGTCGTGGGGGAGGCCGGTACGGCGGCCGACGCACTGGTCCGGATCCCGGCCACCCGTCCGGACGTGGCCGTCCTGGACGTGCGCCTCCCGGACGGCAGCGGCGTGGAGGTCTGCCGCGAGATCCGCTCCGGGAACGCGGACATCAAGTGCCTGATGCTGACCTCGTACGCCGACGACGAGGCCCTGTTCGACGCGATCATGGCCGGCGCCTCGGGCTATGTCCTCAAGGACATCCGCGGCACCGAGCTGCTCGCGGCCGTACGCGATGTCGCGGCCGGAAAATCCCTGCTCGACCCGGTGGCCACCGCCCGCGTCCTGGAGCGGCTGCGGGACGGAGGCGGCGCCAGGAGCGACGACCGGCTCGCGCGTCTCACCGACCAGGAACGCAGGATTCTCGATCTGATCGGCGAAGGGCTCACCAATCGCGTCATCGGCGAGCGACTGCACCTCGCCGAGAAAACGATCAAGAATTACGTGTCGAGCCTGTTGTCCAAGCTGGGAATGCAGCGCCGGTCGCAGGCGGCGGCCTATGTGGCCCGCATTCAGGCGGAACAACAGCACCACTGAACGATTCGGGACTTATGGCCCCTCTTCGGGGGGCGGGTGCCTCTTTTTTCGCGCACCCTCGGTGCCGGACATTGAACGGTATGCCCACCGACGAACGCTCGACGACCGAGCGGCCCGCCGACGTGCAGCTCGCCGTGGAACTGATCGGCCGCACCGACCACGGCCGGGTCGCCACCAGCATGCGCGCGCTGCCCTTCCTGGCCTTCGCCCGCCACATCGTGGTCGACGGCCGCATCCTGCTGCGCATGCCCCGCAGCTGCGGATACCACCACGCCTGCGCCGGGAGCGTCGTCGCGTACGGCACCGACAACCTGAGCTCCGCGGGGCGGGGCGAGAGCCTGTGGTCCGTGCAGGTCGTCGGCCGGTGCGAGCCCATCGAGCCGACCGCCGCCGAGGTGGAGCTCTTCGGCCCCGCGCCGCGGCTCGTGGACGGCGAGCCGTTCGAGCCGGTCTATCTCGGCATCGCGCCCCGGTTCTCCAGCGTGCACTCGACGGACGGCGGCCTGGAGCGGCGGTTCCAGCACCTCCTGTGACAGACAGGACACCCAACGCCACGCGCGCGTGAAGCCCGTTGTGGGCCGCACGCGCGCGTGGAAGGTGTTCCCGGCGGGTTCCGTTCGGAGCCTGCCCTATGCGGTCAGCCCAGGACCCCGGCGGCGGGGCTCTCGGTGCCGCCCGCCGGATCGCTCGGCGTCGGCTCCTCGGTCGGAGGGGTCGGCTCCTCCGTCGGATCCTCCGTGGTCGGTGCCGTCTTCGTCGGCTTGTCGGTCGGCTCGTACGACGGCGGCTGGCTGGTGACGCTCTGGGACGGCTCGTACGACGGCGGGTAGTCCGTGTCGTCGCCGGTGTTGGTCGAGTCGTCCGACGTGTCGTCCGTGGAGTCGTCCGTCGCCTCGTCGCTCGGCTTCTTGGTGGACTCGTCGTCCTTGTCGGACTGCTTGCTGGTCGGCGACTGCGTGGTGCTGCTCCCCGTGCCCCCACCGCCACCGGTGTTGTTGAGCGCCAGCGCGACACCCGCCGCGATCGCGATCACGGCGAAGACCGCCAGGATCCACAGCCTGCCGCGGCCGCCGCCCTTGTTGCCGTGCCCCTCGAAGCCGCCGTCGTCACCGCCGCCACGGTAGGGCGGGATGAGCGGCGCCGGGATCTGCGTGGTTCCGGAGTCACCGGGGTGCGGCAGCGCGGCGGTGCCGGCGAAGCCGGACGCCGGGGTGTGCAGCCCCTCGTGCAGGGTGACCGGGCCGGTGTTCCAGGTGCCGGTGTGGCTGCCCTGGTCGTACAGCATCTGCAGCCCGTACTGGACGAGGCCGCGCATCTCCTCGGCGGTCTGGAACCGGTCGTCCGGATCCTTCGCGAGGGCGCGCATGACGAGCCCGTCGAGCTCCGGCGGCGCCCCGTCCGCGACCTCGGACGGAGGCACCGGGATGTCCTGGACGTGCTGGTAGACCACCGACAGCGGCGTCTCCCCGGTGAACGGGGGCCGCAGCGCGAGAAGTTCGTAGAGCAGACAGCCGGTCGCGTACAGGTCGGAGCGGTGGTCGACGGCCTTGCCGAGCGCCTGCTCCGGGGAGAGGTACTGCGGTGTGCCCATGACCATGCCGGTCTGGGTCATCGTCGACTGCGCGCCGTGCAGTGCGCGCGCGATGCCGAAGTCCATCACCTTGACCGCGCCGGTCTCCGTGATGATGACGTTCGCCGGCTTGATGTCGCGGTGCACGATGCCGTGCTGGTGCGAGTAGGCGAGCGCCTCCAGAACACCGGAGACGATGATCAGCGCCTGCTCGGGCCCGGGGGCCTCGGCGTTGATCAGCAGATCGCGGATCGTGTGGCCTTCGACGATCTCCATCACGATGTACGGGACGACGCCGTGGCCGACCACGTCCTCGCCCGAGTCGTACACGGCGACGACCGCATGGTGGTTGAGGCCCGCGACCGACTGGGCCTCGCGCGTGAAGCGCGCCTTGGAAACGGGGTCCTCGGCCAGGTCGGAACGGAGCAGCTTCACCGCCACGGTCCGCCCGAGACGCACGTCCTCGGCGGCGAACACCTCGGCCATACCGCCCCGGCCGAGTCTGCGGGTCAGCCGATATCGTCCGTCGCCGACCAGCCCGCCGTTACCCCACATCTCCGGCGCATCTGACATACCGCCGCCAGTCGCCTCGGGGTCGGACGGGCCCTGAGCGCGCTGCTGCTGTGCCATCAGTCCTCGCCGTCGTTTCTGCCCGCGGTCTGCGCGGTGGTTGTTACGGTCTCCGTCGGGCCACGCTACAGGCTCTGCGCATGGCGTCGGCCCGAGATGAGCGTGAGATGGACCGGCCATCAAACCCGTCACAGGTCCGTGTGTGCAAATTCCGTGTACCGGCCGTACGCCACCTGTAACGCTTCCGCGACGCTTCTTTCGCAGACGGTCACGGAACGGGCACCGAGCTTGACGTGTCCGTGCCCTCGGGCAGACTTGGCCCGGAATAAGCCAATCGATCACCAAGGCCGCGGGGGACGCAGAAAATGAGCCAGGACGGCGCACAGGGCCGGTACGCGGGGCGTGCGGTCGCCGGCGGCCGCTACCAGCTGCGCGATCTGCTCGGCGAGGGCGGTATGGCCTCGGTGCATCTCGCGTACGACTCGGTGCTCGACCGTCAGGTCGCGATCAAGACCCTGCACACCGAACTCGGCCGCGAGCAGGCCTTCCGCGAGCGCTTCCGCCGCGAGGCCCAGTCGGTGGCCAAGCTCACCCACACGAACATCGTCTCGGTCTTCGACACCGGCGAGGACGACCTCGACGGCATGACGACGCCGTACATCGTCATGGAGTACATCGAGGGCAAGCCGCTCGGCTCGGTCCTCGACGCGGACATCCAGCAGTACGGCGCGATGCCCGCCGACAAGGCTCTGAAGATCACCGCGGACGTGCTGGCGGCCCTGGAGATCAGCCACGAGATGGGCCTGGTCCACCGGGACATCAAGCCGGGCAACGTGATGATGACGAAGCGCAACGTCGTCAAGGTCATGGACTTCGGCATCGCCCGCGCCATGCAGTCCGGTGTCACCTCCATGACGCAGACCGGCATGGTCGTCGGCACCCCGCAGTACCTCTCCCCGGAGCAGGCTCTCGGCCGGGGCGTCGACGCCCGGTCCGACCTGTACTCGGTCGGCATCATGCTGTTCCAACTGGTCACCGGGCGGCTGCCGTTCGAGGCGGACTCCCCGCTGGCCATCGCCTACGCGCACGTCCAGGAGGAGCCGGTCGCGCCCTCCTCGGTCAACCGCTCGCTGCCCCCGGCGGTGGACGCGCTGATCGCCCGCGCGCTGAAGAAGAACCCGAACGAGCGCTTCCCGAGCGCCGAGATCATGCGGGACGAGTGCCTGCGGGTCGCACAGTCGTTCCAGGCCGCCGCGCCGAACATCGTGCCGGGCGCCCAGACGCCGAGCGGCTCGGGCGTCGGTTCCGCCGTCTTCCCGCCGGTCGATCAGGGCACCCCCGCCCCGGGCCCCGTACAGACTCCGTACCAGCCGGGACCGTACGGCGCGCACACCCCCGCACCCGCGTACGGCTACCCGCAGCAGGGCGGTTACCCGAACCCGCCGCAGACCGCCGCGTACTCCCAGCAGCACGGCACGTCGACCCCGCCGCCGTACAACCTCGCACCCCAGCCGGCCACCGGCGGCTCGGGCGGGGGCAAGAGCAACAAGTCGGTCGTGATCGGCTCCGTCCTGGTCGCGCTCATCGCGATCGGCGGCCTGCTCACGGCGCTCAGCATGAACGGCGGAAGCGGCGACGGCGGCAAGGGCGGCGGCGACGCCAGCAAGTCCCCCACCGTGGTGGCGGGGCACAAGGGTCCGGACACGTCGAAGACGATCGACACCGAGAAGTGCACGGACCCGCAGGAGTCGTACAACGACCCGGACAAGATCGAGATCCCGAACTTCCGCTTCAAGAACCTCACCTCGGTGAAGTCCTGCTTCCAGGCCGCCGGCTGGCAGATGAAGATCACGCGTGTGGACGAGAACACGTACGGCGAGGACACGATCATGGACCAGTTCCCCTCCGCCGGCACGGACGTCGCCCCCAAGAACATGCCCGAGATCGAGCTCAAGGTGTCCTCGGGCGACCCCTCCTGACGGGCCGCCGGGCGATCGGAGCGGTCCGGAAGCGCTCGGCAGCGGATTCGGGAACGGGCCCGGCACTTCGGTGCCGGGCCCGTTCCGGTCGGGGTGACCTCGGGTGCTGGGGTGACTGGGGTGGTTCGGTGACCTGCGTGGTTACAGGTACGGTCCGCCCGAGCGGCCTCCTGTGCGGGGGTCCTCGTCGCCCTCCAGGCCGCCGACACCCGGCGGAAGGGCTCGGCGCATCTGCTCCAACTGCGCCCTGGCCGCCATCTGCTGGGCGAACAGGGTCGTCTGGATCCCGTGGAAGAGTCCCTCCAGCCAGCCCACCAGCTGAGCCTGCGCGATCCGCAGTTCCGCGTCGCTGGGCGTCTGATCGTCCGTGAAGGGCAGGGAGAGCCGCTCCAGTTCCTCCACGAGCTCGGGGGCCAGACCGTCCTCCAGCTCCTTCACCGAACTCGCGTGGATCTCCTTGAGCCTGACGCGGCTGGCCTCGTCCAGAGGTGCGGCGCGCACCTCCTCCAGCAGCTGCTTGATCATGCTGCCGATACGCATCACCTTGGCGGGCTGTTCCACCATCTCCGTCACCGGGATCTCGCGGGAGTCCTGGTCCCCGGTGCCACCGAGAGCCATTCCGTCCTGGCCGACAACCAGGATCTGAGGGTTCTCCGGCGACCGTTCGTTCCTCGGCATCTCCATGCCGCCATTCTCTCGCACCCACGTACTCCATCACGGTGGTGCCCCCCGTACACGGTGATCCACCACGTCCGACGGCACAGTTCGCCATGGGACGGGGCTCGACGGCCCCTGAACTGCGCGCATGCGGTCACTTTCCGTCGAGATGCCGGGATCACGGGGTCATGTGAGGCTTGTTCCGTCGATCACGGCACCCGTCTTGGCGAACCGCACCGGGAGGGGGTCACCGGCGTGACTCCATGGCTCCGCACGCTGCCCACGGCCGGACTGCTGGCGGCCGCCCTGCTCAACGGCGCCGGCCACCCTGCGAACGCCGCCCCCACGCGCTCCGCGGCCCCCTCCTACGCCGCCGCGCCGGTACCGTCCGCCGAAGGGACCGCTGCCGAAGGGACCTCTGTCGCGGACATGGGCAGCCCCGCCGCCTCGGATCCCACCAGGCCCACCCCCACGGCGGACTCCTCCCGTGCGGGCAGCATCGCGGGCGAGGGACGCGTGCGGCCCGGCCGGCCGGAGCCGGCCCCCCGCGACGACGCGGACACCCCGGACCTCCAGGACCCGGACCCCGACGGCGCCGCGGACGCCGGGCTCACCGGGGTGAGCGTGGCCCCCGAGCCCTCGCGGAACGACGTGGTCCCCGTCCAGCAGAGCGTCGTGGGCCCCGGCTCCACCCCCGAGCCGGTCCTGCAGATCCTGCCGCTGGGCAGCGGCCTGATCCTCATCGGCCTCGGACTGGGGCTGGCCTTCGTGGCCCTGCGGGTACGACGCGGCTGAGGCGCACCGCAGGGAAGCGGCGCGCCTCATCACACTGTCGTGCTCATCGCCCTGTCTCCTCGGGCGCACGGCACACCGAGGGTCCGATTGCGCCCTCGGCGCCGTGGCGCGCCCAGGAAGCAGGCCGGGCGCTAGGGCCTGTCCGGCGGATCAAGTCGGAGGAAACCTGCGGCGCCTGATCAGCGCACGTGAGCGGGGCCTGGTGCGTGCAACTGCAAGGCGGAGGAGGGCGTCGATGCGAAGCATCGGCAACCGACGACAACGCCGCTGGGGGTCCCCCCTGCTCGAAGAGCTTGGGGGAGGGCGTGCCAGGCCCCGCGTCTCCGGCATGATCCGCCGGACAGGTTTTAGGGAGCGACCAGCAGCACCTTTCCGATGTGGCTGCTCTCCTCCAGCACCCGGTGTGCCCCCGCCGCGTCGCTCATGGGCAGCTCGCGGTCGATGACCGGACGTACATGGCCGGAGTCGATCAGCGGCCAGACGTGCTCCCGCACGGCCGCCACGATCGCCGCCTTCTCGCTGAGCGGCCGGGCACGCAGCGAGGTCGCGCTGACGGCGGCGCGCTTGTTCAGGAGGGTGGCGATGTTCAGCTCCGCCTGGATGCCGCCCTGCATGCCGATGATGGCCAGCCGTCCGTTGACGGCGAGGGCGCGCACGTTCGGGTCGAGGTACTTGGCTCCCATGTTGTCGAGGATGACATCGGCACCCGCCCCGCCGGTGGCCCGCTTGATCTCCTCGACGAAGTCCTGCTCGCGGTAGTTGATCAGAATGTCCGCGCCAAGTTCCGCGCAGAAGTCGAGCTTCTTCTTGGTGCCCGCCGTGACCGCGACCTTCGCGCCGACGGCCTTCGCCAGCTGGATCGCCATGGTGCCGATGCCGCTGGAGCCGCCGTGCACGAGCAGGGTCTCGCCGGGGCGCAGGTGGGCGACCATGAAGACGTTCGACCAGACGGTGCACGTCACCTCGGGCAGCGCCGCCGCCTGCTTGACGTCCAGGCCGGCGGGCACGGGCAGCAGCTGCCCGGCCGGGACGGCGACCTTCTGCGCGTATCCGCCGCCCGCGAGCAGCGCGCACACCTCGTCGCCGACCGCCCAGCCCAGGACGCCCGGGCCGACCTCGGCGATCCGCCCCGAGCATTCGAGTCCGGGGTAGGGGGAGGCCCCGGGCGGCGGGTTGTACAGGCCCTGCCGCTGCAGCAGATCCGCACGGTTGACGGCGCTGGCCCCCACCTCGACCAGCACTTCGCCCTCGGCCGGCACCGGATCGGGGACTTCGTCCCACACCAGCGCCTCGGGCCCACCAGGTTCAGGAATCGTGATCGCGTACATGAGGGGGACGCTACTCCTGAGCGGCGTCGGCTAGTCCTGCGGCAGGGGCCGGATGCCCGGTGTCACCTGGGTGTTCCGCGTGACGCGCGCGATGGTGATCAGCCGGTCCGTCAACTGCAGCGTGCCGACGTCCGGATCGTCGTATCCGAGCACGCGATGCCCCCGTACGACGCTGACCACCAGGTCGGTGGTCTCGCGGACGCCCATGCCCACCTCGGCCTTTATGACGGGCCGTTCGACGATGTCGAGCCCGCTGCCCTGATGGATCAGGTCCTCCATCACCATGCCCGCTGCGGGGCTGAGCACCGAGAGCCCGAGCAGCCTGCCGGCCGCGCTGGCGCTGGTGATGACCGCGTCGGCGCCGGACTGCTTGAGCAGCGGCGCGTTCTCCTCCTCACGCACGGCGGCGACGATCTTCGCACCGCGGTTGAGCTGCCGGGCCGTCAGCGTGACCAGGACCGCGGTGTCGTCCCGCTGGGTGGCGATGATGATCTGCCGCGCCTTGTGAACCTCGGCGCGGATCAGCACATCGCTGCGCGTGGCGTCCCCGATCACACCCGCGTACCCGTCGGCCGTCGCCGCGTCGACCACCCTGGGGCTCGGGTCGACGACCACGACCTGTTCCTTCTTGAGCCCGGTCGCGCAGACGGTCTCGACGGCCGACCGTCCCTTGGTTCCGAAGCCGACAACGACGGTGTGATCCCTCAAAGCCGCCCTCCAGCGGTTCAGGCGCCACTCCTCACGGGTGCGTTCCGTGAGGACCTCCAGCGTGGTGCCGACCAGGATGATCAGGAAGAGCACCCGCAGCGGCGTGATGACCAGGATGTTGATGAGCCGGGCGATGTCGCTGGTCGGGGTGACGTCGCCGTATCCGGTGGTGGAGAGGGTGACCGTCGCGTAGTAGAAGGCGTCGAGAAAATCGACGCTGCCGTCCGAGCTGTCGTTGTAGCCGTCCCGGTCGAACCAGACGATGAGCGCGGTGGCGACGAGCACCAGCAGGGCCATCGCCAGCCGCTTGGCGACCTGCCGGATCGGACGTTCCACGACCTTCCGCGGCAGCTTCACGCGATGGGTCACGAGATGCTCGTCCGCCTGGCGGGCGATCGCATCCTGGCCCGGAAGTTTCACGTGAAACACACCCCGTTCGGATTCATACCGCTCCCGCCCTCGACCCGGCTCAGAGGAAGCACGCGTCGATCCCCGCGGTGGCCCACGGCAGATCGATGAGTTCCAGCTCCTGGCCGGCTCTCGCACCGCCCGGCGGTACGACCGCGAGCGCGTCGGAGGCGGCGATGCCCCGCAGCATCGCCGGGCCGTTGTAATGCAGCGGCGCGGCACGGTCGCCACGTAGCGAGACGGGGATGAGCCGGGTGTCGTACGGGTGGCCCTGCACGGATTCCTTCAGGGGCAGCGTGTACGACTCTGGGGCCGCGCGTCCGGCCAGGGTGCGCAGCAGCGGCTCGGCGAGCGTGAGGAGCCCGGAGACGGCGGCGAGGGGGTTGCCGGGCAGGCCGACGAGGTGCTGGTTCTCCTGGGTGCGGGCCAGCAGCATCGGATGTCCCGGCCGCACCTTGACGCCGTCCACCAGCAGTTCGGCGCCGATACGGCTCAGCGTGGGGTGGACGTGGTCGACCGGGCCCGACGCGGTGCCGCCGGTGGTGACGATCAGGTCGGCCCGGGAGTTGGTGATCGCCTTGTGCAGCGCCTTGGCGTCGTCGCCGAGCCTGCGCACCGCGACGACCTCGGCGCCGAGCGCCCGCAGCCACGGCGGCAGCATGGGACCGAGTGCGTCCCGGATGAGCCCGTCCTGGGGCAGTCCCTCGGTGAGCAACTCGTCGCCGAGCACGAGAACTTCGGCGCGCGGGCGGGGAACGACGGCGAGCGTGTCGTAGCCGGAGGCCGCCGCGAGGCCCAGCACGGCCGGGGTGACCAGCGCTCCGAGCGGCAAAAGCTGGTCGCCGCTGCGGCACTCCTGGCCGCGCGGGCGGATGTCCTGCCCGTGCGCGACCGCGAGGCTCCCCCGTGGCCGGGCGGAACCGGGCGTCTGCGCGTCACTCGCGTGCAGCCGCCCCTTGTCGTCGAGGCGGCCGTGCTCGCTGCGCAGGACGGCGGTCGCGTCCCGCGGGACCCGCGCCCCGGTGGCGATCCGGACCGCCTCGCCGTCGGTGAGCCGCTCCGGGGCCGCGTGCCCGGCGAGTACGTCGTCCTCCCGTACCTCCCAGGGCCCGGGTCCGGCGACCGCCCAGCCGTCCATGGCGGAGGTGTCGAAGGAGGGGAGGTCCGTGAGTGCGGTCAGGGGCGCGGCGAGGACGAGGCCGAGGGAGGCGTCGAGGGGGACCGAGACGGGGGTGCGGCGGGGCACGGAGCGGGCGGCCCGCTCGGCGACGGCCCGGGCCTCGGGCCATGGAGTGGACCTGTGATGGGCGTGCTTGCCGTGGCCGCTGTCCTGGGCCGTGGGCGCGGGGACCGCTGCCGTGTCCGTTCCCTGGGGGCCCGGTGCGGCGCTGTCCGCCCGGCCTGGCGCGCCGGGCTCGCGGGTGGCGGCCTCCTTGACCAGGGCGAGCGCCTCCTCGACATCGAAGTCGTCGGCGTCCTGGCTGTCCCGGGTGGAGCGGGCGGCCGTCATCAGGCGTCCGGTTCGGCGGCGGTGGTGGGCGGCGCGGTGTCGGCGACGCCCGGTTCGGCGGCGGCGTCCTCGTCGGCCCAGCGGAGCGCGAGCGCCGCGGCCTTGCGGGCTGCCTCGGCGACCGCCTCCGGTCCTCCGCCGGCCCGTGCGGCCGCGTATCCGACGAGGAACGTGGTCAGCGGGGCGGCGGGCCTGGCCACCCCGTGCGCGGCGTCGCGGGCCAGGTCGAGCAGAACGCCGGTGTCGACGTCCAGGTCGATGCCCAGCTCGTCCTTGACTGCGGAAATCCATTCATCCAACACGTGCCCATGCTCCCTGATGCGTGCCCGAGCGGCGGCGATGTCGTCCCAGGTGTCGCAGTCGAAGGACGCGACGGGGTCGGAGAGACGAGTGAGGTCGAGGGCGGCGACGAGCCGTCGTAGCGGCAGCCCGCCGAGTCCCCCGTGCGTGGACGCGAGGACGGCCAGCTCACGGCGCAGCGCGTCCGCGCGGTAGACGGCCACAAGGGGCTGGTCGCGCCCGTCGGGGTCGGTGAGGAGAACGCCGTCGGGCGGTACGCCGTGTCCGTACCGGGCCGGGCTGTCGTCCTGGGAATCGGGCGTGGGCTTGTGCGTGTCGCCCGCCCGAAGGGTGTCCAGCAGGCGCCGTACCGTCCCCTCCTCCAGGAAGGGCAGGTCGGCCGAGAGCACGACGACGCGGGGCGCCGTGGTGTGCCGCAGCCCGGCGTCCAGGGCGGCGAGCGGTCCCCCGCCCGGCGGGTCCTCGCGGGCCCACTCCACGGGGCGTGCGGTGGCCCTGGGTTCGGCCACGACCACGGTGCGGGTGGCGCCGGCGCACGCGGCCAGCACCCGGTCCAGCAGCGCCCGGCCGCCCACCCTCACTCCGGGCTTGTCCGCGCCGCCGAGCCGCCGGGCCGCCCCGCCCGCGAGCACGACGGCGTCGTACACGGCATCGGCACCGGGAGTGCCCGGCGGGCCGGAGCCGCCCGATCGCCCGGTCGCGCCCTGGGGCTCGTACGCGGTCATGCCCCGAGTATGGGCGCCCGAAGGATCATTGCCACCCCCGGGGCACGGCACGCGGCCGGGGGTGACAGGACCGCCGGGGCTACAGGGTCCGCAGCAGCACCGCCGGCTGCTCCACGCAGTCCGCCACATACCGCAGGAAACCGCCCGCCGTACCGCCGTCGCACACCCGGTGGTCGAAGGTGAGCGAGAGCTGGACGACCTGGCGCACCGCCAACTCGCCCTGGTGCACCCAGGGCTTGGGGATGATGCGGCCGACGCCGAGCATGGCCGCCTCGGGGTGATTGATGATCGGCGTGGAGCCGTCGACGCCGAACACCCCGTAATTGTTCAGCGTGAAGGTGCCGCCCGTGAGGTCCGCGGGGGTCAGCCTCCCGGTCCGCGCCGCCTCGGTCAGCCGGCCGAACTCCGCGCTCAGCCCCTCGGCGTTCCGCGTGTGCGCGTCCCGCACGACGGGGACCACGAGCCCCCGTTCGGTCTGCGCCGCGAAACCCAGGTGCACCTGGTCGAGCCGGACGATCTCGCGGGCGTCCATGTCGACCGTCGAGTTGAGCTCGGGGAAACGGGCCAGCGCGGCGGTGCAGATCCTGGCCAGCAGGGCGAGCAGGGAGATCTTCGGGTCGCCGGCCGCGTTCATCGCCCTGCGCGCCTGCATGAGCTCCGTCGCGTCGGCGTCCACCCAGCAGGTCGCGTCGGGGATCTCGCGCCGACTGCGCGAGAGCTTGTCGGCGACCGCGCCGCGGACACCCCGGAGGGGGACACGGACACCCTGGGGGGTGGTGCCCCGGGAGACGTCGGCCGCACCGGGCACGACCGAGGCGATGTCCGCGTACGAGGCCGACGCGCGGCCGGACGAAGGCGCCACGACGGACGCGTCGGGCGATCGCAGCCGGCCGGTCGCCGCCGCACGCAGCGCGTACTCGACGTCGGCCCGCAGGATGAGTCCCTCGGGGCCGGAGCCCTCCAGTTCCCGCAGATCCACGCCGTTCTCCCGGGCGAGCCGTCGCACGATGGGCGAGATGACCGGCACGGGGCCCTCACTTCGCGTCGCGGTGACGCCGTTCCGGGCGGTCCGCGCCTGGCTTCCGGCCTCGGGCCGTGCGGCGCCTACGGGCTCGGGGAGGCCCGGCTCACGCCGGTAGGCCGGGGCGCCCGTGCCCGCCGGGGCCGGTGTCCGCGCCGGCGCACCGGCCGCTCGTCGGCCACCGGCCGCGGTGCCGTCCGAGGGGCGCACCCTCCGGCGTCGCGCCGGGGGCGCACCCGTGCCGTAACCCACCAGCACGTTCCCGGAGCCCTCGTCGCCCAGGTCGTCCTGGTCGCCGTCGGTGTCCTCGCCGGTGGCCGGCGCGCCCACGGCGACGGTCAGCAGCGGTGCCCCCACGGGCAGTTCCGTGCCCTCCTCGCCGAAGCGGGCGGTGACCACGCCGCCGTAGGGACAGGGGACCTCCACCATCGCCTTGGCCGTCTCGACCTCGACGACGGGCTGGTCGATGGCGACGACATCGCCGACCTCCACCAGCCAGCGGACGATCTCCGCCTCGGTGAGTCCCTCCCCGAGGTCGGGGAGCTTGAACTCCAGAACCTGTGCCATCAGCTGTCCGCCTCCCACTGCAGACGCCCCACGGCGTCCAGGATCCGGTCGACGCCGGGCAGGTGGTGCCGCTCCAGCATCGGCGGCGGATACGGGATGTCGAAGCCGGCGACGCGCAGCACCGGCGCCTCCAGGTGGTGGAAGCAGCGCTCCGTGACGCGGGCCGCGATCTCCCCGCCCGGGCCGCCGAACCCGCCCGACTCGTGCACGACGACCGCTCGTCCGGTCCGCCGCACCGATGCCGAGACCGTCTCGTCGTCGAACGGCACCAGCGAGCGCAGGTCGACGACTTCGAGGTCCCAGCCCTCGGCCCGCGCCGCCTCGGCGGCTTCGAGGCAGACGGGCACGGACGGCCCGTACGTGATGAGCGTGGCGCTCCGGCCCGAGCGCCGCACCACCGCGCGGCCTATCGGCTCAACGGCCGGCGGCTCGTCCGGGTTCCAGGAATCCTTCGACCAGTACAGCCTCTTGGGCTCCAGGAAGACGACCGGGTCGTCGGAGGCGATGGCTTCGCGCAGCAGCCCGTAGGCGTCGGAGACGGTCGCGGGCATGACGACATGGAGACCCGGAGTCGCCATGTAGTACGCCTCGGAGGAGTCGCTGTGGTGCTCGACGCCGCCGATGCCGCCGCCGTAGGGGACACGGATCGTGATCGGCATGGGCATGGCGCCCCGCGTGCGGTTCCGCATCTTCGCCACATGCGAGATCAGCTGCTCGAACGCCGGGTAGGCGAACGCGTCGAACTGCATCTCCACGACCGGTCGCAGGCCGTACATGGCCATGCCGACCGCCGCGCCGAGGATGCCCGCCTCGGCGAGGGGGGTGTCCGTGCAGCGGTCGTCGCCGAACTCCTTGGCGAGCCCGTCGGTGACCCGGAAGACTCCGCCGAGGGTGCCGACGTCCTCACCCATGACATGGACGGCCGGGTCGGCGGCCATGGCGTCGCGCAGGGCGCGTCCGAGCGCCTGCGCCATGGTGGCCGGTTTGAGGGCAACGGTCGTCATCGCCCGGCTCCTTCCGGGCCGTGCGGGCCCGCTCCGTGCGAGCCGTCCGCCTCGGCGTCCAGCTCCGCTCTCAGCTGGCTCTCCTGCTCAAGCAGTTGAGTAGTGGGTTGGGCATACACATGGGCGAACAGGTCCATGGGGTCGAGCACCGGGTCCTGGTTCATGCGCTCGCGCAGATCCGCGGCCATCGTCTCGGCGTCGTCGCGCACCGCCTGCCGGGCGGCGTCGTCGAGCAGACCGCGCTCGGTCAGCTCGCGCTCGAGAAGCGCGATGGGGTCGTGCCCGCGCCAGGTCTCGACCTCGGAGTCGCCTCGGTAGCGGGTGGCGTCGTCGGCGTTGGTGTGGGCGTCGATGCGGTACGTCACGGCCTCGACGAGCGTGGGACCGCCGCCGGCGCGCGCGTGGGCGATGGCCTCGCTCAGGACCTGGTGCACGGCCAGCGCGTCGTTGCCGTCGACCAGGCGGCCGGGCATCCCGTAGCCGACGGCCTTGTGGGCCAGCGACGGGGCGGCGGTCTGCTTGGCGAGCGGCACGGAGATGGCGAATCCGTTGTTCTGCACGAGGAAGACGACCGGCGCCTGCCACACCGCGGCGAAGTTCAGCGCCTCGTGGAAGTCGCCCTCGCTGGTGCCGCCGTCGCCGACCAGGGCGAGCGCGACCACGTCGTCGCCCTTGAGGCGGACGGCGTGCGCGAGGCCCACGGCGTGCGGGAGCTGGGTCGCGAGGGGGGTGCACAGGGGCGCGATGCGGTGCTCGCGCGGGTCGTAGCCGGTGTGCCAGTCGCCGCGCAGGAGCGTGAGGGCCTGGACGGGGTCGAGGCCTCGGGCGACGGCGGCGAGGGTGTCGCGGTAGCTGGGGAAGAGCCAGTCGCGCTCCTCCAGCACGAGCGCGGCGGCGACCTCGCAGGCCTCCTGTCCGGTGCTGGAGGGGTACACGGCGAGACGGCCCTGCTTGGTGAGCGCGGTGGCCTGCGTGTTGTAGCGGCGGCCACGCACCAGCTCCGCGTACAGACGGTGCAGCAGCGCCGGGTCGACCTGCGCGGCTGCCTCGGTGCCGAGGACACGGTGGGGCAGCGCGTCGGGCAGCAACGGCGCGGGGTCGGTGCGGGGCTGCCAGGCGGGCGGCGGCGTGGGCCGGTAGGCCCCTCGCTGCTCCATGACCGTCATGACGGCACCTCCTCGTGGGAGCGGCTTCAGGCGCGTCACGGGTGTGATGCGCCCCACCTACCGATTGTTCGGTCGTCGGCACATTTTGGCTACAGGCACCGCCAGGCTGTGGACAAACGGTTCTGCAGAGCCTGAGATGGACGCAGTACGTCCATGGTAGGGAGGCGGGGGGACATGGCACCTGAACAAATGGCCGAGCCGCCGGAGGCCGGCACGGTCGCGCCGCCCGCCCGTCCGCTCGACGCGATCGACCAGGACATCCTGCACATGCTCCAGGCGGACGGCCGCGCCTCCATACGCTCCGTGGCCGAACGGGTCCATGTGTCGCGGGCCAACGCCTACGCGCGGATCAACCGCCTCATCGAGGACGGCGTGATCCGCGGCTTCGGCGCGCGGGTCGACCACGAACGTGCCGGGCAGGGCACATCGGCGTACATCACCCTCAAGATCGTGCAGAACTCCTGGCGGACGGTGCGGGAGCGGCTGAGGGTGCTCCCGGGGGCCTCGCACATCGCTCTGGTGGGCGGCGACTTCGACGTCCTTCTGCTGGTGCACACGCCGGACAACCGGGCGCTGCGCGAGCTGGTGCTCACCCGTCTCCAGTCCATCCCGGAGGTGCTCAGCAGCCGGACGCTGCTGGTCTTCGAGGAGGAGGACCTGGAGCCGGAGGGCTGACCTCCCCGGGCTCCCGGGCTCCCGGGCTCCCGGGGCTCCCGGGGCTCCCGGGACCCACGGCTCCCGTCCGAGCCCGCGCCCCCGCCGGACTCCGAGGGCCGCGCACGGCTGCCGCCGGAGCCTGAACCTGCCGGGGCCCGACCGCCGGAGCCCGACCCCGCCGGACTCCCTGAGCCCCGCTACTCCCGCCGGAGCCCTCCGAAGACCAGCACGACCACGGCGTCGGCCACTTCCCGCGCGCCCATGCCCCGCGCGTCGGGCCGGTACCACTCCACGAGCGAGTTGATCATTCCGAAGACCAGCCGGGTCGCGAGCCGGACCTCCACGTCGCCGCGTACGTCCCCGTCGGCGGCAGCGGCCTTCAGGAGCTCGGCGACCCGGTGGTCGAAGTCGCGGCGCCGCTCCAGGGCCCAGCGCTCGGTGGCCGTGTTGCCGCGCACCCGCAGCAGCAGCGTCACGTAGGGCAGCTCGGAGGTGAGCACCTCGACCATGCGCCGTACGACGTACTCCAGGCGCTCCACGGCACGCCCCACGCGCGCGTGCTCCTCGTCGAGGATCCCGAAGAGGCCGTCCAGCGCCCGGCTCACGGCGCGCCGCAGCAGCTCCTCCTTGCCCGAGACGTGGTGGTAGATCGACGACTTGGAGATGCCGGCCGCCTTGGAGAGGTGCTCCATGGAGGTTCCGTCGTAGCCGCGGTCGTTGAAGACCCGGACGGCGACGGAGAGCAGCGTCTCGGGGGTGTACGTGTCCCGCTTGGCGGTGGTCACTGGGTGCCCTCCCGCTTCCCGGTGGCGTACGCCTGGCGGTAGAGCGCCAGCGACGGCGCGTAGCGCCCGGAGGGGTCGCGTACGTGCAGCTCGTCCAGGACGTCGTAGGACCAGCTCGTACCGAGCCTGCGGCTCCATTCGAAGGGGCCGAGGGGGTAGTTGACGCCGAGGCGCATCGCGGTGTCGATGTCCTCCTCGGTGGCCACGCCCTTGGCGACCGCGTCGTGGGCGAGGTCGACGATCCGGGCCACGGTGCGGGCGACGATCATGCCGGGGCAGTCCCCGATCACGCTGACGTCCTTGCCGAGCGCCTGGAAGAGACCGATGGCCTCGGAGAGCGTCTGGGGAGCGGTGTCCTGGGACGCCGACAGGGCGATCCGGGTGGCCTTGCGGTAGTCGAGGGCGAGGTCGAAGTAGACGACGTCGCGGAACTCGCCCGAGGTCTGGCCGTCGGCGAGGACCAGCTGGCCGCCGCTCGGAAGCACCAGGCGGGTGCCGTGGTCCTCCTCGTCCTCCCTGACCTGGATACCCGCCTCGCGGATCAGACCGAGGACATCGGCGGCGGGGCCCAGGTCGCCCTCGGCGACGACGTACGCGGGCGGCTGCGCCTTCTCCGCGGTGTGCGGTTCGGCCCGCTCGGCGTCGTCCCCGTGGTCGTACCAGCCGTGTCCCGTCTTGCGGCCGAGCCGGCCCGACTCGACGAGCCGTCGCTGGGCGAGCGAGGGCGTGAAGCGCACGTCCTGGAAGAAGGACTGCCACACGGAGTGCGTGACGGACTCGTTGACGTCCTGGCCGATCAGGTCGGTGAGCTCGAACGCGCCCATCCGGAAGCCGCCGGACTCGCGCAGGACGGCGTCGATGGTGGCGGGGTCCGCGGCCTGGGACTCGTGGACCGCGAAGGCCTCGGCGTAGAAGGGCCGCGCGATGCGGTTGACGATGAAACCGGGCGTGTCCGCGCAGGCGACGGGCGTCTTGCCCCAGGCGCGGGCCGTCTCGTACGCGCGCGTGGCCGACGTGACGTCGGTCGCGAACCCGGAGACGACCTCCACGAGGGGCAGCAGCGGCGCCGGGTTGAAGAAGTGCAGCCCGACGAGACGGCCCGGGTTGCGCAGGGCGCCGCCGATGGCCGTGACGGACAGCGAGGAAGTGTTGGTGGCGAGCAGGCAGTCGTCCCCGACGATGTCCTCGAGGTCGCTGAACAGTTGCTGCTTGGCGTCGAGTCGTTCGAGTACCGCCTCGATGACGAGCGCACAGTCCGCGAGGTCGGTGAGGCTCGCGGCGGGCTGGAGCCGGGCGCGCGCGGCGTCACGTTCGGCGCCGGTGAGCCGGTCCTTCGCGACGAGCCGGTCGAGACGGGCGCCGATCGCCTCGGCCGCCGTCTCGGCACGCCCGGGAACCGTGTCGTAGAGCCGCACGGGGTGGCCCGCCACCAGCGCGACCTGGGCGATGCCCTGGCCCATGGTGCCGGTGCCGACGACTGCCACGGGGCTGCTGAGGTCGATTGCTGTCATGTGCGCGATCCTCCCGCACGGGGTTTTCCACAGATGCGGCGGACCCCCTTGTCCCGACCGATCGTTCGGTTACTCTAACCCTGACTGTCCATTCCTGCCCAGCTCGCGAGCTCGACGAAGAGCTCTTGAGACGAGGAGTTGGTCCTTGATGGCCGCTGAACTCACCGCGCACCAGCTGATCTCCCAGCACCGGCCCACCCTCGACCAGGCGCTGGAAGCGATCCGCACGCGCGCGTACTGGTCCCCGCACCCCGAGCATCCCAAGGCCTACGGCGAGAACGGCAGCCTGGGCATGGCCGAGGGCAAGGCCGCCTTCGACGCCCTCCTGGGCACCCGCCTCGACCTGGGCCAGCCCGGCACGGACGACTGGGTCGGCGGCGAGGTGTCGCCGTACGGCATCGAGCTGGGTGTCACGTACCCGCACGCGGACATCGACGCCCTGCTGCCCGCCATGCGCGCGGGGATGCGTGCCTGGCGCGACGCGGGCGCGGAGATCCGCGCCGTCGTCTGTCTGGAGATCCTCAAGCGGATCAGCGACCGCACCCACGAGTTCGCGCACGCGGTCATGCACACCAGCGGCCAGGCCTTCATGATGGCGTTCCAGGCGGGCGGCCCGCACGCGCAGGACCGCGGCCTGGAGGCGGTGGCGTACGCGTACGTGGAGCAGGTCCGCACCCCTGACACCGCGGAGTGGACCAAGCCCCAGGGCAAGCGCGACCCGCTCGCGCTGACCAAGCAGTTCACGCCGGTCCCGCGCGGTATCGCGCTGATGATCGGCTGCAACACCTTCCCGACGTGGAACGGCTATCCGGGCCTGTTCGCCTCCCTGGCCACCGGCAACGCGGTCCTGGTGAAGCCCCACCCGCGCGCGGTGCTGCCGCTCGCGCTCACCGTGCAGGTCGCGCGCGAGGTGCTCGCCGAGGCCGGCTTCGACCCGAACCTGGTGGCGCTGGCCGCCGAGCGTCCCGGCGAGGGCATCGCGAAGACGCTGGCCACCCGCCCCGAGATCCGGATCATCGACTACACCGGCTCCACGGCGTTCGGCGACTGGCTGGAGACCAACGCCCGCCAGGCGCAGGTCTACACGGAGAAGGCCGGCGTCAACACGGTGATCGTGGAGTCGACCGGCGACTACAAGGGGATGCTGTCCAACCTGGCGTTCTCCCTGTCGCTCTACAGCGGCCAGATGTGCACCACCCCGCAGAACCTGCTGATCCCCCGCGACGGCATCGGCACGGACGAGGGCCACAAGTCGTACGACGAGGTGGTCGCGGACCTCGCGAAGTCGGTCGGTGGACTCCTCGGAGACGACGCCCGCGCGAACGGACTGCTCGGCGCCATCGTGAACCCGGACGTGAAGGCCCGCCTGGAGGCGGCCGCCGGACTCGGCGAAGTCGCCCTGCCCTCGCGGCAGATCGACAACCCCGAGTTCCCGGGCGCCGTCGTGCGCTCGCCGGTGATCGTGAAGCTCGACGGCGCCCGCAAGTACTGGGAGCACCCCGAGAACGCCGACGAGGCGGCCTACATGAGCGAGTGCTTCGGGCCGGTCTCCTTCGCCGTCGCGGTCGACTCGGCGGCGGACGCCGTGGAGCTGCTGCGGCGCACGATCAGGGACAAGGGCGCGATGACCGTCGGCGCGTACACCACCGACGAGGCGGTCGAGCGCGACGTGCAGGAGGCCTGTCTGGAGGAGTGCGCCCAGCTCTCCCTGAACCTCACGGGCGGGGTCTACGTCAACCAGACGGCCGCGTTCTCGGACTTCCACGGCTCGGGCGGCAACGCAGCGGCCAACGCGGCCCTGTGCGACGGCGCGTTCGTGGCGAACCGCTTCCGGGTGGTCGAGGTGCGCCGCGAGGCGTGAGCCCCTGCCTAAACCGGTGCGCCCCCGGTGGCGCTCCAGTGGAACAGCGTCATGGCCACACTGGTCGCGAGGTTGTAGCTGGAGACCTGGGGGCGCATCGGCAGGGACACCAAGTGGTCGGCCCGGTCCCGTAGTTCGGCGGACAGACCACTGCGTTCCGAGCCGAAGGCGAGCAGGGCGTCGTCGGGAAGCTTCGACCCGCGGATGTCCTCGCCCTCCGGGTCGAGCGCGAACACCGGGCCCGGCGGCAGTTCGTCCACCGTCAGTCGCTCCACGGCGGTCGCGAAGTGCAGGCCCGCCCCACCGCGTACGACCGTGGGATGCCAGGGGTCGAGGGTGCCCGTCGTGACCACCCCGGTCGCACCGAAGCCCGCCGCGAGCCGGATCACGGCGCCCGCGTTGCCCAGGTTGCGCGGATTGTCGAGGACGACGACGGGCGTGGTGCGGGGCGCGCGGGCCAGCATCTCCAGGTTGGCGGCGCGGGAGGGACGTACGGCGAGAGCGGCCACCGAGGTGGGGTGCGGACGCGGCACGAGCGCCGTGTACGTCGCCTCCGGGATCTCGGTCAGGAGCTCGTCGAGAACGCCGCGTACGTCGGGGGCGAGTTCGTCGGCCAGTGCGAGGGCAGCGCGCCGGTCGGTGGTGACGGCGACCGGGACACGCGCCCCGAAGCGCACCGCGTGCTTGAGGGCGTGGAAGCCGTCGAGCAGGACGGAGCCGTCGGCGAGCTGACGCCATGCGCGTACCGGGTCGTTCATGCGGTGAAGCCTACGTGCGTGTGCTCGGGCTCCTCCGGAACGCCCGCCCGGGGCGCCCTGGGCCCGGGCACCGTACGGCCGCCGGCGGGAAACAGCCTGCCCCGCGCGCGTGCCACCCCTCCGCCGAGTCGCCGCAGGAAGGACGTGGGCAGGAACACGGCGTCGGCGGCGATCATCGCGAGCGAGAAGAACGGCAGTCCGAGGACCACGGCGATCATGGCGTGCTCGGTGATCATGACTGCCAGCAGGACGTTCTTGACCCGCCGGTTGAACAGGGTGAAGGGGAAGGCGACCTGTACGGCGACCGTCCCGTACGTCACCAGCATCACGATCGTGCCGTGCGCGGACAGCAGGTCGGACAGGGCCGGCCAGGGCGAGAACGATTCCAGGTGGAGCGGGTAGTAGACGGCGGTGCCGTCCTGCCAGCGCGATCCCTGGATCTTGTACCAGCCGGCGGTCGCGTAGATCAGGCACGCCTCGGCCATGATGATCATCAGGGCCGCGTTGTGCACGAGGTTGGCGACGACATCGAGGAGGATGCGCGGCTTCGCCGTGCGCGCGGCCCGGCCGACGGTCCACCACAGGGCGTGCACCGCCCACAGCCCCCAGAAGAAGGTGAACCAGCCGCCCAGAAAGCCCCACTCGATCCGGCCCGCGCCGGTCGCCGCCGCCAGCAGGACGCCGAACACTCCCCACAGGAAGGGCCCCCCTCGGCCGGGCCCGGTCCACTCGCCACGCGCGCGTGCCTCGCGTGCGCGACGCTCCCGCCGCGCGTCCACGGACCACACCTGGCCGCACCG
Source organism: Streptomyces sp. NPDC002935 (assembly GCF_040611295.1). NCBI lineage: Bacteria > Bacillati > Actinomycetota > Actinomycetes > Kitasatosporales > Streptomycetaceae > Streptomyces > Streptomyces sp. NPDC002935. The sequence continues at coordinate 231,486 of NZ_JBEXNW010000008.1, forward strand.
GGTGAACACCAGGTAGATCGACATCAGGTGGAGGACGTTGTCCCCGCCGTCCCCCATGAAGACACTGCGGTTCTGCAGGGAGAGCACGCCGATCATGAAGAGCACGGACATCGCGCGGGTCCGCCAGCCCACCAGCAGCAGGGCGGCGGAGACGACGGCGAGGACGTAGACGATCTCGAACCACACCTGGCTGTCGGACCACATCAGTGCCGTGAAGGCATGGTTGCTCGCGACGAGCTGCTGGGCGAGGTCCCAGCTCCACGGTCCGTCGGGTCCGTACATCTCCTGGCGGTGGGGGTACTCCCGCAGCAGGAACAGCAGCCAGGTGGCGGCGAAGCCGATGCGGATCACGGCGCTCTGGTACGGGCCGAGGGCGGACTCCGTGACACGGGCGATGCCGCGCGAGACCGTCGCAGCGAATCGGTTCATCGGGCGCTCGCCTCCGTCAGCGCGTCGGCGTGATCGCTCTCGGGAACGGCCCACCAGGGCAGCTCACGGACGACCGGCTGGTCGGACACCTTCTCCTCGCTCCACTCGGGAGGCGGCACGTCGGTGGTGAGGGAGCGGAACTGGACGCGTTCGACGACGGCGCCCTCGCCGCCCGCGTGCTCACGGTCCAGACGCAGCGCGCCGATGCGGCGCAGATAGCGCTCCGAGAGGTCGCCGCGCAGGCCCGCGGGGCGGTTCTCGGCGTCGTGCGTACCGAGGTAGAAGTCCCAGGCGCGGCGCAGTTCGTTCTGCTGGGTGTGGCTCGGCAGCGGATTCCCGTCGATGGCGAGGCCGTCGAGCGCGGACAGGTCGTACCAGCCGGTCTCGCGACTGGTGCCGTCCTCGGTGCGGACCATGGCGCGGACCTGGACCTTGATGTTCTGCTGCAACGGGTTGGGGGCGAAGAGCTTCCAGTTCTGCTCGAACTCGGGGTAGATCCACTCGTCGATCGCGTGGCCGTGCTGCTTGGTCAACGTGTTCGAGGGCGCCACATGCAGGAACACCATGCCGAGGTGCACACAGGAGACGACGGCCACGACGGCCAGGGCGAGGGCCGCGGCGATCTGATAGCCGAGCGAGAGGGCCGCCAGGCCTGCGGGGGCCTCGGGCTCCTCCGGCACCACAGGAACGACCGGCTCGGGCTCGGTCGCATCCGACGCCACATGAACGACCGGCTCGGGCTCGGTCCCCTCGACGTCCGGAGCAAGCTCCTCGGTCGTCGGATGATCGGTCTCGGGCTCGTGGATCGCCGACTCGTCGGCCGCCGGTTCGTCGGGGGGCGTCGTGCCGCCGATGACATGGTCGGGCGCGGCGGCCTCGGGCCTTTCGGGCGCAACACCCTCGAGTGCGTCCGGACCCGGCTCCGGCTTCGAGCCCTCGTCGTTCGCGTCCATCCCGCCCCGATTCACGATCCCGAATGCGACTGCCGGCCGCCGGGCTGCGGGCACCGTACCGCCACGTCGCACCGCACCACGACGTTCGCAAGCGAACCGTACTCAGACCCGACCGTCCGGCACAGCCCCATACGTCACAACGGCCACGCCAACGCGCATGAGGTTATCCACAGCGGTTGACACCATACGGCGCTCGACCGACCATTGATGCGAGCGAACCGAACGATCGGTCGGTCGGGAGAGAGAGGTCGAGGGGGACCGCATGGCGACAGCATCAGCGCACCACACGGCCCGCACACAGGCGGATGAAGCCGCCGACGAAGCGGCGCGCACAGCGGCATACGGGGCCGTCTTCGACGCCGCGGTGGCGGCGGACGAACGCATCGAGCCCCGTGACTGGATGCCCGACGCCTACCGTTCCACCCTGGTCCGCCAGATCGCGCAGCACGCCCACTCCGAGATCATCGGCATGCAGCCGGAGGCCAACTGGATCACGCGCGCGCCCTCGCTGCGCCGCAAGGCGATCCTCATGGCGAAGGTCCAGGACGAGGCCGGACACGGGCTGTATCTGTACAGCGCGGCCGAGACCCTCGGCACCAGCCGCGAAGAGCTGCTGGACAAGCTGCACTCCGGCCGCCAGAAGTACTCGTCGATCTTCAACTACCCGACGCTGACCTGGGCGGACGTCGGCGCCATCGGCTGGCTCGTGGACGGCGCCGCGATCACCAACCAGGTCCCCCTGTGCCGCTGCTCGTACGGTCCGTACGCGCGCGCGATGATCCGCGTGTGCAAGGAGGAGTCCTTCCACCAGCGCCAGGGGTACGAGCTGCTGCTGGCCCTGAGCCAGGGCACCCCCGAGCAGCACGCGATGGCGCAGGACGCGGTCGACCGCTGGTGGTGGCCCTCCCTGATGATGTTCGGCCCGCCCGACGACGAGTCCTCGCACTCCGCCCAGTCGATGGCGTGGAAGATCAAGCGCCATTCGAACGACGAGCTGCGCCAGCGCTTCGTCGACATAGCCGTGCCCCAGGCCGAGTCCCTCGGCCTGACCCTGCCCGACCCGGACCTCGTGTGGAACGAGGAGCGGGGCCACCACGACTTCGGCGCCATCGACTGGACGGAGTTCTGGGAGGTCCTCAAGGGCAACGGCCCGTGCAACGAACAGCGGATCACCCAGCGCCGGCGCGCCCACGAGGAGGGCGCGTGGGTACGGGAGGCCGCAGGGGCTTACGCGGACAAGCACACGAGCGGGGCCGGCGGCTCCGCGAGCACGACCGGTGAGACAGGAGCGACCCGAGCATGACGAACACCGACTGGCCGCTGTGGGAGGTCTTCGTGCGCTCGCGCCGCGGACTCTCGCACACCCACGCCGGCAGCCTGCACGCGCCGGACGCCGAGCTGGCACTGCGCAACGCGCGGGATCTGTACACGCGCCGCGGCGAGGGCGTCTCGATCTGGGTCGTCCCCTCCACCGCCGTCACGGCCTCCTCGCCCGACGAGAAGGACTCGTTCTTCGATCCGTCGGCGGACAAGCCGTACCGCCACCCGACGTTCTACGAGATCCCGGAAGGGGTGAAGCACCTGTGACTCTCACCGTGAACACCGCGGCGGCCCTGGCCCTCGGCGACGACGCCCTGGTGCTCTCGCACCGCCTGGGGGAGTGGGCGGGCCACGCGCCCGTCCTCGAAGAGGAAGTCGCCCTGGCCAACATCGCGCTGGACCTGCTCGGCCAGGCCCGGGTCCTGCTGTCCCTGGCCGGTGACGAGGACGAACTGGCGTATCTCCGCGAGGAGCGCGCCTTCCGCAACCTCCAGCTCGTCGAGCAGCCGAACGGCGACTTCGCGCACACGATCGCGCGCCAGCTGTACTTCGCCACCTACCAGCGACTTCTCTACACGCAGCTGGCGGCCGAAGAGAGCGAGTTCGCACCCCTCGCCGCGAAGGCCGTCAAGGAGGTCGCCTACCACCAGGACCACGCCGAGCAGTGGACGCTGCGCCTCGGCGACGGCACGGACGTCAGCCATGAGCGGATGAGCCGGGCCTGCGACGCGCTGTGGCGCTTCACCGGCGAGATGTTCCAGCCGATCGAGGGCGTCGACATCGACTGGGACGGGATGCGGGCCGCCTGGCTGGAGTCCGTGGGAGCCGTCCTGCGCCGTGCCACGCTGTCGGTCCCCGAGGGACCCATGTCCGGGGCGTGGACGGCGGGCGCCGGACGCCAGGGTCTGCACACCGAGTCCTTCGGACGGATGCTCGCCGAGATGCAGCATCTGCACCGCAGCCACCCGGGGGCGTCATGGTGACAGCGACCGCCCTGGAGGAGGAGCTGCGCAGACTGGCCGGCTCCGTGCTCGACCCCGAGCTGCCCGTGGTCACCCTGGACGAGCTCGGCGTGCTGCGCGCCGTGCATGTCCGCGGCGCGGACTCCGTCGAGGTCGAGCTGACCCCGACCTACACCGGCTGTCCGGCCGTCGAGGCCATGTCCATGGACATCGAGCGGGTGCTCCACGAGCACGGCATACGCGAGGTGACCGTGCGTACGGTGCTCAGTCCCGCCTGGTCGACGGACGACATCTCGGACGAAGGCCGCCGCAAACTGCGGGAGTTCGGGATAGCCCCGCCGCGCGGCGGGCGTCCCACGGGCCCGGTGCCGCTCGGCCTGGGACCGACCCGCACGGTCACCGCCGAGCCGGAACTGGAGCCCGTCCGCTGCCCGTCCTGCGGATCGGCCGACACCGAGCTGCTCAGCCGCTTCTCGTCCACCGCGTGCAAGGCGCTGCGCCGCTGCCTGTCCTGCCGCGAACCGTTCGACCACTTCAAGGAGTTGTGATGGCCCGCTTCCACCCGCTCCCGGTGGCCGCGGTCGACCGGATCACCGACGACTCCGTGGCCCTGACCTTCGCGGTTCCCGCGGAGCTGCGCGAGGACTACCGGCACGCCGCCGGCCAGCATCTGGCGCTGCGCCGCACGGTCGACGGCACGGAGACCCGCCGTACGTACTCCATCTGCTCGCTGGCACCGGAGCCCGGCGGCGAGGGGCCGCGCACACTGCGGGTCGGTGTGCGCCTGGTCGACGGCGGCGCGTTCTCGACGTACGCGCTCAAGGAGATCGCCGTCGGCGACGAGGTGGAGGTGATGACTCCGGCGGGACGCTTCACGCTGGAGCCGTCGGCCGGCCTGTACGCGGCGGTGGTGGGCGGCAGCGGGATCACCCCGGTGCTGTCGATCGTCTCGACGCTGCTGGCGCGGGAGCCGGACGCGAGGTTCTGCCTGATACGCAGCGACCGTACGTCGGCCTCGACGATGTTCCTGGAGGAGGTCGCCGACCTCAAGGACCGCTATCCGCAACGGTTCCAGCTGGTGACGGTCCTCTCCCGGGAGGAGCAGCAGGCCGGGCTGCCGTCCGGTCGGCTCGACCAGGAGCGGCTGACCGGGCTGCTTCCGGCGCTGCTGCCCGTGGACCGGGTGGCGGGATGGTTCCTGTGCGGGCCGATGGGGCTCGTACAGGGCGCCGAGCAGGCACTGCGCGGGCTCGGGGTGTCCCGGACGCGGATCCACGAGGAGATCTTCCACGTGGACGCCGGCACCACGACCGCTTCCGCCGTACCGGCCCCCGCGCACAGCACGGTGACAGCACGGCTCGACGGACGCGGCGGCACCTGGCCCGTCCAGGACGGTGAGTCGCTGCTGGACGCGGTGCTGCGCAACCGTCCGGACGCGCCCTACGCCTGCAAGGGCGGCGTGTGCGGCACCTGCCGGGCGTTCCTCGTAGCGGGCGAGGTGCGGATGGACCGCAACTTCGCGCTGGAACCGGAGGAGACGGAGGCCGGCTACGTACTGGCCTGCCAGTCGCATCCGGCCACGGAGAAGGTGGAGCTGGACTTCGACCGCTGAGGCCGCGGAGGTTGGACGTCGACCGCTGATGCCGGAAAAGGTTGGACTTCGACCGCTCGGGCCCGTTGGGCAGGGGCCGGAGTCCAGCCCGGCAGGCGGGTGACCAGTCACCTGCCGTTCCCTTCTCGTAGAACCTGTTCTATCTTGACGCACCGTCAGATCAGGCGTCCTGTCTGGTCGTTGGTCCGGTGCGTGCGCGGGAGGACGGGATCGTGGACTTCACCTTCACCGAGGAGCAGCAGGCGGCGGTCGAGGCGGCGAAGGCGGTGTTCGCCGGGGTCTCCCCGGACGGGGTGCCCAGTCCCGCGCTCACCGCGGGCGCCGTGGCCGAGGACTTCGACCGGGTCCTGTGGTCGAGGCTCGCCGACGCGGACCTGCTGAGCCTGCTGCTCGACGAGGCCTCCGGCGGGGCGGGCCTCGACGCGGTCGCGCTGTGCCTGGTGCTGCGGGAGTCGGCGAAGGTGCTGGCACGGGTGCCGCTGCTGGAGAACAGCGCGGCCGCGGCGGCCGTACAGCGTTACGGCGGCGAGGAGTTGAAGGCGGAGCTGCCGGCGCGGGCGGGCCGGGGCGAACTCGTGCTGACCGTCGCCGCCAACGGCAGGACCGGTCACGACCCGGCCGAACGGGCCGTGACCGCGCGGCAGGACGGTGCCGCGTGGGTGCTCGACGGTGTGCAGACAGCGGTCCCCTGGGCCCACAACGCCGACTTCGTCGTCGTACCGGCGCACACGGACGCCGACCGGACCGTGCTCGCCCTGGTTCCCCGCGACCACGAAGGGGCCGTACTCGCCGAGCAGATCTCCACGACCGGTGAGCGGCTCGGTGAAGTGCGGCTGGAGTCCGCACGGATCGCCTCCCGGGACGTCATCGACGCGGAGGGGGCCTGGGAGTGGCTGCGCGATCTGCTCACCACCGGCACATGTGCGCTGGCGCTCGGGCTCGGCGAGGCCGTGCTCCGGATGACGAGCGCGTACACGAGCAAGCGGGAGCAGTTCGGGTTCCCGGTCGCCACGTTCCAGGCGGTCGCGGTACAGGCCGCCGACCGCTATATCGACCTGCGGGCGATGGAGGCGACGCTCTGGCAGGCCGCCTGGCGGATCGGCACGGGAGCCGGAGGTGCGCTCCCGGCCTGTGGTGACGTGGCCGTCGCCAAGATCTGGGCGTCCGAAGGAGTACGCCGGGTCGTGCAGACCGCACAGCATCTGCACGGAGGGTTCGGCGCCGACACCGACTACTCGCTGCACCGGTACCACGCCTGGGCCAAGCACCTGGAACTGTCGCTCGGCCCGGCGGCGGCACACGAGGAGGCCCTGGGCGATCTGCTGGCGGCGCACTCACTGGGGTGAGGCTCCAGCGGCTACAGAACGAAGCCGGGCTCGCCCTTGTCGTTCACGACCGGGCGGCCCGCGGCCTCCCAGGTGTTCATGCCGCCTTCGACGTTCACGGCGTCGATGCCCTGCTGGACCAAGTACTGCGTGACCTGGGCCGAACGGCCACCGGAGCGGCAGATCACGTTGACCCGGCCGTCCTGCGGGGCCGACTCGGTCAGCTCGCCGTACCGGGCGACGAATTCGCTCATGGGGATGTGCAGCGCCCCTTGGGCGTGACCTGCCTCCCACTCGTCGTCCTCCCGGACGTCCAGCAGGAAGTCGTCGACCGCGAGATTGTCGACCCCGACCGTGGGCACACCAGCTCCGAAACTCATGCCTCCGACGCTACCCGACCGCGCCGACGGGGAAGCTCAGGGAGCCTGGCCGATCAGTTCCGCGAGCTCGATCTCGCGCTCGCCGACCTGCGTCAGCAGCTGTTCGGCGATCTCCTCCAAAAGCCGGTCCGGGTCTTCCGGAGCCAGCTTGAGCATGGCGCCGATGGCGCTCTCCTCCAGCTCGCGGGCGGCGAAGGTGAGCATCTCCTTGCGCTGGGACAGCCATTCGAGGCGGGCGTAGAGCTCCTCGCTGCGGCTCGGCTTCCACTCCTCGGGCGCGGGGCCGGCGGCCCACTCCTCGGCCAGTTCCCGCAGCAGCGGCTCGTCGCCCCTGGCGTACGCGGCGTTCACACGGGCGATGAACTCGTCGCGCCGCTTGCGCTCGTCCTCGTCCTGCGCCAGGTCGGGGTGGGCCTTGCGGACCAGCTCGCGGAAGAGCTTGCGGGCCTCCTCGCTGGGGCGCACCCGCTGCGGGGGCCGCACGGGCTGGTCCGTGAGCATCGCCACGGCCTCGGGGAACAGTCCCTCCGAGTCCATCCAGCCGTGGAACAGTTCCTCCACGCCGGGCATGGGCATGACCCGCCCCCGGGCTTCGTGGGCCTTGCGTATGTCCTCCGCGTCGCCGGTGCGCCTGGCCCGCGCCTCGGCGATCTCGGCGTCCAGCTCGTCGAGGCGGGAGTACATCGGACCGAGCTTCTGGTGATGCAGCCGGGAGAAGTTGTCGACCTCGACGCGGAAGGTCTCCACGGCGATCTCGAACTCGATCAACGCCTGCTCGGCCGCCCGCACAGCCCGCTCGAGCCGCTCCTCGGGCCGGGGAGCCTCAGCCTGCGGCAGGCTCGGTCCCTCGTCGGCCTGAACCTCGCTCCGGCCCTCGCCGTCGGCCTCGCCCCGAGCCTCGGCGTGGGCCTCGCTCCCGGTGAGATCCCCGGCGCCGGAGGTGGCCTCCGCGCCCTGTGCGTCCGGGATGCCGCCGTCGTCGCCGGGGGAGGCTTGGGGCGTCTTGTCCTCCGGGGCACCGGACTGTTCCCGGCCCCCCTCAAGGGTGGGCTCGGACTGGCTCTGATCGGCTTCCGGGGTCGTCACCCGACCAGCGTAGGCCACACTCCCCCGCCGCTCACTGCCTTCCCCACCTCTACAGCCACCTGACCGGCCACAACAGCCCCAAAGACCCCACTGGTACTCCCCCGATCACACCCCCGGTTCAGAAGCGATCCGCCCACTGCGGACCGCCGCCACCAGAGCCGCGTGATCCGCCTCCGTGCGGTCCGCGTAGGCGACGGCGAAGGACGCGATGGCCTTGTCCAGCTCCTCCTTCTTGCCGCAGTAGCCGGAGATGAGGCGCGGGTCGGCGCTGTGGCTGTGGGCGCGGGCCAGCAGAGCCCCCGTCATGCGGCCGTAGTCGTCGATGTGGTCGGCGGCCAGCGCTGCGGGGTCGACGCTGCCCTTGCGGTTGCGGAACTGACGTACCTGGAAGGGCAGGCCGTCGACCGTGGTCCAGCCGAGGAGGATGTCGCTGACGACCTGCATGCGCTTCTGGCCGAGCACGACACGGCGGCCCTCGTGAGCCACCTCGGGCATCCGGTGGCCTGCGGTCGCGAGATGCGGGAGCAGCACCGAGGCGCGGGCCTCCTTGACCTGGAGGACGAGGGCTTCGCCGCGATGGTCCAGGAGCAGCACGACGTACGAGCGGGTACCGACGCTGCCGGTTCCCACGACCCGGAAGGCGACGTCGTGCACCGCGTAGCGGGCGAGGAGCGGGAGCCGGTCCTCGGAGAGCGTCGTCAGATAGTGGTCCAGGGAAGCCGCGACCGCGGCCGCCTCCTCGTCGGGGACCCGGCGCAGCACGGGCCGCGCGTCCACGAACCGCCGGCCACCGCCCTCCACGGCCTCCGTCGACCTGGCGGCGAACCGCCCGCTGGTGTTGGCCCGGGCCTTCTCGGAGACGCGCTCCAGCGTGCCGAGCAGATCGTGCGCGTCGGTGTGCGAGACCAGTTCCTCGTCGGCGATGGCGTTCCACGCGTCCAGCACCGGCAGCTTGGCCAGCAGGCGCATGGTGCGGCGGTACGCGCCCACGGTGTCGTGCGCGGCGGCACGGCAGGTGTCCTCGTCCGCTCCGGCCTCCCGGCCCGCGAGCACGAGCGAGGTGACGAGCCGCTTGAGGTCCCACTCCCAGGGGCCGTACACCGTCTCGTCGAAGTCGTTCAGGTCGATGACGAGGCCGCCGCGCGCGTCTCCGTACAGACCGAAGTTCGCCGCGTGCGCGTCACCGCAGATCTGGGCGCTGATGCCGGTCATGGGGGTGCGGGCGAGGTCGTACGCCATGAGGCCCGCGGAACCGCGCAGGAACGCGAACGGCGTGGCCGCCATCCTGCCGACCCGTATCGGGGTGAGCTCGGGGAGCCGGCCCCGGTTGGACTCCTCGACCGCGGTCACGGCGTCCGGCCGGTCGGCGTCCACCGTCAGCTCGGCGTGCGCTCCGCGGGGCACCCGCGACCGCAGGGCCTTCCCCTCCTCCTTGGGCGAGCCCTTCACCGGCCAGGCGGCGAACCCCGGAACAGCGAATCCCCGCGCCCCGAACGCCTCGGCCGCCGACGGGCCCTCGGACGTGGGCCGCCCTCCGGACTCCGCCTCGGACCCGGCTTCGAGCCGCCGACCGACGTGGTCCCGCGGCACCTTCTCGGCTCGGCTCACCTGGCCGGAGGCCTGCCCCGTCGGCCCCGCCTGCCCTGCCTGCCGCTCCGCACCCGCTGTATCGACCTCGGCCATCACGACCGCCTCCCCCGCGCACGAACATCAACTCGTGCTGACCGTACAGCCGGTCGGGAAAACGCGTCAGACCCTGTGGACAACTCCATCGGTACCCGGAGAGGAAGCCGCGCACGCGGCCGCCCATGCGCCCCGACCTGCGGCGCCCGTGCGGCAAGGGGCGTGGCAAGGGGCGCGGCAACCCCGAGGACGGCTCAAGAGAGTGCGCTCACGTCCCGGACTGCTGCTCCAGGCCTACTTACGCAGCTGCCCCGGACACGGTCCGCTCTCCGGCAGATACGTCTCCGCCCAGGAACCCAGTTCCTTGAGCGCGGGTTCCAGCGCCGCGCCCGCCTCTGTCAGGCGGTACGAAACCCGCAGCGGGGGACCCTCGTTGACCTCGCGCACGACCAGGCCGGCCACGCCGAGTTCGGTGAGCCGGTCCGAAAGCATCCGCTCGCTGATACCGGGGATCGCCCTGCGCAGATCGGCGAAGTGGACGGGGTGCTGCATCAGAACCGCGACTACGAGACCCGTCCAGCGCTTTCCGAGCAGCGTGAAGACACGGGTCATGCCGTCGTCGACCTTCTGGCACGGCCCCGCGTCGTGGCTTCCCGGTTCTGCCATGAGCTCAGGGTACTGCGTCCACACAAGGGGATGAAAAAAAGTAAGTAACTGTGTTATCTCTAGTTAGGAACGAAAGAGAAGCCCTTCGGGGCTGCTCCCCTCGGCCGCCCTCCCCGGGCCCCGGCTCATAACCCGATACATCCCTTTTGTCTGGAGATCCCCATGGCCACCCTCCTCCACATCGACTCCTCCGTCTTCCCCGACGGCGCCTCCACCTCGCGCGCCGTGACGGACGCCTTCCGCGCGGCCTGGGAGGAGCAGCACCCCGACGGCACGGTCGTCTACCGCGACCTCGCCGCGCACCCCGTGCCGCACATCACCGCCGACGCCCACACCGCCGGTTTCGCCGCCCCGGACGCGCACACCCCCGAGCAGGCCGAGGCCTTCTCCGCGCGCGTGAAGCTCATCGAGGAACTGGAGAGCGCGGACGCGATCCTGATCGGCGCCCCCATGTACAACTTCGCCATCCCCTCGACCCTCAAGGCATGGCTGGACAACGTCGTCCTCATCGGGCGCACCGCCATGACCGAGGACTCCAAGATCAAGGGCACCCCGGTCACTGTCGTCGCCAGCCGCGGCGGTTCGTACGCGCCGGGCACTCCGCGGGAGGGTTTCGAGTACGTGCAGAACTACCTGGAAGCCGTCCTGAGCGACATGCTCGGCCTCGACGTCGACTTCATCGTCCCGGAGCTCACCATGGCCCCGCACAACCCGGCGATGACCGAGCTGGTCCCGCTCTTCGAGGCGTCCCGCAGCAAGGCGCTCGACGACGCGGCTGCCAAGGCCAAGCAGGTCGCGGAGCGCCTCGCCGCATAGCCACGACACCCGACGGACCCCGGCCGCTCCGCCCACCGGATACGGCAAAGAGCCCCGCAGGGCCGGACACCCGGCCCTGCGGGGCTACGCCGCCTGAGAGCATCGTCACACTTCACAGTGGCCCCGGCCGTTCTCGTCGCGCCGGCACTCCCCGACGCACGACATCACGCGACCACGGGGGAACGGCACCTGAATCGTCCCGGACAACGCGAAAGCCCCTCAGATCGAAGACCTGAGGGGCTTTCAGCTGTGCGCGAGGGGGGAGTTGAACCCCCACGCCCTTGCGGGCACTGGAACCTGAATCCAGCGCGTCTGCCTATTCCGCCACCCGCGCATTGGGTGTGTCGTCCGTCTCCCACCTAGCGGTGCGAGCGCCTGCCGACATCCAGAAGATTAGCACGCTGTCAGGGGTGGAATCACATCCCTTTTCGGTGCCCCCCGCACCCGGCATTCCCCGCCCCACGCCCGGCATCCCCAGGCCCGGGGCCCTTGCCCCGCCCGGCCCCGCACCCCGCAGGGCACCGGCTCCCGCGCCGGCCGTCCCACGCGCGAACACCTCACGCGCATCACACGTCTCGGACAGAACCGGTTCACGTATCAACCTCGTACCGGTCCTGCCCATCTCCCCAGTAGCCGGACGGGCCGCACAGTCAGGTGCGGGACACTGGTCGCGGGGCGCCTCTACGATCCATGGCAGGAGTAGTGCCGGGAAGAGTTCGAAGAGGTACCTCTCAGGGAACGTGCGGAGGGGACTTCGGAAGGCGTCGACAACCCGTCGACCGGGCCGACAGGGGGAACCAGCCGATTTCCCGACGCGTGGATACGATCAGTAAGCAGTACCAGCAAGGCCAGCAGGATCAGGAAGACGACAGCAAGCTGTACCAGGGCGGCAACGAAGGAGGAGGTGCCCCATGGGAGTCCTGAAGAAGTTCGAGCAACGTCTCGAAGGTCTGGTCAACGGCACCTTCGCCAAGGTGTTCAAGTCCGAGGTCCAGCCCGTGGAGATCGCCGGAGCGCTGCAGCGCGAGTGCGACAACAACGCCACGATCTGGAACCGCGACCGGACCGTCGTCCCCAACGACTTCATCGTCGAGCTGAGCACGCCGGACTTCGAGCGTCTCAGCCCGTACTCCGGCCAGCTCGGCGACGAGCTCGCCGGTATGGTCCGCGACTACGCCAAGCAGCAGCGCTACACCTTCATGGGCCCCATCAAGGTCCATCTGGAGAAGGCGGACGACCTCGACACCGGTCTGTACCGGGTGCGCAGCCGTACGCTCGCCTCCTCCACCAGCCAGCAGTCCCCCGAGCGTGCCCCCGCGGGCCCCGCCCCGGCGGCTCCCCGCGGAGCGGCGGGCGGCTACGGCTACCCGCCCGCGGCCGCTCCTCCCATGCCGTCCGCGCCGCCGCCCGGCGGCCGTCCGGGCGCGGCACCCCTGGGTGCCCGACCCCCGGCCGGCCCGGCGGCAGGCGGCCGTATGCGGCACTGGGTCGAGATCAATGGCGCACGCCATCAGATCTCCCGCCCGACGCTGGTGCTGGGCCGCAGCACCGAAGCCGACGTGCGGATCGACGACCCCGGCGTATCGCGCCGGCACTGTGAGATCCGGACCGGAACGCCCTCGACGATCCAGGATCTAGGGTCCACCAACGGCATCGTGGTGGACGGGCAGCACACCACCCGCGCTACGCTCCGCGACGGCTCGCGGATCGTCGTGGGCAGCACCACCATCATTTACCGGCAAGCCGAAGGGTGAAGCGGGGGCAATGTCAGAGCTGACCCTCACGGTCATGCGGCTGGGTTTCCTGGCCGTACTGTGGCTGTTCGTGATCGTGGCCGTGCAGGTCATCCGCAGCGACCTGTTCGGAACGCGTGTCACACAGCGCGGCTCGCGCAGAGAGGCCGCAAGGCCTCAGCAGGCCGCGCGGCAAGCCGCGCCGCCCCAGCAGCGCCAGCAGCAGCCGCCGCCAGGTGGCGGCGGCCGGCAGCGTCGCGGTGCGCCGTCCAAGCTGGTCGTCTCGGAGGGCACCCTCACGGGTACGACCGTGGCGCTCCAGGGGCAGACCATCACCCTGGGCCGCGCGCACGACAGCACCATCGTGCTGGACGATGACTACGCGTCCAGCAGGCATGCCAGGATCTACCCGGACCGGGACGGCCAGTGGATCGTCGAAGACCTCGGCTCCACCAATGGCACGTATCTCGACCGGAGCCGACTGACGACGCCCACGCCCATTCCGCTGGGTGCGCCGATCCGCATCGGCAAGACCGTCATCGAGCTGCGGAAGTAGTACGACAATGAGCGAGCGGAGCGAGCACGCAGCGGCGGTCCACACGAAGGACCCCGGCGCGCTCCCGACCGGAGGGTGGGCACCGTGCGGATGTACCCGGAGCCGACGGGCGAGGTGCGCATGAGTCTGTCACTGCGCTTTGCCGCCGGATCGCACAAAGGCATGATCCGCGAGGGCAACGAGGACTCCGGCTACGCCGGTCCCCGCCTGCTCGCGATCGCCGACGGGATGGGCGGTCAGGCCGCCGGTGAGGTCGCCAGTTCCGAGGTGATCTCCACCATCGTCGCGCTCGACGACGACGTACCCGGCTCCGACATCCTGACCTCGCTCGGCACCGCCGTGCAGCGCGCAAACGATCAGCTCCGGCTGATGGTCGAGGAGGACCCGCAACTGGAGGGCATGGGCACCACGCTCACCGCCCTCCTGTGGACCGGCCAGCGCCTCGGCCTCGTCCACGTCGGCGACTCCCGCGCCTACCTGCTGCGGGACGGCGTCCTGACGCAGATCACGCAGGACCACACCTGGGTGCAGCGCCTCGTCGACGAGGGACGCATCACCGAGGAGGAAGCCACCACCCACCCGCAGCGCTCCCTGCTGATGCGCGCGCTGGGCAGCGGCGACCATGTCGAGCCCGACCTCTCCATCCGCGAAGTCCGCGCCGGCGACCGCTATTTGATCTGTTCCGACGGCCTGAGCGGCGTCGTCTCCCACCAGACGATGGAAGACACCCTCGCCAGCTACCAGGGCCCGCAGGAGACCGTGCAGGAGCTCATCCAGCTCGCGCTGCGCGGCGGCGGCCCGGACAACATCACCGTCATCGTGGCCGACGTCCTCGACATCGACTCCGGTGACACCCTCGCCGCGCAGCTCTCCGACACGCCCGTCGTGGTCGGAGCGGTCGCCGAGAACCAGCACCAGCTGCACGACAACGGCGCCATGCAGACCCCCGCAGGCCGCGCCTCCGGCCTCGGCCGGCCCGTGCCCGGACAGGGCGGCGGCGAGTTCGGCCCGCCCGGCAGCGGCGACACCACCGGCTATGTGTCCACAGGCTTCGGCGACTACTCGGACGAGGACTTCGTCAAGCCGCGCACCGGACGCAAGTGGCTGAAGAGATCCTTCTACATCGTCCTGACGCTCGCCGTCCTCGGCGGCGGCCTGTACGGCGGCTACCGCTGGACGCAGACGCAGTACTACGTCGGCACCAAGGGCGAGCACGTCGCGCTGTACCGCGGCATCAGCCAGGACCTCGCCTGGGTCTCGCTCTCGAAGGTGGAGAAGGATCACCCCGAGATCGAACTCAAGTACCTGCCGCCGTACCAGCAGAAGCAGGTCAAGGAGACCATCGCCGAAGGCGGTCTCACCGACGCGAAGTCGAAGATCGACGAGCTCGCCGTGCAGGCCTCCGCGTGCAAGAAGGACGCCCAGCGCCGCACCGCCGAGAGCGAGAACAACGCGAAAACCGGTGAGGGCGAGGCCGGTGGGACCACGGGAACCACAAAGACCTCCCTGACGTCCAAGGCCACGTCCACCCCGAGCCCGACCCCGTCGAACTCGGCACCTTCGTCCTCCAAGTCCACGACCGCACCCACTCCCACACCCGGCCCCAGCCTCTCCGTCGAGGAGCAGAAGCTGGTCTCGCTGTGCGGTAAGCAGTAAGAAAGCCGTGAGGGGCCCTGTCACACGATGAGCAGCAGTACGAACACGCCGACGCACCACACGTCCACGATCGGATCGATCGGCGCACCGAGCCGACGTAATACCGAGCTGGCCCTGCTGGTGTTCGCCGTCCTCATCCCGGTGTTCGCCTACGCCAACGTGGGCCTGGCGATCGACGACGAGGTACCCGCCGGCCTCCTGAGTTACGGCCTGGGCCTCGGCCTGCTGGCCGGCGTCGCCCATCTCGTCGTACGGAAGTTCGCTCCGTACGCGGACCCGCTGCTGCTGCCGCTGGCCACGCTGCTGAACGGACTGGGCCTGGTCGTCATCTGGCGGCTCGACCAGTCCAAGCTGCTCCAGTCGATCAACCAGGCGGGCAACGCGGCACCACGCCAGCTGCTGTACACCGCGCTGGCCATCGGCCTGTTCGTCGTCGTGCTGATCTTCCTCAAGGACCACCGCGTCCTGCAGCGCTACACCTACATCTCCATGGTCGGCGCCCTGGTCCTGCTGTTGCTGCCGCTGGTCCCGGGTCTCGGCGCCAACCTCTACGGCGCCAAGATCTGGATCTCGGTCGCCGGGTTCTCCATCCAGCCCGGTGAGTTCGCGAAGATCGTCCTCGCGATCTTCTTCGCCGGCTACCTGATGGTGAAGCGCGACGCGCTCGCCCTGGCCAGCCGCCGCTTCATGGGCCTGTACCTGCCGCGCGGCCGCGACCTCGGCCCGATCATCGTCGTCTGGGCGATCTCGATCCTCATCCTGGTCTTCGAGACCGACCTCGGTACGTCGCTGCTGTTCTTCGGAATGTTCGTCATCATGCTGTACGTCGCCACCGAGCGGACCAGCTGGATCGTCTTCGGTCTGCTGATGTCCGCGGTCGGCGCCGTCGGTGTGGCGAGCTTCGAACCGCACATCCAGACGCGTGTACAGGCCTGGCTCGACCCCCTGCGCGAGTACAAGCTGAGCCAGTCGGGCGCCCCCGGAGTCCACTCCGAGCAGGCCATGCAGGCCCTGTGGGCCTTCGGCTCCGGCGGCACCCTCGGCACCGGCCTCGGCCAGGGCCACTCCGAACTCATCCGGTTCGCCGCCAACTCCGACTTCATCCTCGCCACCTTCGGCGAGGAACTGGGCCTGGCGGGCATCATGGCGATCCTGCTGATCTACGGCCTGATCGTCGAGCGCGGTATCCGCACCGCCCTCGCCGCCCGCGACCCGTTCGGCAAGCTGCTCGCCGTCGGTCTGTCCGGCGCCTTCGGACTCCAGGTCTTCGTGGTCGCCGGCGGCGTCATGGGCCTGATCCCGCTGACCGGTATGACCATGCCGTTCCTGGCCTCCGGCGGTTCCTCCGTCATCGCCAACTGGGCCCTCATCGGAATCCTGATCCGGATCAGCGACACCGCCCGGCGCCCGGCACCCGCCCCTGCCCCCAGCCCCGACGCCGAGATGACCCAGGTGGTCCGCCCGTGAACAAGCCCCTGCGCCGGATCGCGATCTTCTGCGGGCTGCTCGTCCTCGCCCTGCTCATCCGCGACAACTGGCTCCAGTACGTCAAAGCGGACGAGCTGCGGACCGACACGGCCAACCGCCGCGTGAACATCGAGCGGTACGCCACCCCGCGCGGCGACATCATCGTGGACGGCGACCCGATCACCGGGTCCGTGAGGTCCAAGACGGGCGACTACGAGTACAAGCGCACGTACAAGGACGGCGCGATGTGGGCGCCCGTCACCGGCTACGCCTCGCAGGCCTTCGGCGCCAACCAGCTCGAGAAGATCGACGACGGCATCCTCACCGGCAACGACGACCGGCTCTTCTTCCGGAACACGCTCGACATGATCACGGGCAAGAAGAAGCAGGGCGGCAACGTCGTCACCACCCTCAACGGCGCCGCGCAGAAGGCCGCCTTCGAGGGCCTCGGCGACAAGAAGGGCGCCGTCGCGGCGATCGACCCGAAGACGGGCGCGATCCTGGCGCTGGCCTCGACGCCGTCGTACGACCCGTCGACGTTCGCCGGCAACTCCCTGACCACGGACTCCAAGGCCTGGGAAAAGCTGAAGAAGGAGAACAACCCCGACGACCCGATGCTCAACCGGGCGCTGCGCGAGACCTACCCGCCAGGCTCCACCTTCAAGGTCGTCACGGCGGCCGCCGCCCTGGAGAACGGGCTCGTCCCCGACGCGGACACCAAGACGGAATCGCCGGATCCGTGGATCATGCCCGGCACCACGACCAAGCTGCCCAACGAGGGCGACCTCCCCTGCAAGAACGCCACCCTGCGCGTCGCGCTCAGGGTCTCCTGCAACACGGTCTTCGGCAAGGTCGGCGCGGACCTCGGCAACGACAAGATGCTGGAAGAGGCCAAGAAGTTCGGCTTCGGCTCCGAGCAGTTCACGCCGATCCGCTCCAGCGCCTCGGTCTTCTCCGACGGCATGAACAAGTCGCAGACCGCGCTGTCCTCGATCGGCCAGTACAACACCGCCGCCACCCCGCTCCAGATGGCCATGGTGGCCTCCGCGGTCGCCAATGACGGCACCCTGATGAAGCCGTACATGGTCAGCGAGCTGAGCACGCACAACCTGGACGTCATCGAGCACACGGACCCCGAGAAGCTGAGCCAGCCGCTCTCGAAGGAGAACGCGCAGGTCCTCCAGTCGATGATGGAGACGGTGGTCAAGCAGGGCACCGGCCAGCGGGCGCAGATCAACGAGCAGGGCGTCACCGTCGGTGGCAAGACGGGTACCGCCCAGCACGGCGTCGACAACAGCGAGAAGCCGTACGCCTGGTTCATCTCCTACGCGAAGCTCTCGGACGGCAGCTCGCCGGTCGCCATCGCCGTGGTCGTCGAGGACGGCAGCGCCAACCGCGGCGACATCTCCGGTGGCGGTCTCGCCGCCCCCATCGCAAGGGACGTGATGAAGGCAGTCATCGACAGTAAGAAGTGACCCCGCTCACGTCCCCTTCACATCGGTGCACGTTGCGATACCGGTCCTGTCACGGGTGACGGTCTTGGCCAGGTCACAGTAGGCGATCCGGGTACCGTATGCCCGGACAGCACACCGCCGGACCACACAAAGGTGCGGTCGGGACCGACGGAGAGGGCTGGTAGGTAGCTATGGAAGAGCCGCGTCGCCTCGGCGGCCGGTACGAGCTGGGCCACGTGCTCGGCCGTGGTGGCATGGCGGAGGTCTACTTCGCGCATGACATCCGGCTCGGTCGTACCGTGGCGGTGAAGACGCTGCGGGCAGACCTCGCGCGCGATCCGTCGTTCCAGGCCCGGTTCCGCCGGGAGGCCCAGTCGGCCGCCTCGCTCAACCATCCCGCGATCGTCGCCGTGTACGACACGGGTGAGGACTACATCGACAACACCTCCATCCCGTACATCGTGATGGAGTACGTCGACGGGTCCACGCTGCGCGAGTTGCTGCACTCGGGCCGCAGACTGCTGCCCGAGCGGTCCATGGAGATGACCATCGGCATCCTCCAGGCCCTCGAGTACTCGCACCGCGCCGGCATCGTCCACCGCGACATCAAGCCGGCCAACGTCATGCTGACGCGCAACGGCCAGGTCAAGGTCATGGACTTCGGCATCGCCCGCGCCATGGGCGACGCCGGTATGACGATGACGCAGACGGCCGCGGTCATCGGCACGGCCCAGTACCTCTCGCCGGAGCAGGCGAAGGGCGAGCAGGTCGACGCCCGCTCGGACCTCTACTCCACCGGCTGCCTGCTGTACGAGCTGCTGACGGTGCGCCCGCCCTTCGTGGGCGACTCCCCGGTGGCGGTCGCGTACCAGCACGTCCGCGAGGAGCCCCAGCCCCCGTCGGTCTTCGACCCCGAGATCACGCCCGAGATGGACGCGATCGTGCTGAAGGCCCTCGTCAAGGACCCGGACTACCGGTACCAGTCCGCCGACGAGATGCGCGTCGACATCGAGGCCTGCCTGGACGGCCAGCCCGTCGCGGCCACCGCCGCCATGGGCTCGGTCGGCTACGGCGGCTACGGCAACGACCAGCCGACGACGGCCATGCGCCCTTCCGACGCCCAGTCCACGTCGATGCTGCCGCCGATGAACCCGGACGACGGCGCCTACGGCTACGACGACCGCCCCGACCGCCGCCGCCAGAAGAAGAACAACACCTCGACGATCCTCCTGGTCGTCGCGGGCGTCCTGGTGCTGATCGGAGCGATCCTGATCGGCAAGTGGGCATTCGGAGGCAATGGCCCGGGCGACAAGCCGTTCGCCGCACCGAACTTCGTCGGGCAGAGCTTGAGCGACGCCAAAAAAATGGTGGTCAACGGAGACCTGAAGCTCGGGACGGTCTCCAAGAAGGCCTGCGAGGATCAGAAGACCGGCAACATCTGCAGCCAGGACCCGAAGGCCGGCACAGACGTCAACAAGGGCGACACGGTCAACCTGGTCGTGTCTACCGGTGCGCCGAAGGTGGTCGTTCCGAACGTCACCGGCAAGCAGCTGGACAAGGCCACGAAGATCCTCGAGGCCCCCAAGTACGGGTTCAACGTCAAGAAGACGTACGAGGAATCCACGGAGGAAGAGAACAAGGTCCTGAACCAGGACCCGGAGCTCGGTGCCGAGGTGCAGAAGGGGTCGACGATCACTCTGACCGTCGCCAAGAAGAAGCAGCAGTCCACCGTCCCGGACGTCTCCGGCAAGTCCTGCGACGAGGCCAAGGCGCAGATGGTGGCGAACAACCTGGTCGGCGAGTGCACCGATGTGGACACCGACGACCAGAACCTCGTCGGCAGGGTCATTCAGACGACGCCGTCGGCCAACAGTCCGGCGGACCCCGGCTCCAAGGTCCAGATCCAGATCGGCAAGGCCAAGCAGCAGTCGACCGTACCCGGCGTCGTCGGCAAGACCGTGGCCGAGGCGAGGCAGATTCTGCAGCAGGCCGGCTTCAACAACATCCAGTTCGCCCAGGGCAGCGACGGAAGCGACAACGCGACGGTGATCCGCCAGGACCCGAACGCCAACAGCCCGGTCGACAGCCCGGACAACACGACGGTCACGCTCACGACGGTCAACCTGGGCAATAACAACAACGGCGGCGGCAACAACGGCGGCGGCCTCTTCGGCGGAACCTGACCCGTGACCCGCGCGGAGGCCTGACACCTCCCCGTCCGGCCCGGACGTCCAGCACGAGGCCCCGGCACCCTCCTCGGAGGGTGCCGGGGCCTCGTCACTACTGAGGAGTTCTCAGCCCCTCGACCGTCTCAGCGCAGTTCTCTCGGCGCACTTCGGTCAGCGCAGTTCCTTCGGGGGCGTCCGGTTCTCGTCCACCTTGTCCACCCGCTCCAGTTCGCCCCACACCACGTAGCGGTAGCGGGAGGTGTACACCGGCGTGCAGGTCGTCAGGGTGATGTACTGGCCGGGCTTCTTCTTGCCGGACTGCTTCGGGACCGTCTGAAGGACCTTGACGTTGTACTTCGAGGTCTCCGGAAGGATGTCGTAGACCTTGTAGACGTACCACTTGTCCCTGGTCTCGAAGACGATCGCGTCGCCGTTCCTGACCTTGTCGATGTTGTGGAACTTGGCGCCGTGGCCGTCCCGGTGGGCGGCGAGGGTGAAGTTGCCGTTCTTGCCGGTCGTCGGCAGGGACGATTTGACGGGGTCCGTGTAGTAGCCGGCGACGCCGTCGTTGAGGACCTTCGTCGACGTGCCCTTCTCGACGAGGACCTCGCCGTTCTTCATCGCCGGAACGTGCAGGAAGCCGATGCCGTCCTTGGTGTCCAGGGCGCCCGGACCGCCCCGGCCCTGTGCCCAGTTGTCGCGGACCTTGTCGCCCTGCTTGTGCGCCTCGCGGTCGGCCACGACGTTCGTCCACCACAGCGAGTAGACGACGAACAGGCCGAGCACCAGCCCCACGGTGATGAGGAGTTCGCCGAAGACGCTGACCGTCATCGCGAACCATCCGATGCGCCGGCGCCCCCCGGGCACGTCACCGACGGCCGCGTATCCGGCTTCCGATCCGGCGCGTTCGTCGTGGTCGGTCCTCGCTGCCACTGTTCATCTGCCCCGTCTGGTCTGTCTCAGGTTGTCTCACGTGCACGTGACGCGTGCACGCGTCAGTGCGTGCGTCGGCGCCTGTCCTCAGCCGACCAGCGCGTCCGGTTTACCCTTGCTGCGCGGCCGGTCCTCGACCATCTTGCCCCAGACGATCATCCGGTACTTACTGGTGAACTCCGGTGTGCAGGTGGTCAGTGTGATGTAGCGGCCCGGCCCGGTGAACGTCGAACCCTTGGGGATCGGGTCGAGCACGCTCGTGTTGCTCGGACTCGTCACCGGGAGGATCGACGCCATCTTGTAGACGTAGTAGTCGTCCTGCGTCTCGACCACGATCTCGTCGCCCGGCTTGAGCCGGTTGATGTAGCGGAACGGCTCACCGTGCGTGTTGCGGTGCCCGGCGAGCGCGAAGTTGCCCGTCTTGGCGTCCGGCATCGCCGTCTTGAGGTCGCCCTCGCCGTAGTGGCCGACCATTCCGCGGTCGAGCACCTTCGTCTTGCTGATGCCCTCCGCGATCGGCGCGACGACGTCCAGCTTCGGAATGTGCAGGATGGCGAAGCCCTGGCCTGGCGAGAACGTCCCCGGATTCCGCTTGCCGTTCGCCCAGTCCTGCTGGAGGTGGTCCGCGGCACTGCCCGCCTGCTGGTGCGCCCGCACATTCGACCACCACAGCTGGTAGGTCACGAACAACAGCATCAGCACACCGGTGGTGATGAACACCTCGCCGACCATCCGGCTCACGAGGACACCCGCGCTGGGCTTCCGCGCCCGTGCCGCCCGCCGGGCGTCCATCCGGCTCCGAGGGCCCTCAGAGGCCCCCTGAGCCGCCTCATGGGGCTCGTGGGGCTCCTGAGCGCCCCCGTGCCGTCCGTGGCGTCTGGCCGCCTTACGACGGGCCGCACGGCCTCCCGACGCGGGTGCGGCCCCGCTCCCGGCGCTACGCGCGCTCCCGTCTCCCGTTCGAGGCGGGTCGGCGAGGCGCAACGCGACCGTCTCGTCGTCCAACGGCAAGCGCGCGGCGACCGGTTCCGCCCGCGGAGCGGCGACCGGTACCCCGTACGGGGCGGCCGCCTGCGCTCCGTACGGAACTGCAGCAGGCTCCTCGTGCGGCCGGGCGTAGGTCTGCTCGTACATCTCCGCGTACGACGGTGACGGCGCCGCCGCGGAAGGCATGGCCTGCGTCCGGGTCGCCTGAGCGTGAGCGGCCCGGGCCTGCGCCGCCTGGACCTGAGCGGCCTGCGCTTGCGCGGCCCTCATCTGAGCCGCCTGCGCTTGTGCGGCTTGTGCCTGGGCGGCTTGCGCCTGCTGTTGTGCCTGCTGTGCGGCGTACCAGTCGGGTCCGTACCCCTCGGGGCCGTATCCCTGCTGCCGTACGCCCTGTTCCTGGCCCGGCAGCGGATCCGTCAGCGGGTCCGAGAGCCCCCCGACCGCCGCCTCGAAGGCACCCGCGCCCGCGAAGGTCTGGGCACCCGCGCCCTCGAACGCCCCAGCGCCCCCGTACGCGGCCTCGCCGCCATAGGAGGAGCTGTCGCGCTCGGGGCGCAGCGCGGTCACGCCGTGGCCCTGCCCACCACCGGGGCGAGCCCCGCCGACCTCGCCACGGCCACCTTGTCGCCACATTCGAGGAGCCAGTTGGCGAGCATCCGGTGGCCGTGCTCGGTCAGCACCGACTCGGGGTGGAACTGCACACCCTCGACCGGAAGTTCGCGGTGTCTGAGACCCATGACGATCCCGTCGTGGGTACGGGCCGTGACCTCCAGCTCGGCCGGGACCGTGTCCGGCTCGGCCGCCAGCGAGTGGTAGCGGGTCGCGGTGAAGGGCGACGGCAGGCCGGCGAAGACGCCCTTGCCCTGGTGCTCCACGAGCGAGGTCTTTCCGTGCAGCAGCTCGGGAGCGCGGTCGACCACACCGCCGTACGCCACCTGCATCGACTGCATCCCGAGGCAGACGCCGAAGACGGGAACCCCGGTCGCGGCGCAGTGCCGGACCATGTCGATGCAGACACCGGCCTGTTCGGGAGCACCGGGCCCCGGGGACAGGAGCACACCGTCGAAGCCGTCCTGGGCATGCGCGGTCGACACCTCGTCGTTGCGCAGCACCTCGCACTCGGCGCCCAACTGGTACAGGTACTGGACCAGGTTGAAGACGAAGCTGTCGTAGTTGTCCACAACGAGGATGCGCGTACTCACTGGTTGTCCACCGTCACATCGTTGAAGGGCAGCAGCGGTTCGGCCCAGGGGAAGATGTACTGGAAGAGCACGTAGACCGCTGCCAGCACGAGCGCGAGTGAGACCAGCGCCTTCACCCATACGCTCCCCGGCAGATGCCGCCAGATCCAGCCGTACATGCCGTCCCTTCCGTCGCCGTACGCCAACAGACTAACGGCGGAGAGCCGCCGGTTTCCCTGCCTCCACGGGCTGCGTGGAATCAAGGTGTGCCCAGACGATCAACCGGTGGCTGTGCCCCCACTCCGGATCGCACGTGGTCAGCGTGAGATAGCGCCCCGGACGCGTATACCCGGACTTACGTGGCACAGGGTCGATCACCTCAATGTCGGAGGGCACCGTTTTGTAGGGGCCTTTGTCGACCCGATATGTGAACCAGGTCGTCCCGTCCGTCAGTACCACCGCGTCGCCTCGGCGCAGCTCGGGAAAGTCCTTGAAGGGATCGCCGTACGTACGCCGGTGACCTGCGACCGAGAAGTTGCCCTCCTGGCCGAGCTGGGCGGTGCCCCGGTAGTGGCCGAGCCCCTTCTTCAGGATCTGCGTGGCGGTGCCTTCGAGCACGGGCTTGTTCCACGTGAAACCAAGCCGCGGGATGTACATGACCGCGAACGGACCGCCGTACGTGTAGGGGCCGGGCGCTTTCGGGCTCTCGGTGGCCGTGGCGCCGGTCCCACCGGAGGTACCGGGGGAGCCGGAGACGCCGGAGGAACCCGTAGTGCCAGAGGAGTCCGTCGTGCCCGGCGGGGACTTCGGCTCCTGGGCCAACGCTCCCTTCGACCACTGTCGCTGGAGCACGTCGATCTGGTGGTCCATCGCGCTGTCGGCCTTCACTCCCGTCCAGAACAGCACGTAGATCACGAAGAGCACGATCAGGGTGCCGGCGGTGATGCACAGCTCACTGATCGTCCTGACGACCACTCGCACCGACACAAGGCCCCCCGGCGGCAGTTCGCTCCACAGGCTTCGCCCACTGCTCCGCGAGGTCCGGCGGCTACTCCACGGGCTTCGCGTAGTGGAGATCCACTGTGCCCGAGTAGCCGGGAAGAGTCACCGCCCCGTCCTCCTCGACTTTCCAGCCGAGCCCGTAGACGTTGACGTACACCATGTAGTTCTGGATCGCCGGGGAAGCGGCGAGCGCCTTCTGGAGTTTCTTCGGGTCACCGATGGCGGTGATCTTGTACGGAGGCGAGTAGACGCGGCCCTGGAGGATCAGGGTGTTGCCGACGCAGCGCACGGCGCTGGTGGAGATCAGCCGCTGGTCCATCACCTTGATGCCCTGGGCGCCGCCCTGCCACAGAGCGTTGACGACGGCCTGAAGGTCCTGCTGGTGGATGACGAGGTAGTCGGGTTGCGGCTCGGGGTAGCCGGGAAGCTTCGCCGTCGCGTTCGGCGGGGCGTCGTTGAGCGTGACCGTGACGGCCTCGCCCTTGAGCTTCTGG
Organism: Streptomyces sp. NPDC002935; assembly: GCF_040611295.1. NCBI lineage: Bacteria > Bacillati > Actinomycetota > Actinomycetes > Kitasatosporales > Streptomycetaceae > Streptomyces > Streptomyces sp. NPDC002935. The sequence continues at coordinate 256,289 of NZ_JBEXNW010000008.1, forward strand.
GTACCTGCGTTCTTTTCCAGCGCCGCGAGCTTGGCGTCCTCGGCCTCGCTGCTGCCGTCCTCCCGACCGGCGAGGGTGTCCACGTCGTCGCGCAGGGTGCCGTTGGACTCGTCCAGCGCCGCGTTCTTGTGGCTGCGCTCCTGAATCAGGTCGGAGAGCTTCAGCATGGACGCATCCGTACGGATGTTCGTACCCTTGGCTGTATCGAAGCTCATGAAGAAGATGAGGCCGGCCAGGGCGAAGACGGCGGCCGTAAGGACACGTACGGGCCGGAAACGGCGCGTATCCCCAGGACTGGTACCCGTCCCGGGGGAGTCGGCAGAATTGCTCAACGTACCCTTATCTCCTTCGGCGCCGCGGAAGCACTACGCTAACGGACGCCCGGGGGAGCGCTCAGTGTCCCCTTGTACGCTGCCCCGGAGCCCGCCCAAGTTCCCTGCGCGGCCACGCAGCGCATCGACAGGAGAGACCCTCGTGCCGAAGTCACGTATCCGCAAGAAGGCCGACTACACGCCGCCCCCGGCGAAGCAGGCGACCAATATCAAGCTGACCAGCAACACCTGGGTAGCGCCCGTCATGCTGGCCATGTTCCTCATCGGTCTCGCCTGGATCGTCGTCTTCTACGTGACGGACGGCTCCCTGCCGATCGACGCGCTCGACAACTGGAACATTGTGGTCGGCTTCGGCTTCATCGCGGCCGGATTCGGCGTCTCCACCCAGTGGAAGTGACCGTCTCCGCCCACCTGGAAACGACCGGGTCAGCAGCTCTGCCCACGGTTATCCACTGAGTTATCCACAGCAGTTGTCCACAGGTGGAAAAGAAAGACGATCTGTGGATAACTCATCCACGGTTGACGCCGGTGTGACTGATCTAACCGGCATCCGCAAACCTGTTCGCCCCCTGTCCGACCTGGGGAAACTCGGGTCAGTGACAGGGGGCACAGCTGTTCCCGCACAGCGTGCACAAGATCCGCCACGGTCTGTGGACAACAACTCTTCTCAGGTGAGCCGGCCGCTGTCTCAGGTGAGCTGGGGCGGTCCTGATCAGCCGCGTTCTCAGGTGAGCTGAGCGGTCCTGATCAGCGTCATGGCGACCACCGCGACCAACATCAGCGCGGAGACCCCGTACTGGACGAGGTTCCGCCGCTCGCGCGGTGCGTGAACCATCGCGTAGCCGACCACCACACCGGCGACCAGACCGCCGACGTGCGCCTGCCAGGCGATGTTGAAGCCGGGGCTGAAGGTGAAAATAAGATTGATCACCAGCAGGGCGATGACCGGGCGCATGTCGTAGTTGAGCCGGCGCATCAGGACCGCGGTGGCGCCGAACAGGCCGAAGATCGCGCCGGAAGCACCGAGCGACGGCTGGTTGGGGGCGGCGAGCAGATAGGAGAGCGCGCTGCCCGCGAGGCCCGAGATGAAGTACAGGGCGATGAAGCGGGCGCGGCCGAGGGCAGCCTCCAGCGGACCGCCGATCCACCACAGGCTGACCATGTTGAAGATGATGTGCATGACGCTGCCGTGCAGGAACATCGCCGTCAGCATCCGGTACCACTGGCCTTCGGCCACGCCCTGGATGTCGCCGGAGAGCCAGGCACGGCCGAAGAGGGTGAAGCGGTCGGTGAAGGAGTCGCCCACCGAGATCTGGACGAGGTAGATGGCCAGGTTGAGGCCGATCAGCACCTTGGTCACGAGCCGTGGGTCCGCCGCGACCGTGCCGCCCGCGAGCGTGCGGGGCTGGGTGGCCGCCGGAGCGTGGCCGGTGCCGGAGCCACTGCGGACGCAGTCGGGGCACTGGAAGCCGACCGAAGCGCTGACCATGCACTCGGGGCAGATCGGGCGCTCGCAGCGGGTGCAGCGGACACCGGTCTCACGGTCCGGGTGCCGGTAGCAACCAGGCAGGCTCCGGGCGTCCTGCGGTCCCTGATCCCGCGGCCCCTGCGGGCTGCCGGGTGGCTGGTCCATGGGGTCCCCTCAATCTCCGTACGGCGGTTCGCACGCGGTCACGCCGGGTCCGTGTGCGCAACGCACCGCCCCGTCCATCCTTACGGATGAACGGGGCGATTGGTTCCCTGCGGGAGCCTTCGGGCCCACGGATGCGGGCGGCCTGTTCGGGCTCAGCCCTGGCGGGTCTCGACGACGACCGACTCGATGACGACGTCGTTGACCGGGCGGTCGGTGCGCGGGTTGGTCTGGGCACCGGCGATGGCGTCCACGACCTTCTGGCTGGCCGCGTCCGTGATCTCACCGAAGATGGTGTGCTTGCGGGTCAGCCAGGCCGTCGGGGAGACGGTGATGAAGAACTGCGAGCCGTTGGTGGCCGGGCCGGCGTTGGCCATGGCCAGCAGGTAGGACTTGTCGAAGCGCAGGTCCGGGTGGAACTCGTCCTCGAACTGGTAGCCGGGGCCGCCGGTACCGTTGCCCAGCGGGTCACCGCCCTGGATCATGAACCCGCTGATCACCCGGTGGAAGACCGTGCCGTCGTACAGCTTGTCCGTGGACTTCACACCCGTCTCCGGGTTGATCCACTCACGCTCACCCGTGGCGAGTTCGACGAAGTTCCGGACCGTCTTGGGCGCGTGGTTCGGCAGGAGCCGGATCTCGATGTCGCCTTGGTTGGTCTTCAAGGTGGCGTAAAGCTGCTCGGCCACGATCTGCCTTCCGTTGCCTTCTCTTGACGCTCCGATCCTCGCACGGACCAGGCTGCTCGGCCCCCGACCGCCACCTCCGGACGAACGTGCGGGCATCGGGCTTGCGGAAAACCTGTCGAGTCGCTCCGGGACGGGGGCGAGGCGCGGCGATCCGTGGCATTGTCGACGACAAGCTCCCGTTGCCCCGTATTAATCCGCTATCTCACTTGATCGACACCTGACCGGCTCCGACTCGGGAGTCTCCGGGAGTCGGCACCCGTGACACGGATGCCCGCCCTCACATGCCCCGGACCACTTGGGCAGGCATGATCCCCATAGGGGCGGAAAGGTGAACTGTGTGTCTTTGGGGGTACCCGAAACCCCCGACGTACGCCACCGAGGAGGAGGAAACCCGTGACCCGCATCGACAGCGTGCGCGCCGCGACCGGCTCGGCGAAGGACAGCGTGCTGCACGCCGCGGAAGTGGTGGCGCCTTACGCCGACACGGCCAAGGACAGGGCCTCGTACTACGCGGGCGAAGCGCGCGTACGGCTCGCGCCGAAGGTGTCGCAGGCCGCCGAACAGGCCCGCGCCCAGTACGACGCCTATCTCGCGCCGCGCCTTGAGCAGGCCCGCACGCATGTACCGCCGAAGGTCGACCAGGCCGCCCAGGAGGCGGCCATCCGCACCCGCAGGGCGGCTCGCCAGGCCGCCGACTATTCCAAGCCGCGGATCGAGCAGGCCGTGGCCGCGGCCCAGCCCGTTCGGGACGAGGCCGCGGCGCGCGGCGTGGCGGCCATCGCCGCACTGCGCGGCCAGGTCACACCGCAGGAGATCCAGAAGCTGCTCCGCAAGCACGAGCGACGGGCGAGGGCCGGCCGTCTCGTGAAGGGGCTGGCCGTGCTGGGGATCCTGGCGGGTGGCGCTTTCGCCGCCTGGAAGTGGTGGGACAAGCAGGCCAACCCCGACTGGCTCGTCGAACCGCCGGCCGCGACCGAGGTGCCCGAGACCGGACGGCTCACGTCGGTCGACGGCAGCGGCCAGTCCGACCTGGACCCCGAGGTCCAGGTCAAGGAAGCCGAGGAAGAGGCGGCGGAGCGCGACGACCGCCGCTGAACCCGACCCAACATCGCCGCGGGGCAGGAGACTTGACGGTCTCCTGCCCCGCGGCGATGTTTCACGTGGAACAGCGGCGCGGGGGGCCGCGAACGCCCGTTGGAGGATTTACCCGCATGGCCCGCGATGACGTTTGCAACGGCCCTTGTGTGCAACATCCGTGGAGATGTTGTTAACGGAATGCGCTGAACCGGTTACTCGGCAGCCCGCGCGGCAGCTCACACAAGGGGCCCCATCGGACCCCCAGGCCCGACGGCACCACGCCGGCCGCCCGCACAGCGGAGCCACAGGCCCCGTTCCGGCCGCCTGTTTGCGCAAAGAACTGCAACGCCTGCAAAGCCACTTCCTGTGACGCACGTCACCGATGGCTCTCGCGCCGACCCTCACCCCGTCCGGGAACCCCTTCGCCGGGCCCCGCACACGGACGAAACGGGGACATACGAAAACCGGCCAGCCGCCACGGATGGGCGTCTGGCCGGTCTGGGGTGTGGAGCCTAGGGGAGTCGAACCCCTGACATCTGCCATGCAAAGACAGCGCTCTACCAACTGAGCTAAGGCCCCCGGAAGAGGAGCGTCCGACCACAAGAACCATCTGTCGACGGGCGCCGCAGACCAGAGTACCGGGTCACCCCCCGGATCTCGCAAAAAGATGGGGGTCCCCGTGGGCGACCACTCTCCGTAAGATGCTCGACGTGGTTCGCTGTCGCGAACCACGGTACTTGGGGAAGCGATGGGGAGACGCAATGGACGCCGCACAGCAGGAAGCAACCGCGAGAGCCCGGGAGCTGCAGCGGAACTGGTACGGGGAGCCGTTGGGGGCGCTCTTCCGTAGGCTCATAGAGGACCTGGGTCTGAACCAGGCGCGTCTTGCCGGGGTTCTGGGCCTGTCCGCGCCCATGTTGTCGCAGCTGATGAGCGGTCAGCGGGCCAAGATCGGCAATCCCGCGGTGGTCCAGCGTGTACAGCTTCTGCAGGACCTGGCGGGGCAGGTCGCCGACGGAAGCGTCAGCGCCGCCGAGGCGACCGAGCGGATGGACGAGATCAAGAAGTCCCAGGGGGGATCGGTGCTCAGCAACACCACGCAGTCCACGACGAGTTCGGGAGCCCCTACGGTCAAGCGGGTGGTCCGCGAGATCCAGTCGCTGCTGCGCTCGGTCGCTGCCGCCGGGGACATCATCGACGCCGCGGACACCCTCGCCCCGACCCACCCCGAACTGGCAGAGTTCCTCCGGGTCTACGGTGCCGGCCGTACCTCCGACGCGGTCGCGCACTACCAGTCCCACCAGAGCTGAGCCGACCGCCCGGCCGCCGAACGCCCGGCCGCTGGAGGCCCGTGAAACCTTCCAGCCGCCGCAAGTCAGGCAGCCGGGCCTCGGAAGAGGTCGCCGGACCGACCGCCGAAGGGGAGCGACGCACGACCATGGGTGAGGTCTTCGCAGGCCGGTACGAACTGGTCGACCCGATCGGGCGCGGGGGAGTCGGTGCGGTGTGGCGTGCCTGGGACCACCGGCGGCGCCGTTATGTGGCCGCCAAGGTGCTGCAGCAGAGCGACGCGCACGCGCTGCTGCGCTTCGTGCGGGAGCAGGCGCTGCGGATCGACCATCCGCATGTGCTGGCTCCCGCCAGCTGGGCCGCCGACGACGACAAAGTGCTGTTCACCATGGATCTGGTCGCCGGGGGCTCCCTGGTCCACCTGGTCAACGACTACGGCCCCCTGCCTCCCTCCTTCGTCTGCACCCTGATCGACCAGCTCCTGGCGGGCCTCGCCGCCGTGCACGCGGAGGGGGTCGTGCACCGCGACGTCAAGCCCGCCAACGTGCTCCTCGAAGCGACCGGCACGGCCCGGCCGCGACTGCGGCTGTCCGACTTCGGCATCGCGATGCGGCTGGGCGAACCGCGGCTCACCGAGACCAACTACGTGGTGGGAACGCCGGGTTATTTCGCGCCCGAACAGATGCTGGGCTCCGAGCCCGATTTTCCCGCGGACCTGTTCGCCGCAGGTCTGGTCGCCCTGTACCTCCTGGAAGGCGCCAAGCCCGACGCCAAGGCGCTGATCGAGTACTTCGCCGACCACGGCACGCCGTCCGCGCCGCGAGGCATACCCGAGCCTCTGTGGCAGGTCGTTGCGATGCTTCTCCAGCCGGATCCGCACGCTCGCTTCCGCACCGCCACAGGGGCGCGCAAAGCCCTTGCCGCAGCCGTCGAGTTGCTGCCCGAGCCCGGTCCCGACGACGAACTGATCGAGGTTTTCGACCAACTCGGGCCGCTGCCCGAGGGGTTCGGTCCTGCGGGACCTCTGCGGCCGGGCACTGCTCCCGGTGTGAGTCACCGAACGCTGTCCTCCCGTAACCATCCGGACAGCACAGCCGCTCACGCCGGACCCGGCTCGGACAACACTCCGTCGTGGCCCGACTCCGGCTCCGGTCCAGGCGTTTTCCCTGCCCCGGATTCCACTCCCGACCCGGGCGGGGAATCCGGCTCCGAACCCGGCTCCGAACCCGACACGGGAGCGGACGTGGAGCAGGACTCTGCCCAGGTCGCCACTGGGACGGGGACCGCTCAGGAGGGCGTACGGTCGCAGCCCGCCTCCGAGGAAGCGCGCGTACAGCCTGCCCGGGAGCGCACGCGTCCCCTGGCCGCCCCCGACGACGTACAGGCTCGTTCCGCCCCGGAAGTCGCTCGGCCCCTTGCCGCCCCCGACAGCACCCCTCCACACCCCGCCTCCGGGACGGCCTCTCCCCAACCTTCCTCGATGTCGGACACCGGCAGCTTCCATCTGCCGCCGCCACGGCCCGCTGCCGCTGCCGACTCCCAGCGGCAACCACAGGCCGAGCCGCCACCACAGCAGACCCAGTACCCACCGGAGCAGCAGTCCCAGCAGGCATGGCCGGAGGCACAGACGCCCACTCCCCCCACCTCGGTCCCGCTCCCCCTGCCGCTGTCGGCCCTCCTCTACCCCCCGCCTTTCGACCCGACGCCGACCCCGACGCCCCCTCCTCCTGCCGCTCCCACCACCACTCCCACTCAAGTGCCCTCCCCTCATCGGCCACTGGCCCCGTCCGCTGCGATGCCGCAGTACGCATATGCCTCTACTGCTTCGTACACCGCTCGGTCCGTTCAGGTTCCGCCTCGGACGGCGGCAGTTCCGGAACACCGCAGAAGGCGCGCACGGCCGCGTCCGGGGCCACCCGCCAAGATCGCGGTGCCGATGCTGTTGCTCGCGCTGGCCTGTTTCGCGGTCGGGTTCTGGGCACTGACCCAGGTCTGAGGAGCAGCATGAGCGGTCAAGGGCGCACGAGGTCCCGGGCGCGACCGTCCCGGCCGTTCGCGAGAGAAACCCTCCCCCGTCGGTACCGTGGTGCGAGCGACGAGCGCTACCAGCCTCGTGTCGCCCCGTGCCCGTGCTCCCAAGGTGCCGGCGCGGGTGTGCTCAGCGAGGCCGGAGCCGTGTCCGCTTCCGCGTCCTCCGGTACGGGCCTGCGGAGCCGCACCGCCCGGCGGCGCGCGACCACGGTCCACATTCCGAGCGTCAGCATCAGCAGGCATCCCGTGCCGATGCCGCCCGCGGCGACCAGCTTCATGGTTCCGCTTCGGCTGCCGCCACCGCCGCCGGTGCCGACGACGCCGCCGTCGCCCGCCGCACCGTCGTCGGTCGCGTCGTCGGAGTCCCCCGCCGGAACGTCGAACACGTCTCGGGGCTCGGCCTGCCCCGTGTATGCGGGCTCCGTACGCGCCGCTCCGGCCACGCGCACCCGCAGGGTCAGCCCGATCGGCCCCTCACCGAAGCGGTCGGCGACCTGCGCGGCGAGATGGACCACAAGGTAGTAGGAGCCCGCGAACCGCATCGCGCTCACGTGGTCGTCGAGGGCGTACCGGTTCTCGTAGGCGACGGGCGGAAGAGGGTCGAGCGCGGCGGAGCGCTGGCCGCCGTCGTATCCGGAGCCGACGTCGTCGACGAAGCCGCGTACGGGGTTGTAGAGGGACATGGTGAGAGCGGTTCCCACTTGGCCCTCGCCGCGGCTCGAACTGCCCAGGTCCGCGGTGGCGTAGAACTGCTGTCCCCAGTCGACCGGCACCTTGTAGAAGCGCGTCTGCCCCGGGCTGATGTCGTCCTCCCAGACTCCCGGCCTCAGTGAGCCGGCCCCGCCGAACCCGGCGCCGCCGCTGCGGTGCTTCGGGACCCCCGTGAGGGCTTCCGGCGACGCGGAGTTCCAGATGTCCGGAGCGCTCGTCGCACCGGGCGCCTTCCTCAAACCGGGCTCCGACACATAACTGAGCTCCAGGTCCCACGCGCGGGACGAGGAACCCGCCGTAGCGGCCGAACCCGTCGCGCCTCCCGCTCCGGTGCGTTCGACGACCACGTAGTACGTTCCCGCGGTCTGGCAGGCGTACTGCTTGCCGCCCGTTTCGCGGGACGCCCAGGCGGCGATGGGGTGCGGGCTCTGAGTGGCGCCGAAGTGGGCGGTGCCGGAGGAGGAACAGTTGCGGCTGTTCCCGTCCTGGAGGGAGACCTTGAGGCCGTCCGCGTAGGAGACCGTCGCACCGGGCCGGGGGACGGCGGTGGCGGAGACGTAGGCGGTGGAGTCGGCATCGAGTTCGAGAAGGTAGTAGAGCCTGCCGTCCCTTCCGGCGGGTCCGATGGAGCTCCTGTACGTGTGGCCCGGCTCAAGCCGTACGGAGTCGGTCGTGTCCGCGGCACCCTTGACGGTGGTGGCGTCCTCGGCGAAGGCGTACGGCCCGGGCGTACCGTCGGCGGCCGTCCTCGCGTCTTCGGTGGTGGTCCACGCGACGGCGGGCCCAGGAGCGGCTGCGGCGGCCCGCTCGGCGGGCGTGAGGATCAGACACAGCACGGCCGCTGCTGCCGTGGCCATGATCATCCGGCCGTACCACGACCTCGCACACCCGGCACTTCGGCCCTCCGTGCGCCGCCCCATCACGCGCCACCCCTCTTCATAGCCCCCTGGCGCGGACCATCCTGCCGCGTGCGTCACCGCGGCACCGCGCTATCAGTGGGAGCGGCTGAAAGGGAGCGGCCGTACGGCGATCAGTTTTCGCCCGTGCAACCGATTTGCTCGCTTTTGTGAACCGGCAGAACTCCGGGAAACACAAAACCCCGACCGCGAGAGCGGCCGGGGTCTGCTCCGAGACTGTTGTCGGTACTCACGAACCCGTGGGCACGGAGTCAGTCGCCTCCGTCCACAGATCCTGCTCGGCGCGATCCGCCTGGATCTGGCGGTACACGAGGAGCCCGCCGATGGCGGCCAGTGCGACCAGGAGAAGCTTCTTCACCGCGCGACCTCGTCTTTCGTTGACGTAGGGGACTTCTGGCGCCCGACTATACACACCGACCGATACCGATCGGTGACCTGGATCGGCCCTCAACTACGGCCCCGCGCACAGCAGATAGGACGGGATCCGACCGCTCCGATCTCAGGGTGATCACACATCACAGACAGTGACTTTCGATGGCATCTACGGACTTTTCCGGTCTCTTGCGGCCATCCGGGTGGTGTTCATCTGAACATCAACGCGCCACGGGCGTTGGTCCACCACTTCGCGGCCCACATACACATCATGAGGAAAGTACGCAAATCGCCCGACCCGAAAGTGAGGGGCCATGACCCAGATCAAGGTCATGAAGCTGTGGACCGTCATCGTCACCGCCTTCCTGGCGCTGTGCACGACGCTCGGACTCATCACCACCACCGCGGCCGCCGCGGTACCGCAGGCGGCCTCGGGCCGCAACACCGAGACCTCCGTGACGGCCCCGGCGACGGCCTACTGGACCTGGTCCTACAGTCGGGCCCTGCCCCCCACCATGAAGCAACGCATCCGCGCCGAGGCCCACGGTTCCTCGCCGAGTTGCCGCCACCGCGCACCGGCTGACGGCGACGCGACGGACCTCGCCGCTCTCGGCGATCCGGAAGGCCTGGTCGACCCCGCTGTCTGCTCCGGGCCCGAGACCCTCGTAGCGCCCGGCACGGAGCGTCTGACAGCCCTCACACCCGTAGCACCGCTCCAGCGCTGAGCCGCGCGGGGAGCACCGTACGAGGAATCGGTACGAGCAATCGGTACAAGAAGTCCGTACGGGAAGTCCGTATGAGAAGTCGGCACGAGAAGTCGCCGTGAGAAGTCGGCACGGGCGGTAAGTAACCGGACACCGCCCCTGGCCCCTCCCCGTCTCTTCTCGCCCCCTTCTCGCCCCTTCTCCCCTCCTCGAACCTCTCGCCCCTTCGCCTCCTCCTGGCTCACGCGCCCCTCCACGTGACCCCTCGCTCGACCCGCAACCCCTCACAGACACCCTGACGTAGCGGCGAACTTGCGTACAAAGCACCCAGGGCAAAGGCCCGGCGACTCTCACGAGTTGCCGGGCCTTCGACGTTGCACCGAGGTAAGTCCTCCGCCGCGCCCCACGCGCCGGCTCCTTGGGCAGGACCTCAGGCCTCACGATCGCCGATGCGCCACGATCGCCGGCACCTTCTCCGGCTCCAGCTCAGACTCCGGCTCCAGCATCAGCATCAGCTCCGGCTCCGGCTCCAGCTCCAGCTCCAGCTCCAAACGCCCCCATGCGCCGCCCGAAGCCGACGCCCGGGATCAGGATCCCCGCGAGCAGGACCCGCCACTGGACGGCCTGGACCTCGTACAGGAAACGCAAAGACCCCCAACCGAGATTGGTTGGGGGTCTTCATGCTGTGGGGCTAACAGGATTTGAACCTGTGGCCTCATCCTTATCAGGGATGCGCTCTAACCAACTGAGCTATAGCCCCGCCGCGCTTTGCGGTGTGTGTCCCGCGCGCTGACCTCTGAAGATTAGCGCACGACGCGGCCAGTCCCAAAATCGATAGTCAGAGGGCGTTTGAGCGGGCCCTCACTCGTCCTCTGCGAGGGTCAGCTCGACACCGCCGACGAAGCCGGCGGAGAGGTTGTAGATGAACGCTCCGAGGGTCGCCAGGGCGGTCGCGAGGACCACGTCGATGACCGCGATGACCGAAGTGAACATCAGGACGTGCGGGAGCGAGAGGAACGACTGCAGGTCGAAGCCGTTCGACTCGTTCGAGCCCGTCGCCTCGGAGATCGTGCCGCCGACGGTCGAGAAGACGCCCATCGCGTCCATGACCATCCACAGCACCGCGGCCGCCACGATCGTGCAGATGCCGAGCGCGATGGAGAGCAGGAAACTGACCTTCATCACCGACCACGGGTCGGCCTTGGCCACCCGCAGTCGCGCCTTGCGCGTGCGCGGCGTCGTCCGCGCCCCGGTGCGCGGCCGACGGACAGCGCCCGACGGCGGCTGCGCCGGATACGCCTGCGGCGGGTGATACGGCTGCGCGGGCTGCTGCGCCTGCCGCTCGCCGGGCAGCGGCGACGCCGGGCCCGCCGTCGGCGCGCTCGGCGCCGCGGGTGCCCCGACCGGGGCCGCCTGCCCGCCCGCGTACTGCTGGGCCTGCTGGCCTCGGGTGTCCGTCACAGTTCCCCCCTGGGATCCATGAGAATCATGGGAGTCGGTCTCATTCATGGCGGTGCCACGGCCGCCGTCCGTTTCCGTACCGGTCGATCCGGCGCCCGTGGCTCCGCTCACGACGACTCACTCCTCGCGCTACTCGGCCGAGGACGGCTCGCCCTCTTCCGCACCGACGGCCTCGAGGCCTTCGGCGATCTCGTCCACGGCGTCACCGCCGTCGACCTCCTCCGCCTCACGACCGGCCTCGGCATTACGAGCGATACCGACGACGGCATCGCGCTTGCCCAGGTTGATCAGTTGGACGCCCATGGTGTCACGGCCCGTCTCCCTGACCTCGTTGACTCGCGTACGAATCACACCACCGGACAGTGTGATGGCGAGGATTTCATCGGTCTCCTCGACCACCAGCGCGCCGACGAGAGAACCGCGGTCCTCCACGATCTTGGCGGCCTTGATACCGAGGCCGCCGCGACCCTGGACGCGGTACTCGTCGACGGCGGTCCGCTTCGCGTACCCACCGTCTGTGGCAGTGAACACGAACGTACCGGGTCGAACAACATTCATCGAGAGCAGCTCATCGCTCCCGCGGAAGCTCATGCCCTTGACGCCCGAGGTCGCACGGCCCATCGGTCGCAAAGCGTCATCCGTCGCGGTGAACCTGATCGACTGCGCCTTCTTGCTGATCAGGAGCAGATCGTCCTCGGAGGATACGAGTTCGGCTCCGATCAGTTCGTCGTCGGAACCGTCCTCCGTCTCACGAAGGTTGATCGCGATGACACCGCCGGATCGGGGCGAATCGTAATCCTTGAGAGGCGTCTTCTTGACCAGTCCGCCCTTCGTGGCCAGCACCAGATACGGCGCCGCCTCGTAGTCGCGGATCGCGAGGATCTCGGCGATCGCCTCGTCCGGCTGGAAGGCCAGCAGGTTGGCGACGTGCTGGCCACGCGCGTCACGCCCGGCGTCCGGGAGCTCGTACGCCTTGGCGCGGTAGACGCGGCCCTTGTTGGTGAAGAACAGCAGCCAGTGGTGCGTCGTCGACACGAAGAAGTGGTCGACGATGTCGTCCTGCTTCAGCTTCGTCCCGCGGACGCCCTTGCCGCCGCGCTTCTGCGAGCGGTAGTCCTCCGTCTTGGTGCGCTTGATGTAGCCACCGCGCGTGATGGTGACGACGATGTCTTCCTCGGCGATCAGGTCCTCGATGGACATGTCACCGTCGAAGGGCACCAGCTTGGAGCGGCGGTCGTCGCCGAACTTCTCGACGATCGCGGCGAGCTCCTCGCTGATGATGCCGCGCTGACGCACCGGCGAGGCAAGGATCTCGTTGTACTCGCGGATCTTGGCCTGAAGCTCGTCGTGCTCCTGGATGATCTTCTGACGCTCCAGGGCGGCCAGCCTGCGCAGCTGCATCTCGAGGATCGCGTTGGCCTGGATCTCGTCGATCTCCAGGAGGCCCATGAGGCCCTCTCGCGCGATCTCGACGGTGTCGCTGCGCCGGATCAGCGCGATGACCTCATCGATGGCGTCCAGAGCCTTCAGGAGGCCGCGCAGGATGTGCGCGCGCTCCTCGGCCTTGCGCAGCCGGAACTTCGTACGGCGGACGATGACCTCGATCTGGTGCGTCACCCAGTGGCGGATGAACGCGTCCAGGGAGAGGGTGCGCGGCACACCGTCGACGAGCGCCAGCATGTTCGCGCCGAAGTTCGTCTGCAGGTCGGTGTGCTTGTAGAGGTTGTTCAGGACGACCTTGGCGACCGCGTCCCTCTTGAGCACGATCACGAGCCGCTGGCCGGTACGGGAGCTGGTCTCGTCCCGGACGTCCGCGATGCCGCCGACCTTGCCGTCCTTGACCAGGTCGGCGATCTTCTGAGCGAGGTTGTCGGGGTTGGTCTGGTAGGGGAGTTCGGTGACCACCAGGCACTGGCGGTTCTGGATCTCCTCGACGTCGACGACCGCGCGCATCGTGATGGAGCCACGGCCCGTGCGGTACGCCTCCTCGATGCCCTTGCGGCCCACCACCAGGGCGCCACTCGGGAAGTCGGGGCCCTTGATGCGCTCGATCAGCGCGTCCAGGAGCTCCTCGTGGGAGGCCTCGGGGTTCTCCAGATACCACTGGGCGCCGGCCGCGACCTCGCGCAGGTTGTGCGGCGGGATGTTGGTGGCCATACCGACCGCGATGCCCGCCGAGCCGTTGATCAGCAGGTTCGGGAAGCGGGCCGGCAGGACCGTCGGCTCCTGGTTGCGGCCGTCGTAGTTGTCCGTGAAATCGACGGTCTCCTCGTCGATGTCGCGGACCATCTCCATGGACAGCGGCTTCAGCTTGCACTCGGTGTACCGCATGGCGGCGGCCGGGTCGTTGCCGGGAGAGCCGAAGTTGCCGTTGGAGTCCACCAGCGGCATCCGCATCGACCACGGCTGCGCGAGGCGGACCAGCGCGTCGTAGATCGAGGAGTCGCCGTGCGGGTGGTAGGTGCCCATGACGTCACCGACGACGCGGGCGCACTTGTAGAAGCCCTTCTCGGGCCGGTAGCCGCCGTCGTACATGGCGTACAGGACGCGGCGGTGGACGGGCTTGAGTCCGTCCCGTACGTCGGGCAGCGCGCGCGACACGATGACGGACATCGCGTAGTCGAGGTAGGAGCGCTGCATCTCGGTCTCGAGCCCGACGGGCTCGATACGCAGGGCGATCTCGTCCTCTTCAGGGGTGATCGGCGTGTTCTCGTCGGTCATTGCTGGTGAAGATCCTTTCTGACGCGGTCAGCTGAGACCGACTCAGATGTCGAGGAAGCGGACGTCCTTGGCGTTGCGCTGGATGAACGCGCGGCGCGCCTCGACGTCCTCGCCCATGAGGACCGAGAACAGGTCGTCGGCCTGGGCTGCGTCGTCGAGCGTGACCTGGCCGAGCACGCGGTGCTCCTGGTCCATGGTCGTGATGCGCAGTTCCTCGGCGTTCATCTCACCGAGACCCTTGAAGCGCTGGATCGAGTCCTCGCGCACGCGCTTGCCGGCCTGGCGGCCGAGCTCGATCAGCGCGTCCCGCTCGCGGTCCGAGTACGCGTACTCGAAGTCGTCCCGGCCCCACTTGATCTTGTACAGCGGCGGGCGGGACAGGAAGACGTGTCCGGCCTCGACCAGCGGCCGCATGAAGCGGAACAGGAAGGTCAGCAGCAGGGTGTTGATGTGCTGGCCGTCGACGTCGGCGTCCGCCATCAGAATGATCTTGTGATAGCGGAGCTTCGCGATGTCGAAGTCCTCGTGGACTCCGGTGCCGAAGGCGGAGATCAGTGCCTGGATCTCCTGGTTCTGCAGGATCTTGTCGATCCGCGCCTTCTCGACGTTGAGGATCTTTCCTCGGATCGGAAGGATCGCCTGGTACTGCGGGTTGCGGCCGGACTTGGCCGAACCGCCGGCGGAGTCACCCTCGACGATGAAGATCTCGCACTTGACGGGGTCGTTCGACTGGCAGTCGGAGAGCTTGCCCGGCAGGGACGCCGACTCCAGCAGGCCCTTGCGGCGGGTGAGGTCACGCGCCTTGCGGGCCGCCACGCGCGCGGTGGCCGCCTGGATGGACTTGCGGATGATGTCCGCGGCCTCGACCGGGTTGCGGTCCAGCCAGTCGTTGAGGTGCTCGTAGACCGCCTTCTGGACGAAGGTCTTCGCCTCCGTGTTGCCCAGCTTGGTCTTGGTCTGGCCCTCGAACTGAGGCTCGCTCAGCTTGACCGAGATGATCGCGGTCAGACCCTCGCGGATGTCGTCACCCGTGAGGTTGTCGTCCTTCTCGCGAAGCAGCTTCTTGTCGCGCGCGTACTTGTTGATGAGCGAGGTCAGCGCCGCACGGAAGCCTTCCTCGTGCGTACCGCCCTCGTGCGTGTGGATGATGTTGGCGAAGGAGTACACGCCCTCGCTGTAGCCGCTGTTCCACTGCATCGCGACCTCGAGGGACAGGCTCTTGTCCTTGTCCTCGGCTTCGAGATCGATGACGGTGGGGTGCACCGCCTCTCCCTTGCGGGAGTTGAGGTACTTCACGAAGTCGACGATGCCGCCTTCGTAGTGGTACGTGACGGTCTTGACCTCGTCCTTCTCATCGGCGCCCGCCTCGTCCGCCCCGGCGGTGGCCTTCGCCGAATCGCGCTCATCAGTGAGTTTGATCGTCAAACCCTTGTTGAGGAACGCCATCTCCTGGAAGCGCCGCGAGAGCGTCTCGAAGGAGTACTCCGTGGTCTCGAAGATGTCCGCGTCGGCCCAGAAGGTGACCGACGTGCCCGTGTCCTGGATCGCCTCGTGCTTGACGAGCGGGGCCGTCGGGACGCCCATCTTGTAGTCCTGCGTCCAGCGGTGGCCGTCTGTCCTGACCTCGACGGAGACCTTGCTCGACAGGGCGTTCACGACGGAGACGCCGACGCCGTGCAGACCACCGGAGACCGCGTAACCGCCGCCGCCGAACTTGCCGCCCGCGTGCAGCACGGTCAGCACGACCTCGAGGGCCGGCTTGCCCTCGGACGCGACGATGCCCACCGGGATGCCGCGGCCGTTGTCGACGACGCGCACACCGCCGTCCGGGAGGATCGTGATCTCGATCGTGTCCGCGTGGCCTGCCAGCGCCTCGTCGACCGAGTTGTCCACCACCTCGTACACGAGGTGGTGGAGTCCACGTTCACCGGTCGAACCGATGTACATGCCAGGTCGCTTGCGGACCGCGTCCAGACCCTCGAGGACGGTGATGGCACTGGCGTCGTACGAGGCTGTGACCTCGCCGTTTGCGCCGACGTCGGTGGACGGGATGTTCTCGTTGGGGTTGCCGGAATCGGCCACGAAGCGCCCTTTCTGGCACAGCACAAGCCAAGCTCCCGGCGGGTGGCCGGAGCGGCTGCGGCGTGTTGCGTTGGTAAGCCTTAGTCAGCGTTGCTCGGTGCGTCCCACAAGTGGGGCGGGATTAGCTTCCAGTCTACCGGTAGCGCCGACAGTGATGGGGGTTTGCCGGTACCTGAGTCCGCATGTGCCGCCCTGAACCGGTCTCGCCCGACTCCCCATATGCGGACCCGGGCCCAAAGAGGCTTACAGCGGCACTCAGCGCTTCCGGGTGTCAACCCTTGGCTACTGACGAGTCAGGTCGATGTTCGCAACCGTGTGCGATGGCCCGCGAGGGTCGACCGAAGCCCGTCGAGAAAGGCCGTGCCGGGCGGCCGAAGCGGATTCCGATCAAGGCTCGACAGGTCCCTGACCAGGGATGATCGACGGTTTTCCCCATCAGCGAGCAGGGACGGCCGACTGCCTGCGGAGCGACGGCCGACCGCCACGGCGAACCCGGGAGGGCGGCGAGGTCACGCACGAGCGAGGGCTACGAGTGCCCGAAGGCCCGGCACACGGTCGCCGCCTCGGACGTACGTCGGCCGCGCGCGATGCGCTCGCCCGCGCGACGCGCTCGGAATCCGGCGCGAGCGAATGCCCGCGGAGGCTCGTCAACAGCCGGGTTCTCGGTCGGCGTGGTCTCGATCACCGGGGTCGACGGCCCGGCACGGCCGGTATCAGCCGGGGCCGAGGGTCCATCACGGTCACGAGCGACCGTGGTCGGGCCGGCCGTGGTCAGAGCCGTGGCGGCCGACGGAGTGGGATCCGTCACGATCGGCCGCAGTCGACGGTCCGGGCACTGTGCGGAGGCGCCGCGACGCCGGTCAGCGACAGGAGCGGGCGGCGCCAACGCACGCGGCGGTCCTGACGAACGTCGAGCCTGCTCGGCGACTCCGTGACGCCGGTCCTTTCCCGACAGGTCCGCGGCCCGGTCCGTCGTCGACCGGTCATCCGTAGGTGTCGCCGGGACCCTTGCTGCCCGGGGCGCGCAGGGGCCCAAAGCGGCGTGGGGGGCCTGTCGGCCCCTGGATCTTGAGCAGGCGCACCGTTCCGTGGCCGAGGTCCTGGTTCAGCCGCGCGACCAGCTGCGGCGCCAGCAGGCGGAGCTGGGTCGCCCAGGCGGTCGAGTCGCACTGCACCGTCAGAACCCGCTCGGCGGGGTCGTCGTCGTACCGAAGCGGAACGCAGTGCTTGGCCAGGTCCTCGCCGACGATCTGCGGCCAGCGGCCCATCACGCCGCCCACCGCTGCCGGGGTCTCCCAGCCGCGCTCGGTCAGCAGCCGGTTGATGGCGGCGCCGAGCGCCATGGGGTCGCGTCTGTCGGCACCCGAGCCGGAGCGCAGGCCGCCACCGCGCCGCGCCTGCTTCTTCTGCTGGACCGCGTCGCCACGCGCGCGTGCCTGCTCCTTGGCGGCACGCAGGGCGACGCGCGCGAGGTCCACGCCGGAGGGCTCGGGGGTCTTCTTCGGGGGTGCGGCGCCGGACGGGCCCTCGGCTCCGGTTCCCGATGTGTTGTCCGTCATACGCGCTCCACCGTGCCTCCGGACACGGCGTACCGCGTCCCGGTCAGAACCTCCGGTACGTCGTCGTCCACGGCGGCTGTCACGAGCACCTGCTCACCGGGCGCGACGAGCTCCGCGAGGCGCTCCCGCCTGCGGCTGTCGAGCTCCGCGAAGACATCGTCGAGGACCAGCACCGGCTCATTGCCCTCGGCCCGGAGCAGGTCGTACGAGGCCAGGCGCAGGGCCAGCGCGTACGACCAGGACTCGCCGTGGGAGGCGTATCCCTTGGCGGGCAGCTGGCCGAGTTTGAGAACCAGATCGTCCCGGTGGGGCCCTACGAGGGTCACGCCGCGCTCGATCTCCGGCTTGCGGGCCTCTTCCAGGGCGGCCATCAGCTGTGCGTAGAGCTCCTCGCGCGCGTGGCCCACGATGCCGGGCGAGGACGCCTTGTACTCCAGGGCGACGGGCCCGCCGCCGGGCGCCAGCTGCTCGTACGCCTTGTCGGCCAGCGGCTGGATCGCGGCGACCAGGTCGAGGCGCTGGGCCAGCAGTTCGGCGCCCACGCGCGCGAGGTGCTGGTCCCACACGTCGAGCGTGGACAGGTCCATGGTGCGGCCTCCGTGCCGGCGGGCCAGCGCGGCCGATTTCAGGAGGGTGTTGCGCTGCTTGAGGACCCGGTCGTAGTCGGAGCGGACACCCGCCATGCGCGGGGAGCGGGCGGTGATCATCTCGTCGAGGAACCGGCGCCGCTCTCCCGGGTCGCCCTTGACCAGGGCGAGGTCCTCGGGCGCGAAGAGGACGGTTCGTACGATACCGAGCACGTCACGGGGCCTGACCTGGGAGGACCTGTTGATGCGGGCACGGTTGGCCTTGCCGGGGTTCAGCTCCAGCTCGATGAGCTGCTGGCGCTCTCCCTGGCGGACATTGGCCCGGATGATCGCCCGGTCGGCGCCCATGCGGACGAGCGGCGCGTCGGAGGAGACACGGTGGCTGCCGAGGGTCGCGAGATAGCCGACCGCTTCGACCAGGTTCGTCTTGCCCTGTCCGTTGGGGCCCACGAACGCGGTGACGCCCGGGTCGAGCGGGACTTCGACCCGGGCGTACGAGCGGTAGTCGGCCAGCGACAGATGCGTGACGTGCATGGTCGTTCGACGACCTCCCCCAGCGTGGTGTTTCGGTTTCTTCCCGGGGTCCGGGTCGGCCCCGGTCCCCGGATTCTTCCCCGGCTGTGGACAACCGGGTCACCCCGGGTGTGGAGAACCCGGGGCGTCGATCAGGCCTTCTCGACGGCGTGACCGCCGAACTGGTTGCGCAGCGCCGCGATCATCTTCATCTGCGGCGAGTCGTCCTGCCGCGAGGCGAAGCGGGCGAAGAGCGACGCGGTGATCGCGGGAAGCGGCACCGCGTGGTCGATGGCGGCCTCCACGGTCCACCGGCCCTCGCCGGAGTCCTCCGCGTAGCCCTTGAGCTTCTCCAGGTGCTCGTCCTCGTCCAGCGCGTTGACAGCGAGGTCGAGCAGCCAGGAGCGGATGACCGTGCCTTCCTGCCAGGAGCGGAAGACCTCGCGCACGTCCGTGACGGAGTCGACCTTCTCCAGGAGCTCCCAGCCCTCGGCGTAGGCCTGCATCATGGCGTACTCGATGCCGTTGTGGACCATCTTCGCGAAGTGGCCCGCGCCGACCTTGCCGGCGTGCACCGCTCCGAAGTCGCCCTCGGGCTTGAGTGCGTCGAAGACCGGCTGCACCTGGGCGACGTGCTCGGCGTGGCCGCCGTACATCAGCGCGTAGCCGTTCTCCAGGCCCCAGACGCCGCCGGAGACGCCGCAGTCGACGAAGCCGATGCCCTTGATGCCCAGCTCGACGGCGTGCTTCTCGTCGTCGGTCCAGCGCGAGTTGCCGCCGTCCACGACGACGTCGCCCGGCTCCAGCAGGGCGGCCAGCTCGTCGACTGTTGACTGGGTCGCGGCGCCCGCCGGGACCATGACCCACACCACGCGCGGGCTCTTGAGCCTGCCCACAAGTTCTTCCAGGCTGTGGACATCGGCGAGGTCCGGGTTGCGGTCGTATCCGATGACGGTGTGACCTGCGCGGCGGATCCGCTCGCGCATGTTGCCGCCCATCTTGCCGAGGCCGACGAGACCGAGCTCCATCAGGTGTTCCTTAGGGTTGCGACGTGGCGTGAGGGCACTCTCGTACCTGGGTCCGAGCCTAGACCGGGGGGTACCACCCACGCCTTTCGGGCACCGGGGGAACTCACGCACATCTGTGGGCATAGCCGCTCAGACGTATGCCCCACCCGTGGTGCAGCCCGCCGGGCCCTGAGGACCGGCGGGCTTCGGGGGTCAGCCCGACAGGCGAACCGGCATGATCAGGTACTTGTAGGCCTCGTCCGCCTCGGCGTCCACGGCGGGCCTGCCGCTCAGCAGCGCGGGCTTCGTGGACGTCGTGAACGAGAGCTGGGCCACCGGCGAGTCGATGGCGCTCAGGCCGTCGAGCAGGAACGTCGGGTTGAAGGCGATCGAGACGTCGTCGCCCTCCAGCTGGGCGTCGACCCTTTCCACAGCCTGTGCGTCGTCGCTGGAGCCCGCCTCCAGGATCAGCACGCCCTGCTCGAAGCTCAGGCGCACCGGGGTGTTCCGCTCGGCGACCAGGGCCACACGCTTGACGGCCTCCACGAAGGGGGCGGTCTCGATGACGGCGATGGAGTTGAACTCCGTCGGGAACAGCGAGCGGTACTTCGGGAGGTCGCCTTCGAGCAGACGGGTGGTCGTACGCCGCCCGGCGCCCTCGAAGCCGATCAGGCCCTCGCCCGCGCCGGAGCCGGACAGCGCCAGGATCACGCTGTCGCCGCCCGTGAGGGCCTTGGCGGTGTCCAGGAGCGTCTTGGCGGGCACCAGGGCGACCGCGGACGCCTCCGGGTTCTCCGGCTTCCACAGGAACTCGCGGACCGCGAAGCGGTAGCGGTCGGTGGACGCCAGGGTGACCTTGTCGCCCTCGATCTCGATGCGCACACCGGTGAGCACGGGGAGGGTGTCGTCGCGTCCGGCCGCGATGGCCACCTGGGCGGCGGCCGAGGCGAAGACCTCGCCGGGGACGGTGCCGGTCGCCGACGGCATCTGCGGCAGCGCCGGGTACTCCTCCACAGGCAGGGTGTGGAGGGTGAACCGGGAGGAACCGCAGACCACGGTCGCCCGTACACCGTCTGTGGAAATCTCCACCGGCCGGTTGGGCAGTGCCCGGCAGATGTCGGCGAGAAGGCGGCCGGACACGAGGACCGTGCCCTCCTCGTCGATCTCCGCGTCCACGGAGACCCTCGCCGAGACCTCGTAGTCGAAGCTGGAGAGGCTCAGAGCGCCCTCCTCGGCCTTCAGAAGGAGGCCGGCGAGCACAGGCGCCGGCGGACGGGCCGGGAGGCTGCGTGCCGCCCAGGCCACTGCCTCCGCGAGTACGTCGCGTTCCACCCGGATCTTCACCGTTGCCGCCTCCGTCTGTTGCCGGCGCTCTCGCCCTGCTGGCCTTCGTCGTCTGACTCGGTGTCGCTCAGCCCACTGCTGGGAAGGACACCGGGGAACAGTCTGACGCACCGCGCTGACAGTCGGTGCCTCTCGGGGTCAAGTCGTGCCGAGCGGCACCTGAGCCTCCGAGAGCGAGTTGTGCACAGCCCCGTCTTCGAAACGTTTCCCAGGCTCTCTCTAGTTGGTCTTAGTAGTAGGCCCTGTGGAAACCGTGGATAACCCCGTTTTCGCAGCTCAGAGGCGATTTTTTGTCCACCGACCCTGTGGGCGGAGACGGTGGACAACCGGGGTTCTCTGTGGACGACGAAAAGTTCTGCACACTCGATGCACAGGCAGGGGCCACTTCTCCCCAGCGCCGTCCCCAGCTTTACCCACGTTCCCCACAGCCCAACCTGGCACCTTGGTGTGACGCCTTTCACTCGACGCGGTGAGATGGCGCGGCGCGTTGCCGAACAGTGGACAGAGGTGTGGAGAAGCTGGGGATCGCTGGGGACAACCGGCTCCAGCCTGTGGGTCACCGGTGGACAACTCCGCGCACAGCCTGTGGATCTTTTCTTCGTCCACAGTCTGTGGAGAATCTTCGTCCACGAATCCACAGGCGGTTGACCTGGTCTGATGGTCTTTCACCTCGGCTGCCTGTGGACACAGTCTGGACAACTTCCCAGTCCCCAGGATGTGGACGCCAGAAAGTCACCACATCTGTGGAGAGTGGCCGTAACCAGACTCGGATTCGAACAGCAGGTGTCGGTCCGGTAGCGGTGAAAACGGGGCCGGAGCCCTCGAAACGTCTCCCTGACCCCCTCGGGGAGCGCCTCCGAACCCCTCCGAGGGAGCTTCCGCACCTCTCGGAGCGTGCTGCGGAGCCGTTTCGAGCGCACCCCGGACACTCCTCGGAGCATGCGGATGAGCCCTCTTCGAGCGCGACCTGGGGCCCTGAGCGTGTGTGCGGGACCTCCCAGGGCCCGTGTGCCGGAACGGCGAAGGGCGCCCTCGGGACGATGTCCCGGGGGCGCCCTCGGCCACGTACGGCCGCGCCTGCCTACGACCGAGCTTGCCGGCGGCGAGGCCGGCGACGGCTCCGTCAGCCGTTCTTGATGCGGTTCGTGAGCTCGGTGACCTGGTTGTAGATGGAGCGGCGCTCGGCCATCAGCGCACGGATCTTGCGGTCGGCATGCATCACGGTCGTATGGTCGCGGCCGCCGAACTGCGCGCCGATCTTCGGCAGCGACAGATCGGTGAGCTCACGGCACAGGTACATGGCGATCTGCCGGGCCGTCACCAGGACGCGGCTGCGCGAGGACCCGCACAGGTCGTCCACCGTGAGGCCGAAGTAGTCCGCGGTGGCCGCCATGATGGCGGGCGCGGTGATCTCCGGGGCCGAATCCTCGCCGCCGGGGATCAGGTCCTTGAGGACGATCTCCGTCAGGCCGAGGTCCACCGGCTGCCGGTTGAGCGACGCGAACGCCGTCACCCGGATCAGCGCGCCCTCCAACTCGCGGATGTTGCGCGAGATCCGGGACGCGATGAACTCCAGCACCTCCGGCGGGGCGTTGAGCTGCTCCTGCACCGCCTTCTTGCGAAGGATGGCGATGCGGGTCTCCAGCTCGGGCGGCTGGACGTCGGTGATCAGACCCCACTCGAACCGGTTCCGCAGCCGGTCCTCCAGCGTGACCAGCTGTTTGGGCGGCCGGTCGCTGGAGAGCACGATCTGCTTGTTCGCGTTGTGGAGCGTGTTGAAGGTGTGGAAGAACTCCTCCTGCGTCGACTCCTTGTCCGCGAGGAACTGGATGTCGTCGACGAGCAGGATGTCCATCTCCCGGTACCGCTTGCGGAAGCTGTCGCCCTTGCCGTCACGGATGGAGTTGATGAACTCGTTGGTGAACTCCTCCGAGCTCACGTACCGCACCCGAGTGCCCGGGTAGAGGCTGCGCGCGTAGTGCCCGATCGCATGCAGCAGATGCGTCTTGCCGAGTCCCGACTCCCCATAGATGAAGAGAGGGTTGTACGCCTTCGCCGGCGCCTCGGCGACGGCCACGGCGGCGGCGTGCGCGAAGCGGTTCGAGGCGCCGATCACGAACGTGTCGAAGAGGTACTTCGGGTTCAGTCGCGCGGTGGGCTCGGCCGGACCCGACGCGGGCTGCGAGGCCTTCGGCCCCGGGGCGCCGCCCGAGGACGGCAGCGAAGGGCCGCCCCTGCGGGCCTGGCCGCCGCCGGAGGGGTCCTGAAGATCGCGGCGGTCGGGACGCTGGTCGTAGTCCTGGCGCTGCTGCTCGTAGGGCGGGCGGTCCATCGACTGCGGCCGGTAGTCCTGCGGCGGCGAGGCGTAGGGGTCCCGCTCGGGGAAGCCGAGGCGCTGCTGCTGCCAGCCGTAGTCGTCCTGGGAGTGACGCGGCCAGGCGCCCGGCTCCGGGCGCTGGTAGTCCGGATACGCGGGACGGGCGGTCGGCAACTGGTCGCCCGGGGCGCCGGGAGGCGGTTCGGAACGGCCGCCGCGGTGGTCGTCGGCGCGGTGGCGGCCGTACCCCTCGTATCCCTCGCGACGCTGGGAGTCGTAGGGGCCGCGGTCGTCGCGGCTCTGCGGCTCGTAACCGTTGCGGTCGTCCCGTCCCTGACCGCCGCCGTCGTAACCGCCGCGGTCGTCCCGTCCCTGACCGTCGTAGGCGCTCCGGTCGTCGCGGCCCTGGCCGCCGTCGTACGGGCCGCGGTCGTCGCGCCCCTGGTTCTCGTAGGAGTCCCGGCTCTGGCCCGGTCCGGTGGGGAGCTCGGGCTCCTCGTAGCGGGGCGGGGCGGGAGCGGGCTCGCCGGCGGAGTCGTCGACGGTGATGGCGATGCGGATGGGACGGCCGCACTCGCGGCTCAGCGTCTCGCTGACGATCGGCGCGAGCCGGCCCTCCAGTACGTTCTTCGCGAACTCGTTCGGGACGGCGAGCAGGGCGGTGTCCGCGACCAGCGCCAACGGCTGGCAGCGCTTGATCCAGTGCTCGTCCTTCGCCTCGACACCCTGCCCGCGGCCCTCGCCGAGAAGTTGCTCCAGTACGCGTGGCCACACTGCGGCAAGATCGGCAGGTACGTCAGCCACGGGGCACGCTCTCTCACGGGTTCCACGAACGTGTGGTTCGGGGAACAGGTTGGGAAGTCAGTCGGGTGGGGCGGGGGGAACAGAACCGCTGGGGCGGTGGGAAGGGAACGAATGGGAGTTCAGCCACGGTAGTCAGGGCGACCGGTGCGGTTCAAGTTGTTGTCCCCAGCCTGTGGATAGTGTCTCCTGTCAGGGACTGGTTTGACCGGATGGCGTAGCCGCGCGTACCGTAACCAGGTCGAGTTGTCGATGGCTGCTGCCGCCTGCCTCCGATGGGCACAGATCGCGAAGAGTGATCGGGAAGCGGTGCACTCGGGCGTAATGCGAGTTTCCTCGTGGGCGCACGGTGACAGCCAGGACGGCACCCCGCCACCATCGATTCTTTCTGGAGCCCCCTAGTGAGCAAGCGCACCTTCCAGCCGAACAACCGTCGTCGCGCCAAGACCCACGGCTTCCGCCTGCGGATGCGCACCCGTGCCGGCCGCGCGATTCTCGCGAACCGCCGTGGCAAGGGTCGCGCCAGCCTGTCCGCCTGATTACTTACAGGTCATGATCTCGTGCTGCCTACCGAGCATCGGCTGAGGCGGCGCGAAGACTTCGCGACCGCGGTACGCCGAGGACGCCGGGCCGGACGCCCGCTTCTCGTCGTCCATCTACGTAGCGGTGCACCGGACCCGCACGCGCCTGGGGAGAGCGCTCCCTCGACGCGTGCGGGTTTCGTCGTGAGCAAAGCCGTGGGCGGAGCGGTCATACGCAACAAGGTGAAGCGCAGACTTCGCCATCTGATGCGCGACCGAGTCGCCCTGTTGCCCCCCGGTAGCCTGGTAGTCGTACGAGCGCTGCCCGGTGCGGGCGACGCCAACCATGAACAGCTGGCCCGAGACCTGGATGCCGCCCTGCAGCGGCTACTGGGAGGGGGCGCGCGATGAAGTACCCACTGCTTGCTCTCATCAAGCTCTACCAGTGGACGATCAGCCCGTTGCTCGGGCCGGTCTGCAAGTACTACCCGTCGTGCTCCCGATACGGCTACACAGCCATCGACCGGCACGGTGCGATCAAGGGAACGGCACTTACCGCCTGGCGCATCCTCCGGTGCAATCCGTGGTCGCTGGGCGGTGTGGACCATGTTCCGCAACGCAAGCGTCCGCGGTGGCACGAATTGCTGCGTAACGCCTGGCGTGCACGCAAGGGCGGGACCTCCGCCGCCGAACCGGCCACCGGGGAGACCACTGCCCCGGGCCCGGCCGCCGAGACCCCGTCCCATGCTCAAGGAGCCTGATTAGTGGACACGATTGCCGGCCTTTTCAGCTTCATCACGACACCCGTTTCCTGGGTCATCGTCCAGTTCCACGCTGTGTACGGGAAGATCTTCGGTCCCGATACGGGCTGGGCCTGGGGCTTGTCCATCGTGTCCCTGGTGATCCTGATCCGTATCTGCCTGATCCCGCTCTTTGTGAAGCAGATCAAGGCCACTCGGGCCATGCAGACGCTGCAGCCCGAGATGAAGAAGATCCAGGAGCGCTACAAGAACGACAAGCAGCGCCAGTCCGAAGAGATGATGAAGCTGTACAAGGAGACGGGTACCAACCCGCTCTCCTCGTGCCTTCCCATCCTGGCCCAGTCGCCGTTCTTCTTCGCGCTGTACCACGTGCTCAACGGCATCGCGACGGGCAAGACGATCGGTGTCATCAACGAGGACCAGCTCGCCAGCGCCCGTCAGGCGCACATCTTCGGTGCCCCGCTCGCGGCGAAGTTCACGGACAGCGCCGAGAAGGTCGCCCAGCTCGGTGCCACGCTGACCGACGTCCGTGTCGTCACCGCGATCATGATCGTGATGATGTCGGCTTCGCAGTTCTACACCCAGCGTCAGCTGATGACGAAGAACGTCGACACCACGGTGAAGACGCCCTTCATGCAGCAGCAGAAGATGCTGATGTACGTCTTCCCGGTCATGTTCGCGGTCTTCGGCATCAACTTCCCGGTCGGTGTCCTCGTCTACTGGCTGACCACCAACGTGTGGACCATGGGCCAGCAGATGTACGTCATCCGCAACAACCCGACGCCGGGTTCGAAGGCCCAGGCCGCTTACCTGGAGCGCCTGCAGAAGCACGTCACGCAGCACGGCAAGACGCGCCGCCGCAGCGAGAAGGCCATCGTCAAGGCCATCGTCGCCAAGGGCCGCGACCGCAACGAGTTCGAGCGCAAGTTCATCAACAGCCTGACCAAGGCGGGCCTCGTGGCCCAGCCGGACGGTCTCGTGGTGAAGGGCGAGAACACGACGGTCATCGAGTCCGAGGACGGCACGACGACGACCACCGCAGCCGCCGCCCCCAAGCGGCAGCAGCCGAAGCGGCAGTCCAAGTCGCAGCGCCATTCGGGCGCGACGGCAGCCGGCGCGCACAAGCCGGCGGACGAGTCTGAGCCGAAGACCTCTCTGAGCAAGTCCGACGAGCCGCAGGACGCCAAGCCCTCCGCCGCACAGCAGGCCCCCGGAAGCGGGAACAAGCCCGGCGCCGGTACCCGCAGCAAGGCCCAGTCCGGACAGCGCAAGGGCCCGCAGCGGCCCAAGTCCCCGTCCAAGAAGTAAGAAGGAGTCCATCCCGTGACGGAAGGCACCACCTCCGCCGCCGCTGAGGGCGACACCCTGACCCGCCTGGAGCAGGAAGGCGAGATCGCGGCGGACTACCTCGAGGGTCTGCTCGACATCGCCGATCTCGACGGCGACATCGACATGGACGTCGAGGCCGACCGCGCCGCTGTCTCGATCATCAGCGACTCAGGCGGCCGAGACCTGCAGAAGCTGGTCGGCCGGGACGGCGAGGTGCTGGAGGCGCTCCAGGAGCTCACGCGCCTGGCCGTGCACCGGGAAACCGGGGACCGCAGCCGGCTGATGCTGGACATCGGGGGGTTCCGCGCCAAGAAGCGCGAGGAACTCTCCGAGCTGGGTGCCAAGGCCGCCGCCGAGGTCAAGAGCTCCGGCGAGCCCGTGAAGATGGACCCGATGACGCCGTTCGAGCGCAAGGTGGTGCACGACGCGGTCAAGGCCGCGGGCCTGCGCAGCGAGTCGGAGGGCGAGGAGCCGGAGCGCTTCGTCGTCGTGCTCCCCGCCTGATCGGTACGTACGTACGTTCCTTCGGCCCCGTCTGTTGCGCAGGCGGGGCCGAACTTTGTCAGCCTGGTAGTCCCCACAGCTGTGGTCCCCGACTTCGATCACTCGCCGCGGGTTCCCGTACCTTCGGTCCTCGGCAGCTGTTAGTCCCTGATAGTCCTGGTGATCAGCGCTCAGTGCGCTTATGCGGTACGGAAGGACGGTCCCCCGTGACGGAGGCAGCGGAGCTTCCCCCCGCGCCCGAGCAGGCGCGCGAGGTATTCGGTGATCGCTTCGCGGACGCGGTCCGGTACGCGGAGCTGCTGGCCGAAGCGGGAGTACAACGCGGGCTGATCGGTCCCCGTGAAGTGCCCCGGCTGTGGGAGCGGCACCTGCTGAACTGCGCGGTGCTCTCCGAGGTCGTGCCCGAGGGTGTGACCGTGTGCGACGTCGGTTCCGGTGCGGGGCTGCCAGGCATTCCGCTGGCGCTCGTCCGGGAGGATCTCAAGATCACGCTGCTTGAGCCGCTTCTGCGCCGGACCACCTTCCTCACCGAGGTCGTGGAGCTGCTCGGTCTCGACCATGTGACCGTCGTGCGCGGCCGCGCCGAGGAGGTCATGGGGACGCTCCAGCCGGTGCACGTGGTGACGGCCAGGGCGGTTGCCCCCCTCGACCGGCTGGCGGCCTGGGGCATCCCCCTGCTGCGCCCGTACGGCGAGATGCTCGCCCTCAAGGGCGACACTGCCGAGGAGGAGCTGAAGGCTGCTGCCACGGCGCTGAGCAAGCTCGGCGCCGTGGAGACATCCGTCCTGCATGTCGGGGAGGGGGTCGTGGACCCGCTGTCCACCGTGGTGCGCGTGGAGGTGGGCGAGAGCCCCGGGGGCGTGCGCTTCGCGGCGAAGCGGGCCAAGGCCGCCAGGACGGGCCGGACGCGCCGCCGACGCTGAGCCTGGGTGATGTGAGCATTGTTACTCCCGGTTCCATGAAGGAGCCGGGAGTTTCTCTGTTCAGGGCCGGGAGTTATTTGTCACTCCCGCAGATCGGATCGGATAGCGAGCCGTACTCCACATAAGGTGCCAAACCTGTGCATATCGGAGTGTCGCGCCGCGCCGACCCGGGTAGCTGGGCATCGTGTTTCACGTGAAACGTCGCTCACTGTTGCACGGCATCATCAGTCGCAGCCGCGCCGCGGCCGAACCTCGCGACCGAAGGCCCCTCGGTTCACTCGGAGAGGGTGCGGAGTTGTCCACAGAGGTGGATTTCTCCACAGAACAACGGGCCTCGCTGGTTCACCACCCCGATGGCATGGGAGGCTCTGTTCATTGCGAGCCTGAAGTCGAGGAGAGTGAATCCTTGCGGTCCGACGCCAACATCGCGGGACCGATGACCGATCCGGTCCCCGGTCCCCGTACCGAGTCGATGGGGGAGGATGTTTCACGTGAAACACCGCCCCCGATGGACGACACTCCCATCGGTCGTGCTGCCCAACTTGCTGTGGAGGCGCTAGGTCGCGCCGGTGAGGGCCTGCCACGGCCCGAGCAGACCCGAGTCATGGTGGTCGCCAACCAGAAGGGTGGGGTGGGCAAGACCACGACCACGGTCAACCTTGCTGCCTCGCTGGCCCTGCACGGTGGCCGAGTCCTGGTGATCGACCTCGACCCTCAGGGCAATGCCTCCACCGCGCTGGGCATCGACCACCACGCCGAAGTTCCATCGATCTATGACGTGTTGATCGACAGCAAGCCACTCTCCGAAGTCGTTCAGCCGGTCCCGGATGTCGAGGGTCTCTTCTGCGCGCCCGCCACGATCGATCTCGCCGGTGCGGAGATCGAGCTGGTATCGCTGGTGGCCCGTGAGAGCCGCCTGGAGCGAGCGATCCAGGCGTACGAGCAGCCCCTGGACTACATCCTCATCGACTGCCCGCCGTCGCTCGGCCTGCTGACGGTCAACGCGCTGGTCGCCGGCGCGGAGGTCCTCATCCCCATCCAGTGCGAGTACTACGCGCTGGAAGGTCTGGGACAGCTTCTGCGGAACGTCGACCTGGTACGAGGGCACCTCAACCCCGACCTTCACGTCTCGACGATTCTGCTCACCATGTACGACGGCCGGACACGCCTCGCGTCCCAGGTCGCGGAGGAGGTGCGCAGCCACTTCGGCAAGGAGGTGCTGCGGACGAGCATTCCGCGCTCGGTTCGTATTTCGGAGGCTCCGAGTTACGGGCAGACGGTTCTGACCTACGATCCGGGTTCGAGCGGTGCTCTCTCGTATCTTGAGGCCGCGCGGGAAATCGCCCTCCGAGGAGTCGGAATGGCGTATGACGCGCAACATGCCCACGTGGGCGCACAGAATGATCAGAACATGGTGGAGGGGATCCAGTGAGCGAGCGACGACGGGGGCTGGGGCGGGGCCTTGGCGCGCTGATCCCTGCGGCTCCGACAGGTGAGCGTCCGGGTGTTTCGGCGAACGGGGCTTCCTCCTCGCCGGCTGCCGGACCCGTACTCACAGCGGAGCGCGGGGTGGCGGCGGCCAAGGTGACCACGCTGCCGCCTGTTTCACATGAAACGGAGGATCCGTCGTCGAACGGAGCCCTGGAGGTGCCGCAGGCGCCCGTCGGTGCTCACTTCGCCGAGCTGCCCCTCGACTTCATCACGCCGAACCCGCGCCAGCCGCGTGAGGTCTTCGACGAGGACGCTCTTGCCGAGCTCGTCACCTCCATCAAGGAGGTCGGGCTTCTCCAGCCCGTCGTCGTACGGCAGGTCGGTCCGACGCGCTACGAACTCATCATGGGTGAGCGGCGCTTCCGGGCCTGCCGCGAGGCGGGACTCGAAGCCATTCCCGCGATCGTGCGGGCCACGGAGGACGAGAAGCTTCTCCTGGACGCGCTCCTCGAGAACCTGCACAGGGCCCAGCTGAACCCGCTGGAAGAGGCCGCCGCCTACGACCAGCTGCTCAAGGACTTCAACTGCACGCACGACCAGCTGGCGGACCGGATCGGGCGGTCGCGTCCGCAGGTCTCCAACACCTTGCGTCTGCTGAAGCTCTCGCCGTCCGTTCAGCGCCGTGTTGCCGCCGGTGTTCTCTCCGCGGGTCATGCGCGGGCGCTGCTCTCCGTCGACGACTCGGAGGAGCAGGACCGCCTGGCTCACCGCATCGTCGCCGAGGGGCTCTCGGTGCGAGCCGTGGAAGAGATCGTCACCCTCATGGGGTCGCGTCCGCAGACGGCTCAGCGCTCCAAGGGACCGCGGGCCGGTGGTCGGGTCTCTCCGGCGCTGAGCGATCTGGCGACGCGTCTCTCGGACCGCTTCGAGACGCGGGTGAAGGTCGACCTGGGGCAGAAGAAGGGCAAGATCACTGTCGAGTTCGCTTCGATGGAAGACCTTGAACGCATCCTTGGCTCCCTGGCCCCGGGCGAGGGACCGGTCCTTCAGAAGAGCCTTCTGGACGACGACTCCGACGACGCGGAAGCCTGAGTCGGCTCCTGGCGGATCGATGTCCGATCGGTCCACCAGCGGAGCGGGCCGTGTCCGGTGTGTCCGGAACACGGCCCGCTCTTTGCTTTCTGGCGGTATCGAGGGAATCACATCGTGGATACGATGCGATTGGGTATGGCGCATCCACCTGGCAGCACCTTCATCGGGGAGGCGGGGGCCATGCAAACCGTGAGCCGTACCGGACTGGTGACCGCAGGCCTGGGCCTGGGAGCGGTCGGCGGATTCGTCGGCAGCCTGCTCAGGGAGCGGAGCCATCTGACAGCCGCCCGTGACGCCGCGGGCGAAGGAAGCGAGGAACATCCTTCATGGGGCGTCGGCTCGTACCGCTCACGCTGGACAACCTTCCGGACCTTCCCAAGCGCTGTCGTGCGTGCGTCTTCTGGGAACTGGATCCCGTCAGCAGTGAAGCCGCGGTAAAGGCAGGCACACCCGCGCTGGAGAAGGAAGCCTGGATCTCCTCGGTTCTACTGGACTGGGGATCCTGTGGCCGGGTCGTCTATGTGGACGACGTACCGGTGGGCTTCGTGCTCTACGCGCCGCCGGCCTATGTCCCCCGTTCCACCGCATTCCCCACAAGCCCCGTGTCACCGGACGCTGTTCAGTTGATGACCTCGTTCATCATGCCGGGCTATCAGGGGCAGGGGCTCGGCCGAGTGATGGTCCAGACGGTTGCCAAGGATCTGCTCCGCCGGGGGTTCAAGGCGATCGAGGCCTTCGGAGACGCACGCTGGAAGGAACCCGCCTGTGTGCTCCCGGCCGACCATCTGCTCGCCGTGGGCTTCAAGACCGTGCGGCTTCACCCCAGGTACCCGCGTCTGAGGCTGGAACTGCGGACGACGCTCTCCTGGAAGGAAGACGTGGAGATGGCACTCGACCGCCTCCTTGGAGCGGTACAGAAGGAGCCGGTGCTTCGTCCCCTGTGATGTGACGGGCGGCCGGTCGCACTTGCCATCTGCGACCGGCGTGCTCTCGGACAAAGCGAATGGGCCAGCCCGATCGGGCTGGCCCATTCGTGTTTCACGTGAAACACACGCCACGCGTGCGGCCGTCGTGACTACTCGGCGATGAAGTCCTCGAGGTCGCGCACGATCGCGGCCTTCGGCTTCGCACCGACGATGGTCTTGGCGACCTCGCCACCCTGGTAGACGTTCAGGGTCGGGATCGACATGACGCCATACTTGGCGGCCGTGCCCGGGTTCTCGTCGATGTTGAGCTTGACGATCTCGATCTTGTCGCCGTACTCGGCGGCGATCGCCTCCAGCGACGGGGCGATCTGGCGGCAGGGACCGCACCAGGCGGCCCAGAAGTCCACCAGGACGGGCTTGTCGCTCTTGAGGACGTCCTGCTCGAAGGAATCGTCGGTCACGTTCTTCAGGGTGCCGGCCACAGCGGGCTCCTTAACTTGTTGGTGCGGTGGGGCGGACAGGGGATCAGACGGTGGCGGCCGCAGCGGCGGTCTCGCTGTCCGCAACGGCGGCGAGGTAGCGCTCGGCGTCGAGGGCGGCGGAGCAGCCGGTACCGGCCGCGGTGATCGCCTGGCGGTACGTGTGGTCGACGACGTCACCGGCGCCGAACACGCCGGTCAGGTTCGTGCGGGTCGAGGGCGCGTCGACCTTCAGGTACCCCTCGCCGTCCAGGTCGAGCTGGCCCTTGAAGAGCTCGGTGCGCGGGTCGTGACCGATCGCGATGAACAGACCGGTCACCGGCAGCTCCGAGGTCTCGCCGGTCTTGAGGTTGCGCAGCGTCAGACCTGCCAGCTTCGGGTCGCCCTTGATCTCGGCGACCTCGCTGTCCCAGACAAACTTGATCTTCGGGTCGGCGAAGGCACGCTCCTGCATCGCCTTGGAGGCGCGGAGGCTGTCCCGGCGGTGGACGATGGTCACGGACTTGGCGAAGCGCGAGAGGAAGGTGGCCTCCTCCATCGCGGTGTCGCCACCGCCGATCACGGCGATGTCGTGGTCCTTGAAGAAGAAGCCGTCACAGGTCGCGCACCAGGAGACGCCGCGTCCGGAGAGCGTGTCCTCGTTGGGCAGGCCGAGCTTGCGGTGCTGCGAGCCCGTGGTGACGATCACGGCCTTGGCGCGGTGCACCGTGCCGGCGGTGTCGGTGACGGTCTTGATCTCGCCGGTCAGGTCGACGGCCACGACGTCGTCCGGAACCAGCTCGGCACCGAAGCGCTCGGCCTGGGCGCGCATGTTGTCCATGAGCTCGGGGCCCATGATGCCGTCCTGGAAGCCGGGGAAGTTCTCCACCTCGGTGGTGTTCATCAGCGCACCGCCTGCGGTGACGGCGCCTTCGAAGACCAGCGGCTTCAGCGACGCGCGCGCGGTGTAGAGCGCCGCCGTGTAGCCGGCGGGCCCGGACCCGATGATGATCACGTTACGGACGTCGCTCACGGCTTGATTCCTCGTCTCTGGAGACTGCTACGTACCGGTGGGAGCCTCTCTCAGTACTCTCACCCCACCCAACGGATCCTAAGGGGCTTCAATTCCCGCTGTGCCAGGGCACACGGAGACGGGATTCCGGACGGAGATGCCAAGTGGCGTCTGGGCAGGACACCGCCGGGCGTCGAAGCGTCAGGGCGTGAGATCGAGAGGGTCCGGATCGTGCCCGCCCAGGTGCTCGGAATCTTGAAGCCGACGCGTTCAGGGCCGTGCGTACGACCGCGTCAGCAGCAGCTTGCCGGGCGACGGGGAGGCCTGCTTCGCACAGGCGGAGTCGACGATGTAGGCCGTGACCTTCGTGTTGTCCGAGTCATTGGACAGTACGAGGAGGTAGACGCCGGTCCCCTGGAACGTGCCCTTCTTCGCGGCGAGGAGTGTTCCCTCGTCTCCGGTCCCCTGTGCGACACACGCGGGAACGGGGGGTGTCGGGGAGACCAAGGTGTTGACCCCGCCCGAGTCCGTTCCGGTGCCCTGGGATTCGGCACCCCAGGGCTTCGCGCTACCGGAGTGCTCGCCCGACTTCCTGGTCTTCGCGAGAAGGCCTGAGACCTCGCTCTGCAGCGTCTTCTCGGAGAAGGTGCTCACTGCCCCCGACTCCTGCCCCGTCGCCGTCTGAGAGCTCTTGCCGGAGCTGTCGCCGCCCAGCGACTGCACGAGGATCGCGCTCAGCCCCAGAGCGGCGGCCGCGAAGGCGGTGCTGAGGAGGACCGTCCTACGGCGCCCACGACGTGCTCGGTGAGAACGGCCGGGTCCGGTGGTCGCACGAGAATGTCCCGAGGGACGGTCCGCAGTCGACGTTTCACGTGAAACATGAGGGCGGTCGTCGTCCGTGTCAGATGCCCCATCGGGCGCTGTGGCACCCAGCAGTGCTTCGGCGGCCAGGGCGGCATCGATACGTCCGGCCACATCGTCGGGCATGCGAAGGGGACCCGGCAGAGTGCCGAGCAGACCGCGGATCTCCTCCAGGGAGTCGTACACGTCGGTGCAGAGCACGCAGTCATCGAGGTGCTGTCGTACATCCTCGGTACGGGATGGCGAGAGCAGACCTTCGGTGAGGTCGGAGATTTCCGCGACGTCCGGGTGCCCGGCCTTGTCCGTCGTGGATGTCACGCTCGCCCACCTCCGCCCTTCACAGCAGCTGAATCGCTTGGCCCTGCGTCGCGGGGCCCCGTGTCGTGCGGTCCCGCTGCCGGTGGGACGGATGTCCCCTGCGTCCGGTTCCGTCCGCCGCCCGACTTCTTGGTCGCCTCGTCACCCGAGTTCTCCGTGCGGAGGTGAGTGAGCAGGGGAAGGAGTCTGGCTCTGCCGCGTGCGCAGCGGCTCTTCACGGTGCCGGTCGGCACATCGAGGATGCGGGCCGCCTCGGCCACGGGGTAGCCCTGCATGTCCACCAGGACGAGGGCGGCGCGCTGGTCGGCCGGGAGAGTACCCAGAGCGTCGATGAGCTCGCGGTGCAGGTCGTTGCGCTCCGCCGGAGCGGAGGCTGACTCGTGCGGTTCGAGGAGCTGCTCCAGCCGTTTGGTGTCATCGACGGGAGACGTCCTTCTGGAGGCCGCCTTACGCGCGCGGTCCAGGCAGGCGTTCACCGTGATGCGGTGCAGCCAGGTCGTGACCGCCGACTGGCCTCGGAAGGTGTGGGCGGCCCGGTAGGCCGAGACGAGGGCGTCCTGGACCGCGTCAGCGGCCTCCTCGCGGTCTCCCAGCGTCCGCAGGGCCACGGCCCACAGGCGGTCGCGGTGACGCCGTACAAGCTCACCGAAGGCTTCAGGATCGCCTTTCACATGGCGGGCCAGGAGGTCCTGATCGCTTGCTTCGCCGTATGCGGCTTCATCGGCCATCGGACCCCCTCCCCTCCGTCGACGAGCGTCAGCCGGTGAACTTCACGTCCGTGATGGCTTGCTTGTAGCCGGCGCCGCTGTACTGGTCCTTGCCCGAGTAGGGGGCCGCGGTGATCCACACCAGTACGTACCGCGTCTCCACTGCCTTGTCCGCGGAGACCTTCAGCTGCCGGCCGGAGGTCTCGGCGTCCGCGATCTCCTTCATGGAGCCGATGGGTGCCGACGACGACATCGAGTCGGCCGCGTACAACGACGCCGTGGTGTGATCGCCGCCGTAGTTCAGCCCTATCGAGGCCGCCGACAGGCTCCGCGTGGACCCGAGGTCGTACACGATGCCCACGCCCTGCTTGAACGGCGCCAGGGTGGGGCCACCGTTGTAGGAGTACGTCCGCCAGTACGTGGTGCTGTCGCCGTCGTAGGTGAGCCCCACGTCGGACGGGTGCTGGGCCTTGCCGTCCGGGTAGTACTCCTGCGCGTCCCGGATCGCGATCGGCTTGGCCGGCTTGGTGTTGTCGTTGCTCTTCTCGTTGCCGTCCGTCGTCTGGGTCTTCTTGGTGTCGTCGGACTTGCTGTGGTCCATCAGCGCGTCCGCGAGCTGCCAACTGCCCAGGCCCAGTGCGGCGATGAGCAGAGCCGAGACGGCCCACTTCAGGGCTGTTCCGGTACGGCTCTGCAGCGGGGGCGGCGGAGCCGGCACGGGCTGGGTGGCGCCCGGACGCGGCGACTGGCGGCCGTAGGTGCCCTGCTGGTACGTCGTGCGCTGGTACTCGGGCGGTGCGGTGAACGCGGGCTCCGGCGGGCGGATGCGCGGCATCTCGCTGATCGCCTTCACGAGCTCCTCCGGCGTGGTGCACGGGGACTCATGGCGGGAGGCGGTCGCCCCGTCGTTGGCGAGCGCGCGCATGGCGAGCTCCGACAGGCCCCGGTGGACACCGGCCCGCACCTGGTCGGGTGCGATGAGACCGACGCCCTTGGGGAGCCCCGACAGGCCATACGCATCGTTCTCGTACGGCCAGCGCTGGGTCAGGGAGGCGTACAGGAGAGCCCCGATCGCCTCCGTGTCGGAGCGCTGCGGGGTGTCGGAACTGATGCCGCGCAGCGCCGCGTTCACGGCGAGCCCACGGATACGCCACTGGCCGGACGACGTGCGGAGCACGGCGCCCGGGGTCAGCTTCAGATGCGCGAGGCCCTCGCGGTGTGCGGCGGCCATGGCCTGGGAGACCTGACTGACCATCTGGTAGGCCTCGTGCACCTCAAGGGGACCCGAGGCGAGCAGCGCGGTGAGCTCCGTGGCGTCCGGCAGCCACTCGTGCACCACATAGACGAGATCGTTCTCCTCGACCGCGTCCAGGACCTGGACGAAGCGGGGATCGCCCAGCAGGGCGGAGGAACGGGCCGCCGCCAGTACGGAGCGGGCCCGCGGATGATCGGCGGGCAGCAGGTGCACACCGACAGCACGACGGAGCTTCTCGTCCATCGCGCGCCAACTGCTGAAACCGTCCAGACGGGTGACGCACTCTTCGAGGCGGTATCGCCTGGCGAGTTTGTGACCGCTGTGCAGTTCGGGCGGTGAGGCCTTTCCGGGACTCTCGGTCCCGCCGCTCCCCTGTGCCTCTTCGCTGTCCGTTTCCCGCTCCTGCTTCTGGGCCACCCCGTCGGACGTGGTTTGGTCCGCCTTGGCGGTCAGCGGTTCGTCACCGCTGTTGTCTGCCACGTCGACGGCAGCCGTGCTCCGTTCCGCCACCGTCGTCCCTGCCTCCCCATCCGTTGCGCGCTGTCCGACGCCGAAACCAATTGTGCCCACAGTCCGGCGCTATGCACGACACACGGCGACGGACGATGGTTGTGCGCGTACCCCCGCCTCAGCGCCCCAGGCGCCCGCGGACCATTCCGACCATTGAATTGAGTTCTTCGATGCGCATCTTGCGTGCGGCGATGTAGAAGACACCGAGCAGGGCGATCGATCCGAAAACCAGCGCCGCGATCGATCCGATCGCCCCGTGCCCGAGGGCCTGGGTGATCGCAAAGCCTACGGCGCCGCCCACCACGGCACCCGGGACGGATGCCAGGCACAGACGCGCGTACGTGCGCAGCACGCGGGCGCCGTCCAGATCGCCGCCCAGCCGCCTGCGCAGCCGCTGCCAGGCCACTCCGACGCCTACGGCATACGCCAGTCCGTACGCGCCGGCCATGCCGACGACCGCCCACTGCGCGGGCAGCACCATGTAACAGACGGCCGACGCGGCCGCGTTGACGGCGGCCACGATGACCGTGTTGTAGAAGGGGGTGCGGGTGTCTTCGTAGGCGTAGAAGCCACGGAGGATCACATACTGCACCGAGAACGGGATCAGGCCGAGCGCGAAAGCCATGAGGACATAGCCCTGGGACTGGGCGGCCTGGATGCCGCTCGAGCCGAAGAGCAGGGTGCACATGGGAATGCCCAGGGCGATGAACATGAAGGCGATCGGGACGATCGCCACCGCCGAGGTCCGCAGACCCTGTGAGATGTCGTCACGGACGGCGCCCGGGTCACCGTCGTGGGCCGCTCGAGAGATCCGCGGAAGCATGGCCGCCATGACGGAGACCGTGATGATCGCCTGCGGCATGCCCCAGATCAGCTGGGCGTTGGAGTAGGCCAGGATTCCCGCGCCGCTCTTGCCCGACGTCTTCTGCGCCGCGGTCGCCAGCTGTGTGACAACGAGAACGCCTGCCTGGTTGGCGAGGACGAAGAGCACGGTCCACTTGGCGAGCTGGACGGCCTTGCCGAGGCCGTGGCCCCTCCAGTCGAAGCGCGGACGGAAGCGGAAACCTGCCTCCCGCAGATACGGAACCATCGCCACGGCCTGTACGACCAGGCCGAGCAGGGTGCCGATGCCCAGCAGGCGGAGGCCGTCCGGCGGGATGTTCTCCACCTTCATGCCGGAGTGCCGGGCGGTCCCGTAGACCCAGAGGAACATGCCGAACGTGGAGATCATGACGATGTTGTTCAGGACCGGAGTCCACATCATCGCGCCGAACTTCCCGCGGGCGTTGAGGATCTGGCCCATGACCACATGGACGCCCATGAAGAAGATCGTGGGCAGGCAGTACCGGGCGAAGGTGACCGCCACGTTGTTGGCCGCCGGGTCACTCGCGATGGCGTCCGACATCAGCTGGATCAGCAGCGGTGCGATGAACACCGCGACGGTGACGATCACAGCGAGGGCGACCATGACGAGGGTCAGGAGGCGGTTGGCGTACGCCTCACCACCGTCCTCGTCCTCCTTCATGGACCGCACCAGCTGCGGCACGAAGACCGAGTTGAGTCCGCCGCCGACGGTCAGGATGTAGATCATTGTCGGCAGGGTGTACGCGACGGTCCAGGCGTCACCGAGCGTCGCCGCCCCCAGAGCGGCCGTGATGATCATGGTGCGTACGAAGCCGGTGAGACGCGACACCAGCGTGCCCGCCGCCATCACGGCGCTCGACTTCAGCAAGCCGGAAGCGCGGCCGCCGGACTTCGCCGGAGCGGCCGCCGGTGCGGGCGTCGGCTGAGCTGCGGCCGGAGCCGGTTCAGGGGCAGGCGCCGGGACGGCTGGGGAGGCATAGGCATGACGGACGCCGCCCTGCTGCTGGTCACGGAAGAGGTGGGCGAAGGCGTCGGGCTCGTGCTGCTCCTCGCCGGCCTGGGTGACCAGGTCGTCCACCCCCACGTACTGGGTGGTCCGGGCGTCGTCGCCGTACGGCAGGTGCCGCGTCGGTCCGGCCGGCTCCGGAGGGGGCGTCTGGGCCCACACCCGCGGGTCGGGGGCGTACTGCGACGTGGGCGGCTGGGCGTAGAGCGGTTGCTGGGGGGCGTACGTTCCGGGCGCCGGCGGAGGGTGCGCGGCGCGGTCGTAGAGCGCCTCCGCCACCGGGTCCTGGGCCGAGAGGTCCTGCGCCCGGTAGGGATCCTGGTCGTAGGCGTCCTGGAGGTACATGTCCGCGGGAGATCCCGGCGGCATCTGGCCGGGCTCCGGCGTGCCCTCGGGGTAGCCGGAGCGGCCCGCGTCCTGGTCCGGGTAGTCCTCGGGGTAGCCCGAGGATCCCGCGCCCTGGCCGCGGTCACCGTCGTACGGCGCGTTCATGGTTACCCCACCTCATCGTCCCCGGGCCCACCGGCCACGACATCGCTCAACGGTCCACTCTCTCACCCGTGCCGGACGGGTCGGCGCTTTCCGGTGCGGTGTCCGGTGTTGGGTCACTCGGGTGCTCCGGGTCGTCTGCCCCGGACTCCGGGTCGGAAGCCCGTTCGGGACCGGCCTCGGAGTCTTCGGTGGTGTCAGTGTCCACGGTGCCGTCCGAGTCCTTGCTCTCGCCCCCTGCCTCGGGACCGTTGTCCGGTTCCTCCTCGGTCTGCCGGGCCGCCGCGCGCTTACGCTGCGTGTACATCCGGAAACCGGCGAGGACCAGAAGCAGGACGCCGCCGCCGATGACGAGCATCACCGTGGAGGTGATCTCGGTGACCTTCACCTCGAAGGACACCTTGTGGCCGTACGGCTGCCCGTCCTCCGTGTACAGCTGAGCGTCGACCTGCACCGGGCCGTTGGCCTTGGTGGAGGTCGTGAACTTCACCGACTGACTGTGCTCGCCCGCGACCTGGATCGGCCGCTCGTCGTACGGACCATTGCCGATCTTGAGGCGGGTGGGCTGCTTCGACGTGAGCCGCAGCACCAGATGGTCGACGCCCTGCACGAGGTTGTTCTGGACGGTCACGGGGATCGTCGCGCTGCGCCCGGAGAGCTTCGCGTCCGACTTCTCGATGAGATGCACCAGGCCCATGAGCTCGTCGAGGTACCGGTCCACACCCTTGCGGAAGGCCGCCGCCTCAGCGGTTCGGCCGCGCCAGGACGCCGACATCCCCCGGTCTATCGCCCGGCCGAACGGGGTGACTACACGGGCTTCGTGGGTGAGGATCACCTGGAATTTGTCGAGCTTGCTCTGCGTCTTCTGGATCCGCTCGAAGGCTCCGCGCGGCAGCTCCCGGTTGCGCAGCGCCCGCGGGTACGAGGACGTGGGAGGCACCTTCGTGGTGGCGCCGGGGTCCGGCTTGGCCTTGGCGGCCTCGGCCAGCCCCTGGGACTCCGACCAGTTGCCCTGCTGGAGCGCCCGCAGGGCCACGGCCATGGACTGCGCCTGGCTCGCTGTGGGCATGCGCTGCGGGGCGACGACGATACTGCGCTCGTTGTCCGACTCCTGCAGGTTGATCATCAGGCTCTGTGCGAGGAACTTCTGGACGGCGAGCGTGGAGCTGTCCGCCTTCATCATGTCGCCCTGGAACGCGGTGGACAGCCGCTCGTCCGCGACCACCGCCGTCGTTCCGCCGCCGATGGGGCGGGCGGCGCTCGGCGTGTACGGCAGGCCGCCCGTCTCACGCAGGCTGTCGCTGCGGGTGATCACCTTGTCCGCGCCGGCCGAGGTGGCCACGTTGACGATCGACGGGTCCACCGCGCCGTCCACGGGCCAGGCGAAATCCGTGCTCGGCTTCACATGGACGATCGTCTCCACCGTGCCGGCCGCCACATCGGTGGCGTCCTTGAGGTGGCTCAGGGAACCGGTGACGTCCTTGCCGTGGTGGGCCAGTGACGCGAGGTCGGGGTCGGCGAAGGGCAGCGCGACGATGTTCTGGCCCTGGACCGACTTCTCCAGTTTGTCGAGCCAGGCGTTGGCCACCGCCTGGTTCTTCCCGGCGATGGTCGTGCCGTTCTCCTGCTGGATCCGGTAGCCGCCCCTCATCGCGTCGACGGAGGCCAGCAGGTCCGGGTCGAGTACCCAGGTGACATCGAGCTGGTTGCCCAGCGACAGGAGCTGGTCCAGGCGCCCGCCCGGGGAGATCTCCTTGGCCAGGTCGTCGCTCTTGAAGACGGGTGTCTGCTGCTCGTCCGAACCGGTCTTCGCCGTGAGGTGAACGGTGGAGATGAGCGGCCAGAGGTACGTCGTCTTCGTCTTCGTGTCCGCCGCGTCGGGCTGCCAGGGCAGGAAGGTCCGCTCGATGCCGAGTACCTGGTCCCACTGCTGCGCGGTCGTGCGGCCCGTGAGCGAGACGCCGAGCGGGTAGACCCCGTCGGAGCCGAGGTCGAGGTCCTTGACGGGCACCGAGATGCTGAAGCGCTGCGAGCTGCCCGCGGCGAGCTTGGCGACCTTCGCGACGTACTTGCCCCCGACCTCCAACGCGTCGAGCCCCGGCTGGAAGCTGGTGCGCTTCGCGACGGTGTCGATGGCGGAGCGGGTGTTCAGGGACGGCCCCACGCGGATGCCCACATGGGCATCCGTGACCGTCTGCTTGCTCGTGTTGGTGACCGAGCCCGAGACGGTGATCGTGTCGCCGTCGGTCGGGGTGCTGGGGCTCAGCGAGTCGAGGTTGATGTCGACCGGGCCCGACCCTGCGGCATCGGCCACAGAGGCCTTCTCAGCGGCTTGAGCGGGCCCGCTGAAGGGCAGCTGGAGCAGCCCGGCCAGCAGCGGCGCCCCGGCCAGCAGTGCACCGCTGCGCCGGAGCCACCGGCGGGCAGGTGAGGGACTCGTCCCTTGGAAGTCTGCCGCCTCGGCCACGCGCTCGCCCGTCCCTCGTCGTCGTCAGTGGTCGTCGGAATGTGCGTCCACGCATGGTAACGATGTGCGCTGAGAGTAAGTGCCGCGGAGTGGTCCACAAGATCGGGGGAGGGTGCCGACTGTCCTGTATGTGCGCGTATTGATGCCCCTGAAAAAAAAGACGGGCACGGGTGCGAGATTTATCGAGGCGCTCCCGGGGGCCTCGGCCACGTACCCTTTTCTGTTGTGCCGAACGCCAACGAAGACAATTCCAGTGCCCTGAGTCAGGTGCAGCACCGCGCGGTGAGTGAACTGCTGCGGGTGTCTCCAGTCGCCGACGAGCTCGCCCGCCGTTTCCAGGAAGCAGGGTTCTCGCTCGCCCTGGTCGGCGGCTCGGTCCGGGACGCGCTCCTCGGCCGGCTCGGCAATGACCTGGACTTCACGACGGACGCCCGACCCGAGGACGTACTGAAGATCGTCCGACCCTGGGCGGACGCTCTGTGGGAGGTCGGGATCGCCTTCGGCACGGTGGGTGCGCAGAAGGACGCCCGCGTGGACGATGTGGAGCAGTCGTTCCAGATCGAGATCACGACGTACCGCTCCGAGGCGTACGACCGGACCTCCCGCAAGCCGGAGGTGTCCTACGGCGACTCCATCGAGGAAGACCTCGTGCGTCGCGACTTCACGGTGAACGCGATGGCCGTCGCACTGCCGGAGAAGGAGTTCATCGACCCGTACGGCGGTCTGGATGACCTGTCCGCTCGCGTTCTGCGCACCCCGGGCACTCCCGAGGCGTCCTTTTCCGACGATCCGCTGCGGATGATGCGGGCGGCGCGGTTCGCCGCGCAGCTCGACTTCGAGGTGGCACCCGAGGTTGTTGCAGCCATGACGGACATGGCCGCTCGTATCGAGATCGTCTCGGCGGAGCGAGTACGGGACGAGCTGAACAAGCTCATCCGATCCGCCCACCCGCGCAAGGGCCTGACGCTGCTCGTCGACACCGGGCTCGCCGACCATGTGCTGCCCGAGCTTCCCGCGCTGCGGCTGGAGAGTGACGAGCACCACCGGCACAAGGACGTCTACGAACACACCCTGATCGTTCTGGAACAGGCGATGGCGCTGGAGGAGGACGGGCCCGATCTGACCCTCAGGCTCGCCGCGCTGTTCCACGACATCGGCAAACCGCGAACGCGCCGCTTCGAGCAGGACGGGCGGGTCTCGTTCCACCACCACGAGATGGTGGGCGCCAAGATGACCAAGAAGCGGATGGCGGCGCTCAAGTACTCGAACGATCTCGTGAAAGATGTCTCACGCCTGGTCGAACTGCATCTTCGCTTCCACGGGTACGGCACCGGCGAGTGGACGGACTCCGCCGTCCGTCGCTACGTCCGTGACGCGGGTCCGCTGCTGGACCGTCTCCACAAGCTGACCCGCTCCGACTGCACCACGCGCAACAAGCGCAAGGCGACCGCCCTCTCCCGCGCCTACGACGGCCTGGAGGACCGAATCGCCGAGCTCAAGGAGCAGGAAGAGCTCGACGCGATCCGTCCCGACCTCGACGGCAACGAGATCATGGGGATCCTGGGTATCGGCCCGGGCCCCGCGATCGGTCAGGCGTACAAGTTCCTGCTGGAGCTGCGCCTGGAGAACGGCCCGATGGGGCATGAGGCCGC
Organism: Streptomyces sp. NPDC002935; assembly: GCF_040611295.1. NCBI lineage: Bacteria > Bacillati > Actinomycetota > Actinomycetes > Kitasatosporales > Streptomycetaceae > Streptomyces > Streptomyces sp. NPDC002935. Next base: position 299,520 of record NZ_JBEXNW010000008.1, read on the forward strand.
GGTGGCGGCGCTCAAGGAGTGGTGGGCCGAACAGGGCTGAAGAGGGGCCGCCCGGGCTCATGTTTCACGTGAAACATGAGCCCGGGCGACGCGAAGGGGCGGTGTTTCACGTGAAACACCGCCCCTTCGCACATCCGGTTCTGCCGGTTACTTGTTGTCTCCCAGGCAGAGCGTGAAGGAATCGCCCGTTTCCTTCCACGTCAGGGTCGCCGTCGTCCCCGTGACGCTCTGGCAGGTCAGCTGGGCCAGCGAAGCGCCGTCGGCCTTCTTCAGGACCTTGTGCGTGGCCTTGGGGTCGGTGCACTCGACCTGCACCACGTCCGGGTCGTTGTCGGTGCCCTTGTTGTAGAGGCAGTCGCCGACGGCCAGCTTCTTGGCGTCTTCGCTGTCACTGAACAGCCAGCCGCCCACGACGATCGACACGCCCGCGATGGCCACGATTATGCGCAGGTACTGCCTGAAGCCCCGCTTCGGGCGCTGCGGCGGGACCGGGGCGAACCCAGCGGTCGGCTGCTGCGGGAACCCGGGCTGACCCGGCTGCTGCGGGTATCCCTGCGGAGGCTGCTGGCCGTACGGAGCCTGACCCTGGGGCGGCTGGCCGTAGGGCTGCTGGCCCTGAGCGAACGGGTTCTGGCCCTTGGGCGGCGGAGTTGTCACTTGGGGGTCCCCCTAGAACGTAGGCGCGTGACGCGAATAAGACGCACGTAAGCTATCGGGACCCTGTGACAACGCAGTAGCCAGGATTGGCTCTGTGGCACTGATGTGACACTTACTGAAGTTCAAAGCGGGCCATAGCGGCCGCAATTGAGGCGTAGACCGCTGTCACGGTCACGACGAGGAAAACCGACCGTCCGTCAGAAGGCAGTATCAGAGCGGCCATTGCGGCCGCGCCGACGAAGGCGACGTTGAACAGGACGTCGTAAACGGAGAAGATTCGGCCGCGGAAGCCGTCATCGACGGAGGACTGCACGATCGTGTCCGTGGCGATCTTCGCGCCCTGCGTGGTCACGCCCAGCACGAATGCGGCGATCAGCATGGGCGCGGGGGCGAACGGGAGAGAGAGCGCGGGCACCAGGACCGCGGCGGTGCCGGCGCAGACGGCGATCCAGCGACCGGGGCCCAGTCGTCCGGCCGCCCAGGGCGTCACCACGGCAGCGCCGAAGAAGCCCGCCCCGGAGACACCCACGGCCAGCCCCAGGAGCGCGAGCCCGTCGTCCGAGCCGGATGCCCAGGCATAGCGGCAGAGCATCAGCACCATGACCGTCAGGGCGCCGTAGCAGAAGCGCATCAACGTCATCGCCATCAGAGCCCAGGCCGCCTCCCGCCGTGCGGGTTCCGTGAGATGACGTACGCCTCCCGCAAGGCCTCGTGCGGTGCCGCCGAGGGCCGCGGCCATGCGGGTGCGGACCAATGCGCGATCGGGCCCGAGGAGTTCCGGGGCGATACGGAGGGAGGCGAGGGCGGCGCACAGGTACAGAGCCGCCCCTGCGAGAACCACCGCCGCGTCGGAGTCCGCGACGACCAGCCGTACGGCGAACGCGAGGCCCGCGCCGATGGTCGCTGCGAGCGTTCCGGCGGTCGGCGAAAGAGAGTTGGCGAGCACCAGACGCTCCGTGTCGACGACACGGGGCAGCGCGGCCGAGAGCCCGGCCAGGACGAAGCGGTTGACCGCCGTGACACAGAGCGCGGAGGCGTAGAAGAGCCAGTCAGGGACATGGCTCAGCATCAGCACGGCCGTCACGCACGCCAGCGCCGTGCGCAGCAGATTGCCGTACAGGAAAACCTGCCGGCGTCGCCAGCGGTCCAGCAGGACCCCCGCGAAGGGCCCGACGAGGGAGTACGGGAGCAGCAGCACCGCCATCGCGGAGGCGATCGAGGCCGCCGAGGTCTGCTTCTCCGGTGAGAAGACCACGTACGTGGCCAGCGCGACCTGATAGACGCCGTCGGCGCCCTGGGACAGCAGTCGTACACCGAGCAGGCGTCTGAATCCCTGGAAGCGCAGGAGGACGCGCAGGTCACGCACGACGGCCATGGGGCACAGCCTCACATACGAGGAGGGTCCCCGGGCAGCAAGCCCGGGGACCCTCAACAGCAAGCACGAAACTGTGCTTTAGCGCTCGACCTCGCCCTTGATGAACTTCTCGACGTTGGCGAAGGCCTCGTCGTCGAAGTACTGGACCGGCGGGGACTTCATGAAGTAGCTCGACGCGGAGAGGATCGGGCCGCCGATGCCGCGGTCCTTGGCGATCTTCGCGGCGCGCAGGGCGTCGATGATGACGCCGGCCGAGTTCGGGGAGTCCCAGACCTCGAGCTTGTACTCCAGGTTCAGCGGGACATCGCCGAAGGCGCGGCCCTCGAGGCGGACGTACGCCCACTTGCGGTCGTCGAGCCAGGCCACGTAGTCCGAGGGACCGATGTGGACGTTCTTCTCGCCCATGTCGCGGTCGGGGATCTGCGAGGTGACGGCCTGCGTCTTCGAGATCTTCTTGGACTCGAGGCGGTCGCGCTCCAGCATGTTCTTGAAGTCCATGTTGCCGCCGACGTTGAGCTGCATCGTGCGCTCAAGACGGACACCGCGGTCCTCGAACAGCTTCGCCATCACACGGTGCGTGATGGTCGCGCCGACCTGCGACTTGATGTCGTCGCCGACGATCGGGACGCCGGCCTCGGTGAACTTGTCCGCCCACTCCTTGGTGCCGGCGATGAAGACCGGGAGGGCGTTGACGAAGGCGACCTTGGCGTCGATGGCGCACTGGGCGTAGAACTTCGCCGCGGCCTCGGAACCGACGGGCAGGTAGCAGATGAGGACGTCGACCTGCTTGTCCTTCAGGACCTGGACCACGTCGACCGGGGTCTCGGCGGACTCCTCGATGGTCATGCGGTAGTACTTACCGAGACCGTCCAGGGTGTGACCGCGCTGGACCGTGACGCCCTTGCTCGGGACGTCGCAGATCTTGATGGTGTTGTTCTCGCTGGCACCGATGGCGTCGGAGAGGTCGAGGCCGACCTTCTTCGCGTCGACGTCGAACGCGGCGACGAACTCGACGTCACCGACGTGGTAGTCGCCGAACTGGACGTGCATCAGGCCGGGTACCTTGGCCGCCGGGTCGGCGTCCTTGTAGTACTCGACGCCCTGAACCAGCGAGGCGGCGCAGTTGCCTACGCCGACGATGGCTACGCGAACCGAACCCATTCCGGTTGCTCCCTGTGTATATCGGTGAAACCCCGAATGGGCCTCACGTGGCGGTGTCGTCGGACGGATCCGGCCGGGTGCTGTCCCGGTGCCGGGGCAGGCCGCCCGTCTCTCCAGATGTGCTGTCCTGTTGAGCGGAGCCGTCGGAGGCGGGACGTTTGACGTCCCGTCCGGCCCGCTCGCTCTCGATGAGCTCGTTCAGCCAGCGCACTTCGCGCTCCACGGACTCCATTCCGTGGCGCTGGAGCTCAAGCGTGTAGTCGTCGAGGCGCTCCCGGGTGCGCGCCAGCGAGGCGCGCATCTTCTCGAGGCGCTCCTCCAGACGGCTGCGGCGACCCTCCAGTACGCGCATGCGTACGTCGCGTGACGTCTGCCCGAAGAAGGCGAAGCGAGCGGCGAAGTGCTCGTCCTCGTATGCGTCGGGACCCGTCTGCGCGAGAAGTTCCTCGAAGTGATCCTTACCTTCCGCCGTCAATCGATAGACGATCTTGGCGCGACGCCCTGCGAGTGTTGCCGTGAGGGCGTCTTCGGGTGTGGATCCTGATTCCTCGATCAACCAGCCGTTGGCGACCAGCGTCTTGAGGCAGGGGTAGAGCGTTCCGTAACTGAAGGCACGGAACACACCCAGTGACGTGTTGAGTCGTTTGCGCAGCTCATAGCCGTGCATCGGGGACTCGCGGAGCAGGCCGAGTACAGCGAACTCGAGGATCCCGGAACGCCGGCTCATCGTCGCCTCCTCCCTGTCGCTGCCTCGTCAGCCCGGTCTTTATGCCGCGCTGATGTATCGACTCGATACATCAGCACGATAGATGGACCGTGAGGATGCGACAAGAGGGAGCGGAGTGAACGGCGTCACATCACCGATTCATACGAAGCAAGTTGCCTGATTTGGGGTGAACTTCGGTGCTAGGTGGGTTTTGGCGGTGCGTAGTCTGTGCGGCATGCACACCACCGGGAACCGAGTGACGCCTGAGAACGTCAACGTCTTTGGTGCTGTACGGGTGAATGCGCAAACGACCGCATCCGTACTTCGGGGGGACCGGAAACCAGCCGCCGTTTCCAGGCGCGCAAAGGTGCGCCTGCCCGAGGAGTAATCGTTCGATGAGCGAGCACCGTCGCAAACCGCCGCAGCCGCAGGGCGGCGGACGTGCCGCGGCCCGGCGCGGCCAGCCACAGCCCGGGCCGTCCGCAGGCCGCCGCGAGACACCGCGAGGCGCCAGCGGGTCTCCTTCCGATTCTTATGACTCGGGGGGTACAGAGAGCCCGTTCGGTAGCCGTGCCGAGGCACGGCGCGCCACACAGAGAGGGAGCGGCGGAGGCAGGCGCAGAGCTGCCGACGGCGCGGGACAGGGCGGCCCCGGAGGAGGGGGAGGCCGGCGTGGTGGTCCCCCGGGCCCGAGCGGGCCAGGGCGCGGCCGCGGCCGCGCTCCCGAGCCTGCCCGGAAACGCATCATCGACTACCCGCGCGCCGGTAAGTACGGCGCCGCACGCTGGGTGCCGTCCTGGAAGCTCGTGACGGGCCTGTTCATCGGCTTCTGCGGCAGCCTCGTCGCAGCCGCGAGCGTCGCGTACGCCCTGGTCGGCATCCCGGTCGTCGGTGAGACCGCCAGGGCGCAGAACAACGTCTACTACTACGCCGACAACACCCAGATGGTCGCCACGGGTGGTGAGACCAACCGCCAGATCATCGGCTACACGCAGATCCCCAAGGAAATGCGGTGGGCGGTCATGTCGGCCGAGAACAAGACGTTCGAGACCGACAGTGGCGTCGACCCGATGGGTATCGCCCGTGCCTTCGTCAACATGGCCAAGGGCGGTCAGACGCAGGGTGGCTCCACCATCACCCAGCAGTACGTGAAGAACGCGATGCTGGAGGACCAGTCGCAGACGGTCTCCCGCAAGCTCAGGGAGCTGTTCGTCTCCATCAAGGTCGGGGCCAAGGTGCCCAAGGACCAGATCATGGCCGGCTACCTGAACTCCGCCTACTACGGGCGCAACGCCTACGGCATCCAGGCCGCGGCGCGTGCCTACTTCGACGAGGACGCCAACGACCTCGACCCGAGCCAGTGCGCCTTCCTGGCGGCGGTACTCAAGGGCGCCACGTACTACGACCCCGCGGGCGCGCAGTCGATCGACCCGTCCGCCACACCTCAGGCCAACCGCGAGCGCGCCGAGATTCGCTGGCGGTGGATCCTCACTGAAGAGGTCAAGGACGGCCGCCTGAGCCAAGCGGTGCGGGACAAGTACACCAAGTTCCCCGAGATCAAGAGTCCGCGGTCCAATGCCGCCCTGAGCGGGCAGGTCGGCTATCTGGTCGACCTGGCCAACTCGTACCTGATCAACAACAGCGACAAGACCGGAATCACCGAGACCAAGCTTCGGCAGGGTGGCCTCGAGATCCACACGACCTTCGACAGGAAGAAGGTCAAGGCGCTCGAAGACGCGGTGAAGAAGGTGCAGAAGGCCAACATCAAGCCCAAGCTGCGCCCGAAGACGGACAAGTACGTCCAGTTCGGCGGAGCGTCCGTGAACCCGGACAGCGGTGCGATCGAGGCCATCTACGGCGGTGTGGACGCGACCAAGCACTTCACCGACAACGCCGACCAGACCGGTGCCCAGGTGGGTTCGACCTTCAAGCCCTTCGTCCTGGCGGCTGCCATGTCCTGGGGTGTTCGGAATCCCGACGGTGACCCGTCCCAGTCACAGGACGAGCGCACGAAGGTCTCTCCGAAGAGTTTCTACAGCGGCAAGAACAAGCTCAAGATCAAGGACTACAACAGAACCGACTGGACGGACGACAAGGGCAAGGAGTGGCTGCAGCAGAACGACGGCCAGCAGTCGTACAACCCGCCCAGCTACAACATCGACCTGCGTGAGGCGATGCGCGAGTCCGTCAACTCCGCCTATGTCCAGCTGGGCATGGACGTCGGCCTGGACAAGGTCAAGGACGCCGTCCTGAGCGCGGGCATCAAGGAGTCGAGCCTCGCCAGTTCCAGGTTCCCGTCGTTCTCCCTGGGTACGTCCTCCCCGAGTGCGATCCGTATGGCCGGCGCGTACGCCACCTTCGCGGCCAGCGGCCAGCAGCGGGATCCGTACTCGGTCGAGAAGGTGACCAACAAGGACGGCAACGTCTTCCAGCACGACACGGTCAAGAAGACCAAAGAGGCCTTCACCTCGGCGGTCGCGGACAACGTCACCGATGTTCTGAAGACCGTGGTCGAGAAGGGCACCGGTACCAACGCCCAGCTGAAGGGCCGCGAGGTGGCCGGCAAGACCGGTACCACCGACGGCAACAAGTCCGCTTGGTTCGTCGGGTACACCCCCCAGCTGGCCACGGCGATCGGCATGTACCGCCTGGACGACGACGAGACCAAGAAGAATCGCGAGTTCCTGCAGATGTACGGCACGGGCGGCGAGAAGACCATCCACGGTGCTTCGTTCCCGTCTCAGATCTGGCGGGACTACATGGAGGTGGCGCTCAAGGGCGAGAAGGTGGAGACCTTCCCGACGCCCGAGGACATCGGTGTGGTCCTCAACGACACCCCGAGCCCGACGCCGACGCCCTCGGTCACCGAGAGCGAGAGCCCGTCGCCGACTCCGACACCCAGCGCGACCTTGACGTCTCCTTCGCCCTCGGCGAGCGAGACCTGCAAGAAGTTCGACTTCACCTGCAACAACACCGGTGGGACCAACACCGGCGGTACGGACACCGGCGGTACCGACACCGGTGGCACCGACGGAGGAGTAAGCACTTCACCGTCGGCATCAACCAGCACCAGTACCACTAGAGGCAATGGCAACGGCAACGGAGGCCTCTTCGGAGGACCGAACGGATAGCCGCCTCCGTGTGTGTTTCACGTGAAACACACCGTTTCACGTGAAACGAGGGCCGCCACACCGACCAGGTGGGGCGGCCCTCGGCCTATTCCTAGACGCGTACGGCAGGATGTGCGGCATGCCCAGTGCAGAGACGACGCGAGCGAGCGTGCACGAGCCGGAGCTGGTGCGGCCGACCAAGGATGACGAGGTCGCCGCCAGCGGCAGCGAGCTGATCGGTGGACCCATCGGGCGGCGGGCCCTGCTCGGGACGTCCTGGTGGACGCCCGTGCGGGTCGTCGCGCTGTTGGCGATCGGCATGTTCGCCCTCGGCATGGTCCAGAAGCTGCCTTGCTACGACGGCGGCTGGTTCTTCGGAGCCAGCTCGCAGTACACGCACGCCTGCTACTCGGACATCCCGCACCTCTACCAGGGGCGGGGTTTCGCCGACGGCCTTGTGCCGTACTTCGACAAGCTCCCCGGCGACATGGACTACCTCGAGTACCCGGTGCTGACCGGCGTGTTCATGGAGGTTGCTGCCTGGCTCACTCCGGGCAGCGGGAGCATCCAGGACCAGGAGCAGACCTACTGGATGGTCAACGCGGGGATGCTGATGGTGTGCGCGGCGGTCATCGCCGTATGCGCGGCACGCACCCACCGGCGTCGCCCCTGGGACGGCCTCCTGGTCGCCCTCGCACCCGCCTTCGCGCTCACGGCCACCATCAACTGGGATCTCCTCGCCGTGGCCCTCCTGGCCGCCGCGATGCTCATGTGGTCGCGGGGACGTCCCCTGGCCTTCGGTGTCCTGATCGGGCTCGCCACGGCTGCCAAGTTCTACCCGTTCCTGGTCCTCGGGCCGCTCTTCCTGCTGTGCTGGCGGGCCGGCAAGTGGCGTGAGTTCGGAACGGCGCTGCTCGGTACCGTCGGTGCCTGGCTGGCCGTGAACCTTCCGGTCATGTACTTCGCTCCTGAGGGATGGGCGAAGTTCTACACCTTCAGCCACGACCGCGGTGTCGACTTCGGTTCGGTCTTCCTGTTCATCTCGAATTGGCTGAAGATCACGATCACCCCCGACGCGGCCAACACGTGGGCGCTGATCCTGATGCTGGTCATCTGCGCGGGCTTGAGCGCCGTCACACTGACCGCTCCCCGTCGCCCTCGCTTCGCCCAGCTCGCCTTCCTGATCGTCGCGGCCTTCATTCTCACGAACAAGGTCTACTCGCCGCAGTACGTGCTGTGGCTCGTCCCGCTCGCCGCTCTGGCCCGGCCGCGCTGGCGGGACTTCCTGATCTGGCAGGCGTGCGAGGTCGCGTACTTCCTGGGCATCTGGATGTACCTCGCGTACACCACCAGCGGGGACGCCCATAAGGGCCTGCCGACCGACGGATACCAAGTCGCCATCGCCGTTCACCTGTTGGGGACGCTGTACCTGTGCGCGGTGGTCGTACGGGACATCTTCATGCCGGAGCGCGACGTGGTGCGCCGAGCCGGGGACGACGACCCGTCGGGCGGGCTGCTGGACGGCGCCGAGGATGCCTTCGTTCTAGGCGCGGCCGCGCATCCGCCGCGTCACGCCGCGCACTTCGACGGGCTGCCCCAGGTCGACTGGGGCAGCCGGGACACGACATCCGGAGACCGTTCGCTCTGAGCGAACAGGGTGTGGAGGAGCCACGAAAAAGGCCGTACACGGTGTCCGTGTACGGCCTTTCGGCTGTGAGCGGGTCGAACCGGGGGGTCAGCGCTCGACGACGCGGTCGAACTGTGTGGTGGTGTGCCGCAGATGCGCCACCAGTTCGTCGCCGACCTTCGGCTCCGAGGCGTCGGAGGGCACGAAGAGGATCGAGACCTGCATGTGCGGGGGCTCGGCGAACCAGCGCTGCTTGCCCGCCCAGACGAACGGAGAAAGGTTCCGGTTGACTGTCGCGAGGCCGGCGCGTGCGACGCCCTTGGCGCGCGGCATGACGCCGTGCAGTGCCTTGGGAGCCTCCAGGCCCACCCCGTGCGACGTACCGCCCGCCACGACCACAAGCCAGCCGTCCGAGGCCGCCTTCTGCTGCCGGTAGCCGAAGCGGTCGCCCTTGGAGACGCGTGTGACGTCCAGGACGGCCCCGCGGTACTCGGTGGCGTCGTGGTCCCCCAGCCACAGCCGCGTGCCGATACGGGCGCGGAAGTGGGTCTGCGGGAACTGCTGCTGAAGTCGCGCGAGTTCCTCGGCCTTGAGGTGGCTCACGAACATCGTGTGCAACGGCAGACGGGCCGCACGCAGGCGGTCCATCCAGCCGATGACCTCCTCGACGGCGTCCGAGCCGTCGGTGCGGTCCAGCGGCAGGTGGATCGCGAAGCCCTCCAGCCGGACGTTCTCGATGGCGGAGTGCAGATGCGGCAGGTCCTGCTCGCTCACTCCGTGCCGCTTCATCGAGGACATCACCTCGATGACGACACGGGCGCCCACAAGGCCGTACACGCCGTCGATGGACGACACGGAGCGGATGACGCGGTCGGGCAGCGGTACGGGCTCCTCGCCCCGCCTGAACGGCGTCAGGACCAGCAGATCGCCGCCGAACCAGTCCTTGATCCGGGCGGCCTCGTACGTGGTGCCGACAGCGAGGATGTCCGAGCCCAGGCGGGTGGCCTCGTCCGCGAGCCGTTCGTGGCCGAAGCCGTAGCCGTTGCCCTTGCAGACGGGGACCAGCCCCGGAAACTGCTCGGACACCTGCTTGTGGTGTGCCCGCCAGCGCGCGGTGTCGACGTAGAGCGTGAGCGCCATGGCCGGTCCCGGAACCTTTCTCGTGGCTGCGGTGTATCAGAGGTATGAAAAGGAATTGTCGCCGATTCGCCGGACCGATGGGGCCATGCCGGGCTGGATCAGCGGCCCGGTATGCGTTTCGGGCCGGTTCAGCGGCGCGACATGTACATGTCGAGCGCCTTGTGGAGCAGCTTGTTGAGCGGGAAGTCCCACTCGCCGAGGTACTCGGCGGCCTCGCCGCCCGTGCCCACCTTGAACTGGATCAGGCCGAAGAGGTGATCGGTCTCGTCCAGCGAGTCGGAGATGCCGCGCAGGTCGTACACCGTGGCTCCCAGGGCGTACGAATCGCGCAGCATGCGCCACTGCATCGCGTTCGAGGGCCGGTGCTCGCGCCCGATGTTGTCCGAGGCGCCGTAGGAGTACCAGACGTGTCCGCCGACGACGAGCATGGTCGCCGCCGAAAGGTTCACTCCGTTGTGACGTGCGAAGTAGAGCCGCATGCGGTTGGGGTCCTCGGTGTTGAGGGCCGTCCACATGCGCTGGAAGTACGACAGCGGGCGGGGCCGGAAGTGGTCGCGCACGGCGGTGATCTCGTACAGCCGCTGCCACTCCTCCAGGTCCTGGTATCCGCCCTGGACGACCTCGACGCCCGCCTTCTCGGCCTTCTTGATGTTGCGGCGCCACAGCTGGTTGAAGTTCCTGTGGACCTCTTCGAGGGAGCGGTTGGCGAGCGGCACCTGGAAGACATAGCGGGGCTGGACGTCGCCGAAGCCGGCACCGCCGTCCTCGCCCTGCTGCCAGCCCATGCGGCGCAGCTTGTCGGCCACCTCGAAGGCGCGCGGCTCGATGAAGTCGGCCTCGATGTCCCGCAGGCGCTTCACGTCCGGGTTCTGGATGCCGCCCTTGATGGACGTGGCTTCCCAGCGCCGGATGATCACCGGCGGGCCCATCTTGACGGAGAAGGCACCCTGCTGCTTGAGATGCGCGAGCATCGGCTGCAGCCAGTCGTCGAGGTTCGGTGCGAACCAGTTGATGACCGGACCCTCGGGCAAGTAGGCGAGATAGCGCTTGATCTTGGGCAGCTGGCGGTAGAGCACCAGGCCCGCACCGACCATCTGGCCGGTCCTGTCGTCGAACCACCCGAGGCTCTCGGAGCGCCACTCCGCCTTCACGTCGGCCCAGGCGGGGACCTGCATGTGGCTGGCCGCGGGCAGGCTCTGGATGTATGCCAGATGCTGCTCTCGGCTGATGGTCCTCAGGGTCAGGCTCATTAGGGGCGCTCCTCGGGCTGGTGTGTCCCCATGGGTACAAGGGCTCCGGCTCTCGCGCCGAAGCCTACTGCGCCCTGTGAGCGCCCCGTCTGGCCGCATGGAACCTGGACCCCGGGGAGGGAGTGTGAAGCGCCCCGAGGTCAGGGAAAAACGGACGTTCGACTCAGATCACACCGCCGAACAGGCCTCCGTTGGCCAAGCCGAGGTAGAAGCCGACGCCGGCGAGGCCGAGTCCCACGATCAGCCCGAAGCGCTCTCGGGTCGTCTCGGAGATGAACTGTCCGTAAGCGCCGGTGAGGATCCCGACGAGACCGGCCCACGAGCTGAGCAGATGCAGGCTGTCGAAGAACGATGTGACGAAGGCCAGGATTCCGCACACCAGGGTCACCGCGAGCAAGGTGTCCTGGAGCGGATGAGGCTTGCCGTCCGTGGCGAAGAGTGAGCCGGTGGTGCTGGGTCGCATTACCTGTGCCATAGGGCACCTCCTGCGGAAGGCGGCGCATCGTAGCGCCATACACACCCGATGTGTACAGATTGACGGCCAACCCGGTCGGATTTCAACCGGAAGCCGGTGTGCAGGTAGTCTGTACCCTCTGCACCGGTGTCTGCCCAGGCTCATGGCCAGGTCACGACAGGGATTGCCGCTCGGTTCACCGATCGGCGGACCCGATTGTCAGTGGCGGCCGATACCGTTGCGTACGCATCACAACCCTCCTGCCACGGAACGACCGTGGCCGCTGAGTCCAAAGGAGGTGGGTTTCACATGCGTCACTACGAAATGATGGTCATCCTCGACCCCGATCTGGAGGAGCGCGCTGTCGCCCCCCTGATCGAGAACTTCCTCTCCGTCGTCCGTGAGGGCAACGGCAAGGTCGAAAAGGTCGACACCTGGGGCCGTCGTCGTCTCTCGTACGAGATCAAGAAGAAGCCCGAGGGCATCTACTCGGTCATCGACCTGCAGGCCGAGCCTGCGGTCGTCAAGGAGCTCGACCGCCAGATGAACCTGAACGAGTCGGTCCTCCGGACCAAGGTCCTCCGTCCCGAGACCCACTGAGCTCTCCAGCTCAGTTGATCCCGGGCATCGAGTAGCAGCACCAGCAGCCAGCAGCAAACCCGCCGAGAGGTTCCCCCATGGCAGGCGAGACCGTCATCACGGTTGTCGGCAATCTTGTCGACGACCCCGAGCTGCGCTTCACCCCTTCCGGTGCGGCGGTCGCGAAGTTCCGTGTCGCGTCCACCCCCCGCACCTTCGACCGTCAGACCAATGAGTGGAAGGACGGCGAGAGCCTGTTCCTGACCTGCTCGGTCTGGCGTCAGGCGGCGGAGAACGTCGCCGAGTCGCTCCAGCGAGGCATGCGCGTCATTGTGCAGGGCCGGCTGAAGCAGCGGTCCTACGAGGACCGTGAGGGCGTCAAGCGCACGGTCTACGAGCTGGACGTCGAGGAAGTCGGCGCCAGCCTGAAGAGCGCCACGGCCAAGGTCACCAAGACCACGGGCCGAAGCGGCCAGGGCGGTTACGGCGGCGGAGGTAACGGTGGCGGCGGCCAGCAGGGCGGCGGCTGGGGCGGTGGCTCCGGCGGCGCTCCGCAGGGCGGCGGCGCTCCCGCCGACGACCCCTGGGCGACCAGCGCTCCCGCTGGTGGCAACCAGGGCGGCGGCGGTGGCGGTGGCGGTTGGGGCGGAAGCTCCGGCGGCTCCGGCGGTTCCGGCGGTTCCGGTGGCGGCTACTCGGACGAGCCCCCCTTCTAGGCCCCAGGGCCGAGGGTGGGCCGTACTCCCACTTCTTGATCACACAGGAGATACACCATGGCGAAGCCGCCTGTGCGCAAGCCGAAGAAGAAGGTCTGCGCGTTCTGCAAGGACAAGGTCACGTACGTGGACTACAAGGACACGAACATGCTGCGGAAGTTCATTTCCGACCGCGGCAAGATCCGTGCCCGCCGCGTGACCGGCAACTGCACGCAGCACCAGCGTGACGTCGCCACGGCTGTGAAGAACAGCCGTGAGATGGCGCTGCTGCCCTACACGTCCACCGCGCGATAAGGGAAGGGTGACCGACTAATGAAGATCATCCTCACCCACGAGGTCTCCGGCCTCGGTGCCGCGGGCGACGTCGTTGACGTCAAGGACGGCTACGCTCGCAACTACCTGATCCCGCGGAGCTTTGCGATCCGCTGGACCAAGGGTGGCGAGAAGGACGTCGAGCAGATCCGTCGTGCTCGCAAGATCCACGAGATCGCGACCATCGAGCAGGCCAACGAGATCAAGGCCCGCCTCGAAGGCGTCAAGGTCCGTCTGGCCGTTCGCTCCGGCGACGCCGGTCGTCTCTTCGGTTCCGTCACCCCGGCCGACGTCGCTTCGGCGATCAAGGCTTCCGGTGGCCCCGACGTCGACAAGCGCCGCATCGAGCTGGGCTCGCCCATCAAGACCCTGGGCGCCCACGAGACGTCCGTGCGTCTGCACCCCGAGGTTGCCGCCAAGGTCAACATCGAGGTTGTCGCTGCCTGAGTGCAGCGCTCGGCATAGCTGAGAGAAGGGGCGCCCCCCCCGGGGGGGGGGCCCTGGGGGTTTTGGAACCCGGGCCGGGGGGGGTTTGGGGGGGTGTGGCGGGGGGGGGGTGTGTTGGGGGGACACCAGTAAATAAATAAAA
>NZ_JBEXNW010000009.1:0-117737 GCF_040611295.1 Streptomyces sp. NPDC002935
CCTCCGCCTTGCAGTTGGACGCACCAGGCCCCGCTCACGTGCGCTGATCAGGCGCCGCAGGTTTCCTCCGACTTGATCCGCCGGACAGGCCCTAGTCCGCGTTCTCCAGCGTCTTCGACATGTTGACGAACCCGCGACGCTGCGCCGTGAGCTGACCGCCCCGTACGACCTGGAACGTGACGTCGGCGTTGACGAGGCGCGGGAAGTCGACGGCCGCAATCATGTCCTCGAAGCGCCAGCTGAGCGTCGGCGTGAGCCCGCCCGTGTCCACCTTGAGGCCGTTGTCCAGCGTGCGCCGGATGGTGAGCGGTGAGACCTCGCCCGCGCCGAGAGACTCGATGATCTTGTTCAGCACGGTGTAGGCGATCCAGGTGGTCTGCACTCCGGCGTCGTCCGGATCGATCCGGTTGTCGCCGAAGGCCTGCTCCTTGATCACCTTGCGCATCTCGTCCCAGCGCGCGTCGTTCGCGGTCGGGTACCAGCCGGTGACGTACGAGCCCTCGTAGGGGCCCGACTTGCCGCCGGTGGCGTCGATCTGAGACTGGTCGATGCTGCCGATGATCGTGCCGGTGTGCACCTTCGGGTAGTCCGCGCTGTCGCGCCGGAAGGAGTCCATGAAGGTGTTCGTGCGGTCACCGAGCGCGGGGACCACACAGCCTTGCTCGACCGAGTCGGAGGTCGCGTGCTGAAGCGCCTGCTTCGTCGGCAGGGCGTACTCCGTGGCGTCCTCGGCCGCCCGCTGGTCGGCGGCCCGCGCGTGGCCCTGCGTCTTCAGGCCCGAGTCGAGCAGCACCGGGAGCTCGTCACCGGCGATGGTGTCGGGCCGGATGAGCGAGACCGGGCCGCAGTTCTTGCCGAGCTGCTCGCCGAGTCCGGCCAGCAGGGCGGGCTGGCCACCGTTGACGGGGTAGGAGAGAGGGCTGGTGAACTCGTCGTCGGTGACGCCGTAGCCCCCGAGGTACGGGATGCCCGCGCTTTCCAGCGGGGCGAGGAACGAGCGGCTGTGCTGGCTGTAGGAACCCACGACCGCGACGACCTTCTCGTCGGCGGCCCGCTCGGCGCAGTGCGCGGCGGACACCGAGTCGTTGTGGTCGTTGCAGGTGAGGACCTCCAGCTGACGGCCGTTGATGCCGCCGTGGGCGTTGACCCAGCGTGCGTAGGCTTTCGCCAGCGCCGGCATGCCGGGCTTGTTGGTCGCGTTGGTCTTCTCCGGCGCCCAGGTCATCACCTTGACGGGGCCATCCCCGGAACCCCCCGTGGTACCAGGGATGGCCCCGCACCCGACGGCGACCGACGCACACGCCACCAGTGCGCTCGCGTACAGCAACGTGGCCTTTAAGGGCCGAGGCGGAACGGGGGAGGTGGTGCGAGTACGTCGCCTACCGGTCATGGACACGCACGATTCCCCCACATCGAGAACCCTTGTGTGACCCGTGGTCGACACGGGGTGACGTAGAGGTGAATTGCGGGGGCCGATGAACTGATTTTCACAGGGAACGTACGATCGGTGACCGTGCAAGGTTCGGAGAACTCTTCCCGTCGCGGCCGTCGCTCATCCACCATGGGCGGTATGCCACTGAACGACATGCCGTGGTGGCGCTGGCGCAGCAATGTGCGCTCTGCGCTGCACATGCTTTCCGACCCCGCCTTCCAGCGAGACGTCTGGCTCGCCGGCGTCGACGGGTACGGCGACGTCACCGACGCCGTGTACCGGCTGGTCGAGGACACCTGGCTGGACAACTGGTCGGCCGAGAAGTACGTCGGCACGATCTTCCGGGACTCCCAGGAGGCGGCCCTCGTGGACAGTGCCGTCCTGCGGGTTCTGCGGATCATGCACCAGGTCGGACCCGACGCGCCCGTCTCCGCCTATCTCGACCATCAGGCGTGGCCGGAGGCTTTGCAGGCCGCGCGCGCCGCGCACGTACGGCTGGCGACGAGCGACGGCGAGGACCCGGACGCGCCGCCGCGCACGCTTGAGGTCCTGCGCATCCTGACGCGCTCGGCCTAGCGGCGGCCACCATCGGCCGTAGTCACGTACGTCGCGGCGCCGCGACGACGGCGCCGCTCGGCCTGGCGCTCGGCCTGGCGCTTGGGCCGGCGGTCACCCGGGACGTCCGCGTGGCGGGACGACAGTCCGCCGCGGGCGCCTGGTATGGGACCCTGTCCCGCATGAATGAGCCGTCCGTCCGCGGGGCCGCGCCCCCCGCCGAGCAGTACGTCCTGACCCTCTCCTGCCCCGACAAGCAGGGCATCGTGCACGCCGTGTCGAGCTACTTGTTCATGACCGGCTGCAACATCGAGGACAGTCAGCAGTTCGGCGACCACGACACGGGTCTGTTCTTCATGCGGGTCCACTTCTCGGCGGAGTCGCCGGTGACGGTGGACAAGCTGCGCGCGAGTTTCACGGCGATCGGTGACGCCTTCCACATGGAATGGCAGATCCACCGGGCCGAGGACCGGATGCGGGTCGTCCTCATGGTGAGCCGGTTCGGCCACTGCCTGAACGACCTGCTCTTCCGCGCGCGGATCGGCGCCCTGCCCGTCGACATCGCGGCCGTGGTGTCCAACCACACGGACTTCGCCGAGCTGGTGGGCTCCTACGACGTTCCCTTCCACCACATCGCGGTGACGAAGGACACCAAGGACGAAGCCGAGGCGCAGCTGCTGGAGCTGGTGCGCGAGAAGGACGTCGAGCTCGTCGTCCTCGCCCGCTACATGCAGGTTCTTTCGGACGACCTCTGCAAGCAGCTCAGCGGCCGCATCATCAACATCCACCACTCCTTCCTGCCGAGCTTCAAGGGCGCGAAGCCGTACCACCAGGCACACGCGCGCGGCGTCAAGCTCATCGGCGCCACCGCGCACTACGTCACCGCCGACCTCGACGAGGGCCCGATCATCGAGCAGGAGGTCGAGCGGGTCGGCCACGACGTCACTCCCGACCAGCTGGTCGCCATCGGCCGCGACGTGGAGTGCCAGGCGCTGGCCCGCGCGGTGAAGTGGCACGCGGAGCGCCGCATCCTGCTGAACGGGCGCCGGACGGTCGTTTTCGCGTAGGGGTAGGGGTAGGGGTAGGGGTAGGGGCAGGGGCAGGGGCGCGGGGGCGCAGGGCGTAGCGACGGGCGTGATGGCGCCGGGCTACATCCGGCTGAGCGACGCCGCCGCGAACAGCACGTCCCTGATGGCCTCGCGGTCGCCAACCTGTCCGGCGGCCGCCTCCTCCGGTGACAGGTGGCCCGCGGCCAGCCGGCAGAATTCCACCCCGTCCAGCGCGACATGGGCCACCTCGCGCTCGGCGGAGCCGACGGCGCCGGGTGAATCGAGCGGAATGAGCCACTCGCCGCCCCCGGAGCCCTCGATCTCCAGGCGCAGACTGCGCCCCGGAGCGCCCGCCGCGACGAGATGCCGGGCCGGAGGAGCCGTAAGGCCCGCCCGGCGCCGCTCGGCCAGCGACGTGGGCAGCATCCGCGCGGCGAGGTCGATCATCCGGTGGAGGTGCCGGGGAGCGGGCGGTTCGTACGGGTAGTCCACCGCTTCGGCGATGTCCCCGGCGTGCACCCAGCACTCGAAGGCCCGGTCGAGCATCGAGTCGCTGAGCGGCAGCTCGAAACCGCCGTACGCCACCGTGAGCAGCCCGGAGCCCTCCCCACGCTCGACCGCGCGTGCGTGCGGGGCGCCGCCCTCCACGAACGACACCGTCCGGACGATGCTGTGGCTCTGCTCCCGCCAGGGCCCGCGCACGGACCGGGTGGGCGGGACGTTCGACGCCCGCCAGTACGCCTCGGTGCGCTCCTGCGGCGTCGGACGCTTGGTGCCGGTTCCGGTGCCGCCGAGCGGGTCGTCCAGGCCCAGCGCGACGGCGACCAGTCCGTCGACGCTCAGCAGATGGGCGATGACCCCGGCCACCGTCGTGCGGCGGCTCGTGGGCCCGTCGCCCTCGAACCAGCGCAGCCGCACGGGCGCGTGCCACTCGGAACCGCCGATGTCCTGGAGCAGGGCGTCGAGCCGGGCGGTCTCCGCGTCGTACGGAGCGGCCCATTCGGGTACCGGGATGCGCGGCGGGCGCCGGTCGAGGCAGCTCGTCAGGACGCGGGTGCGCAGCGTCGGGTCCAGGTCGAGGCTCTCCGCGGGGTGCAGCAGTCCGACGGCCTCACGCAGCCGCAGCGCCTCGTCCGCGCACGGGCCGCAGTGGCCGAGGTGTTCCTCGACGGCCGTCGTCTCGTCCGCCGAACACGCGGTCAGCGCCCACGCGCCGAGCAACGACTTCAGGACCCGGTGGTCGAGGACGAGCGGCGCGGGGCCGGGCGCGGCGGCCGGTTCGGGCAGCGGCAGTCCGGTGTCCTCCACGGAGGTGCGCGGCGGCGGTATGCGCGGAGGCCCCTCGGGCTCCTTGCGCCCGTCCTCGTCCACGGCCTTGCGCGCGTTCTCGTCCGCGGCCTTGTGTCCGTTCTCGTCCACGGCCTCGTTCACGTCCTTGCGCCCGTCCTCGTCGCCGTACGACTCGAACCGGTCCGTTCCCTCGCTCACCGCGCACCCCCGTATTCCGGCGGTGCGCCGGTGGGCCCGGCGTCATGGGCGGTGGACAGGAGCTGGAGGCCGAGGCGGAGCCGGCGGCGGGCCTCGTCCTCGGTGACGCCGAGGTCGGCGGCGGCCTGGCGGTAGTCACGGCGCTGGAAGTACGCGAGCTCCAGGGCGGTCCGCAGTGGGGTGGGCATCGAGGTGACGATGTAGTCCGCGCGGGCGGCGACGGACGCGCTGCGCACCTTGCGCTCCAGCTCCTCGGCGGTGCCGTGGCCGCCCTGGGCGAGCGCGGCGGTCTCGGTGGCGCGCAGGCGCTGCACGGCGAGGCGGTGGGTCAGTGTCGCGACCCAGGAGCGCAGGGGGCCCTGCTTGGGGTCGTACGCCTCGGGGTTCTCCCAGACGTGGGCGAAGACCTCGCGGGTGATCCCGTCGGCGGCCCGCTCGTCTCCGAGCACGCGGTGGGCGAGACCGTGCACGAGCGAGGCGAACCGGTCGTAGAGCTCACCGAGCGCGGCCGCCTCCCCGCGCGAGAGCCGCTGCTGCATCTTGCGGTCCCAGCGGGGTGGTGCGTCCTGCTTCGCCATACGGCCCCCTCACCCCTGGTCGTGCCCGGCGCCCGTCCGTGTGCCGGGCGCTGTCCCGGCCGTGTCCCCTGTCGCTTTCCAGCCGTGCGGTGCTGCTGTCCAGCCTGTGGGCAACTGCTGTCCTGAATGTAGTCGGCACGTCCGACAGCGCACGCCCCTTTGCGTCAATGCGCGCCCCTGGACGGGCCGAGGATGGTAAAGGCGCGGCGCCTTCACCTCCGGATCTGACCACAACAGACCGTATGCGACCGAAAGAAAACCCTCGTGAAGCATTTTCGACCGTAGACAGGCGTTTCTTCCTGGCGGGATCCGTGTTTCATGGAACTACGGCGGGGCAGCCGCGCTGAAAGGAAGCGTACGGAGAGCTTCCGTTTCTGCTGGGCGAGGCGAGCGAGAGGCGTGGCGGTGACGCTCAAGGTGATCCACGTGACCGACGTGACCGACGACGAGGGCGGCACAGGGAGTGCGGGGGGCGCGGGCGGTCCCGGCGCCGTGCGTCGCGAAGAGGGCGAGTGGGCCGTGCTGCGGGTGTCGGGCGAGCTCGACCTCGTGACGTCGCCGGCGCTGCGCCAGAGCGTGCACGACGTGGTGGCCGAGGGCCGGCACAGCATCGTCCTGGACCTCTCCGAGGTCGTGTTCTGCGACTCCAGCGGTGTCGGTGTCCTGATCGCCGTCCGCCGGCTCATGCGTTCCTGCCGGGGTCGTCTGCGGCTGATCCTGCCGGCCCGGGGGGCGGCCGACGGTTCGCACGTCAACCGCGTGCTCGCGGCCCTCGGTGTGCGCCGCCTCTTCGACGTGTACCCCGATGTGGCGGCCGCCGTCGACGAGGAATCCCGCCCGCTGTCGGCATGATCTGCCGGTCAGGGTCCGTTCCGTCGCCGCGCCCGCACCGAAACCCTGCCCTCGCCTTCGCCTTCGCCCGGAGTGACGTCCCCTGCTCACTGCGCGACACACCGCCACGCGGTTGTTCCAGAATTCCTGCGGTCTTGGTACAACCGTCGCTTTCCCGCTCCCACGGCGGCCCGGGCGTCGTACGCTCCGTCCCAGATGAACCGCAGTCCGGCCGAGGCCGGCTGAGAAGTGAGGCGGTCCGAACACACCATGGTCAGTACCGAGTACGAGCGCAGGATTGCCGCCCGGTTCGCCGGCTTCGACCAGGACGGCAACGGCTACATCGACCGGGAGGACTTCAACGCCGCGACCAAGGCGGTGCTCGCCGAGTTCGGTACGACGGCCCGGTCGGACAAGGGCCAGGCCCTGTACATCGGCGCCGAGGCGTTCTGGCAGGGCATGGCCGGGATAGCGGACCGGGACGGCGATCAGCGGATCACCCGTGAGGAGTTCGTGAGCGGCGCCGTGAAGCGGCTGCGCGACAACCCCGACCGGTTCGCCGAGATCGCCCGCCCGTTCCTGCACGCGGCCCTCGCGGTGGCGGACACCGACGGGGACGGCGCGGCCACGGTCGAGGAGACCGCGCGCGTCCTCAGGGCCCTCGGAGTGAGCGACGACATCGCCCCCGCCGCGGCCGCCGCCCTGGACGCGGACGCCGACGGACGGATCGGTGAGACGGAGGTCGTGAGCGCGTTCGCCCGTTACTTCACGGTGCCGGATCAAGGGTAGAACGGCCGGGTCGGCCGACCGCTCGCCCCGACAGGATCGGGGGCGGCCACGGCCTCACCCCGAAAAGCGCTCCCTGAGCCGGTACTTGAGCACCTTGCGCAGTGTCTCGTTGCGCGGAAGGGCGTCCACGACCTCCAGTTGCTCCGGCAGCTTGTGCACGGACAGCCCTTCCCCGCGCAGGTACGACGTCACGGCGGCCAGCGTCAACTCGGCAGCCCCCGGCGGCTGTTCGACCACCGCGCAGACGCGTTCCCCGCGCTCGGCGTCGGGCAGCCCGATCACGGCGGCGTCCCCGACCGCCGGGTGTTTGTGCAGCAGGTCCTCGATCTCCTTCGCGGAGATGTTCTCGCCCTTGCGGATGATGATGTCCTTCACCCGGCCGGTGAGGACGAGATGCCCGCTCCCGGTCAGATGCCCCACGTCCCCGGTGATCAGGAACCCGTCCCCGTCGAACGCCTCCGCCGTCTGCGCAGGGTCCAGATACCCCTGGCACACGGCCTCCCCCCTGAGCCGTACGTCGCCGTCGACGCCACAGGGCCGGGCGGCTCCCGTCGCGTCCACGATCCGTATCTCCATGCCCTCCGGGGGCCTGCCCTCCGTGGTCGCGAGGTTCTCGGCCGTGTCGTCCGGCGCGCCCATGGTGATCATCGGGACCTCGGTCATCCCGTACCCGTGGGTGAGCTGCACGCCCATCTCCCGGACGACGGAGTGATAGACCTCGGGCGGCTTCGGGGCTCCGCCGCCCGCGAGCAGCCGCAGCGTGGGGATGACCGGCTCCCCTGGCTGTTTGCGCTGTTCGGCGAGGAACATCGAGTAGAAGGCGGTCGACCCGCCCGCCACCGTCACGCCGTGCTCGCGGTAGTCCTCCAGGGCGGCGGGCAGCGCGAAGTGCTCGAACATCACGGCCGGGAAGCCGTACAGCAGCAGCATCACCGTGTAGTCGGGCCCGGCGATGTGCGCGTACGGGAAGGCCATCGAGCCCACGTCGTCGGCGGCCAGGTGCAGCGCGTGGGCCAGGCAGGAGCCGCCCGCGATCAGTGAACGGTCGGTGTGCAGCACGCCCTTGGGGTCGGAGGTGGTGCCCGAGGTCCAGTAGATCCAGCGGACGCGGGTGCCGTCGCAGGGCGGATCGGGCAGCACGGCGGGATCGCCGTCCGGCAGCGTGTCGTACGCCTCGAAGACGCCTTTCGCGCCGAGCCGGTGCGCCATCGCGGTGTGGTCGAAGCCGCGCCACTCGCCCGGCACGGCGAAGTACTCCGCCTTCGACTCCTGCAGCGCGAAGCCGACTTCACGGTCGCGGTAGAAGGGGATGACCGGCGACTGCACGGCGCCGATGCGGGCCAGCGCGAAGGACAGCAGAGCGGTCTCGATCCGGGTGGGCAACTGCCAGGCGACCACCGTGCCGGGACGTACGCCCATGTCGTGGAGGCCCGCCGCCACCCGCTCGGCGCGGTCGCGCAGCTCGCCGAAGGTCAGGGAGCGGTCGTCCTGGAGCAGGACGGGCCGGTTGGGGGTGAGGTCGGCACGACGGGCGACCAGTTCCCACAGCGTGCGCGCGGAACTCAGGGCGTGTGCGGTGTCGTTCACTTCGGCCCCCTGCGGTCGATCGCTTCGGTTCGTTACCTGACGGGCAGTCAGATCGTGCGCAGAGCGTAGGGCTCGCCGCCTTGTCGGTCCATAGGCGCGGGGCTAGCCTGCTTGTGAACAGAAATCTGACGACCCATCAGATACGTCGCCGGGGACACCCGCGGACGGACCCGTACGCAGGCGGAGGGGACCATGACCGAACTGCCCCGCATCATCAGCGTCGACGACCATGTGATCGAGCCCGCGCACCTCTTCGAGACCTGGCTGCCGCGAAAGTACCGGGAGCGCGGTCCGCGGCCGCTCACCGCCGGGATCGGCGAACTCGCCTACGTCGCGGGCAAGTACCAGATCACGATGGACCCGGACGGTCCGCCGACCGATTGGTGGATCTACGAGGACCTCAAGTTCCCGTACAAGCGCAACATCGCCGCCGTCGGCTTCGACCGTGACGAGATGACGCTGGAGGGCATCACGCGCGCGGAGATGCGGCGCGGCTGCTGGGACCCGGCCGAGCGCCTCAAGGACATGGACCTCAACCACGTCGAGGCCAGCCTCTGCTTCCCCACCTTCCCGCGCTTCTGCGGCCAGACCTTCGCCGAGGCGCACGACAAGGAAGTGGCCCTGTCCTGTGTGCGGGCGTACAACGACTGGATGGTCGAGGAGTGGTGCGGAGACAGCGGCGGCCGGCTGATCCCGCTGTGCCTGATCCCCCTGTGGGACATCGACCTCGCGGTCGCCGAGATCCGCCGTAACGCCGCCCGGGGCGTGAAGGCCGTCACCTTCTCCGAGATCCCCACCTATCTGGGTCTGCCCTCCATCCACTCCGGCTACTGGGACCCGTTCTTCGCGGTCTGCCAGGAGACCGGGACGGTCGTGAACATGCACATCGGTTCGTCGTCCCAGATGCCCGCCGCGTCCCCCGACGCACCCCCCGCCGTCCAGGCCTCGCTGTCCTTCAACAACGCGATGGCCTCCATGATGGACTTCCTGTTCAGCGGCGTCCTCGTCAAGTTCCCGCGCCTCAAACTCGCCTACTCCGAAGGCCAGATGGGCTGGATCCCGTACGCCCTGGAGCGCGCCGACGACGTCTGGTCGGAGCACCGCGCCTGGGGTGGGGTCAGGGACCTGATCCCGGAGCCGCCCTCGACGTACTACTACCGGCAGATGTTCTGCTGCTTCTTCCGCGACAAGCACGGCGTCGCCTCCCTGGACGTCGTGGGCCGCGACAACGCCACCTTCGAGACCGACTACCCGCACGTCGACTCGACCTTCCCGCACACCAAGGAGGTCGCCCTCGACCACGTGAAGGGCCTCGACGACGAGACGATCCACAAGCTGATGCGCGGCAACGCCATCCGCATGCTGGACCTGGACCTGTAGTGGACCTGACCTACACGCCCGAGGAGGAGGAGTTCCGCGCGCGCCTGCGAACGTGGCTCGCCGGGGTCCTTCCGGCGCTGCCGCCGAAACCGTCCCCGGACGACTGGCCCGCGCGACGGGCGTACGACCTCGGCTGGCAGCGGATGCTGTACGACGCCGGGTACGCGGGCCTGCACTGGTCCGTCGACGCCGGTGGCCGGGGTGCCACGCCGACGCAGCACCTCATCTACCTGGAGGAGACGGAGAAGGCGGGTGCTCCCTATGTAGGGGCCAACTTCGTCGGACTGCTGCACGCCGGGCCGACCATCGCCTCCGAGGGGAGCGCCGGACAGCGGGCGCGCTGGCTGCCGCCCGTGCTGCGCGGCGAGGAGGTCTGGTGCCAGGGCTTCAGCGAGCCGGACGCCGGCTCGGACCTCGCGGCGCTGCGCACGCGCGCGTGGCGGGACGGCGACGACTACGTGGTCAGCGGGTCCAAGATCTGGACCTCCCACGCCGAAGTCGCCGACTGGTGCGAGCTGCTGGTGCGGACGGACCCCGCCGCCCGCAAGCACCGGGGCATCACCTGGCTCGCGATGCCCATGGACGCGCCCGGGATCACCGTCCGGCCGCTGCGGACGCTCGCGGGCTCCACCGAGTTCGCGGAGGTCTTCCTCGACGAGGTGCGCGTCCCGGTCGCCAACCGCGTCGGCGCCGAGAACGACGGCTGGCGCGTGACCATGGTGACGCTGTCGTACGAGCGCGGGACCGCCTTCGTGGGCGAAGTGGTCGCCTGCCGACGCGTGTTGGCCGAGGTCGCGCGCGAGGCACGGAAGAACGGCCGCTGGGACGACGCCGTACTGCGCCGCCGTCTCGGCCGGCTGAACGCCGAGTTCCGCGCGCTGTGGCGGCTCACCCAGTGGAACGTCAGCGAGGCACAGGGAACGGGCGGAGTGCCCGGCGTCGGCGGTTCGGTTTTCAAACTGAGCTACTCGCACGCCCGCCAGGAGCTGTTCGACGCCGCCGCCGAGGTTCTCGGCCCCGAGGCCCTGGACCTGGGACGGGAGTGGACCCTGGACCGGCTGTCGTCCCTGTCGTACACCATCGCGGCCGGCACCTCGCAGATCCAGCGGAACATCGTGGCCGAGCGGATCCTCGGCCTTCCCAAGGGCAGGTGACTTCGACCAGTGGACTTCCGACTCACCGACGATCAACGCGCACTGCGACAAGGGATACGGGAGCTGCTGGAGGGCCGGTTCGGACGGGAGGCGCTGCGCGCGGCCGTGGACCGGGGGGACGGGAAGGGCGGGGGTGTCCTCGACCGGGAGCTGTGGCGCGAGCTCGGTGCGGCGGGGTTCTTCGCGCTGTGCCTGCCCGAGGCCGACGGCGGCGTCGGACAGGGCCTCCCGGAGGCTGTGCTGGCCTTCGAGGAGGCGGGGCGGGTCCTGCTGCCCGGCCCGCTGATCGCCACGCATCTCGCCGCGGGCGCCGTGGCCGGGGCGGCCACCGGAGAGGTGGTCGTGACGGCCGTCGACGGAGGGCTCGTGGAGTGGCTGGACGAGGCCGACGTCGTCCGCGGCGACACCACCGGAGCCGAGCCGCTGGCCTCGGTGGACCCCCTGACCCCCCTGCACCGGCTGCCCGCCTCCCCCACCGCGCGATCCGAGGGCGACGCACTCCGGGCCGCGCGGACGGCGGACGCGCTTCTCACGTCTCTTCTCACCGCCGCCGAGCAGCTCGGCAGTGCCTCCCGAACCTGCGAGACGGCCGTGCAACACGCCCGGACGCGCGAGCAGTTCGGGCAGCCGATCGGGGCCTTCCAGGCGGTGCAGCATCTGTGCGCGGGCCTGCTCGTGCGGGTCGAGGTGGCGCGCGCGGCCGTCTACGCCGCCTCGGTCACCGCCGACCCGGTGGACATAGCGGCGGCCAGGCTGCTCGCCGACGAGGCCGCCGTGCGCGGCGCCCGGGACTGTCTCCAGGTGCACGGCGGCATGGGCTTCACCTGGGAGTCCGACGTCCATCTGCACCTGAAGAGGGCGTGGCTGCGGACGCACCGTGCGGGTGGCATCACGCAGGGCGAGGAGCGGCTGGCGGAGGATCTGTCGGCCGGGACGGCGTAGAGGGCCCCTGTCCTGGGGCGCCGTGGGAGGAACGCGAGCGGATGTCGCGGATCGTGGCGGATCGGAATCACGGAGCGTTGAGACCGGGTTGTGTCCTAGGCGTGACTTGTCACGGCCTGGAGTCGGCGCCGTGCTCCGGTACCTTGTGTGGGATGCGAGTGGTTCTGAGGCTGAGCCATCCCGGTGTTGCCCCCGAGGCCGCGCCGAACCCGGCGATGCGTGCCGCTCGCGAGGCAGTGCGGACCCCCGTACCTGCCTGTTCGACTCCCCGTGGCGAGCGTCGCACAGTATGCCGCACGCGTACTCCTTCGCGCTGGAATATGCCCGAAGCGCTTGTTGGGGTGACTGTACGTCAACCATGCTGTCTCGCAAGGGAATCACGTTCCGTGATCCTTGTTCTGGCCATGCAGAAAATGGCTACGATCGTGGCCCTTGTGAGGCGCGAGGCGATGTGTCCGCCGGTTCGGATGGTGTGAGCGGTGCAGGTGCTTCAAGTGCAGTTGGAGATCCGGCCCGACCCCGCAGAGGTGGGGCGAGCCCGGCAGTGGGCCCGTTCGAGGCTCGCGGGGTCCGGGATAGAAGCCGATGAACCACTCGCCGAGACGCTGATCCTGCTCGTCTCCGAGCTCGTCACCAACGCCGTGGTGCACACCGGGTGTCCGGCCGTACTGCGCCTCTGTCTGCCGGGCGGTGCCGGGGCCGCCACGGTGCGCCTGGAGGTGGCCGACTCCAGCGCCCGCCCGCCGATGCCCCGGCACGCCGACGGCGACGAGACCAACGGCCGCGGCCTGGAACTCGTCGACGGACTCGCGGACCGCTGGGGCTGGAGTCCCGAGGGCGTCGGCAAACGCATCTGGTGCGAGGTGGACCGCTGCGCTTCGGGCCCCTCGGCGGGGGCCGCCTACCCGGCCTACGAGGACTTCGCGTACGAGGCGGTCTAAGGCCTGTCCGCCTGACCAGGCGCCGCAGGTTTCCTCCGACTTGATCCGCCGGACAGGCCCTTGCGGTCCCGTCCCCGCGCGCAAGCCGTGCGAGGCGGACCGGCTCACCCCGTGCGCGTGCCGTGCCGGACCCTCCGGCCGCCGGGGCGCGACGAGTTCGCGTTTTCCCGGTCGTGCTGTTCGCCGGGCTTTCCGGCTTCGGTGCCGCAGGCCGCGGAGGGTGGGTACACGCTTTCGTGCATGTATGCACGAAACGTCTGTACACGGCCGCCGTAGTGGCCGAATGCGCCGGGCCGTGCTTCCGTACGCGCTGTCTTAATTGGGGTGTAGTGCCACAAATCTCCGATCGGGTGTTGACGTGACGTGTCCGTTTGATCACGCTTGTGTTCAGCGATTCGCCGCGAGGGGACGACGAGGGTTCCGGTGACGGGGGCCCTCGGCGAGTGCGGGTCGCGATTCGGCGTCGGCTTCTCCAGGGGCGGGGGAGCAGGGCGGGAACGCCGGAGGCGGAGGGCGGCGCGCGGTGCCGTGCCCGGGGTGAGGTGGGGGACCTCCCGGTCGGGCGCAGTCGAGAGTGGGGGAAGCGCGCCGCCAGCCGGCCCTCGGCCGGCTGGACAAGAGCCACGGGAGCCACGGCCGGTCGGGGAAGTGTCGCGGGAGCCGCCGCCGGTCAGAGGAGTGCTACGGGTGCCACGGGTGTGCCCGTGCCGCCGACGAAGGGTTCCGGCATCGCCGACAGCAGGAAGGCGTAGCGACTTTCTTGTCCACAGGCTGTGGACAACTCTTCGAGATTCCAGTTCTGGCCCTGTAACATCCCCATTTCGACCAGATCGAGTGCGTGCACGGGCAGCCACAGGTCCTCGATCTCGGGCGGGAAGATCTCGAACGTCAGGGTGTCGTTGGCGACCGCCGCGACATCGCGCGCATGGAACCACTCCGGGGTGCGCACCGACAGGCCCGGCGACGGATACCCGTACCCGTGCTTGTCGCCCGCCAGATACACCTGGATCTGGCCTGTCCGTACGAGCACGATGTCGCCCGCCCGGACCCGTGTGCCCGCCAACTCCTCGGCCGCCTCCAGGTCTTCGGGGGTGACCGCGTGCCCGCCGGCCAGCCGGTGCTCGCCGCGCGCCCGGGCCACATCGAGCAGGACGCCGCGCGAGACGATGTGCCGCGGTTTGTCGATCCCGCTGAACTCGGCGCCACCGTGCGGGGTGACGGTGCCGGCCGGGCGACCGTTGTAGAGCTTGCCGGAGTGCGAGACATGGGTCAGCGCGTCCCAGTGGGTGGCCGCCTGGAGTCCCATGGTGACGGCGTCGTCGCTGCACGCCACCGTGCCGGGCCCGAAGATCTCCTGATTGATCTGCACCATCGTGTGCAGCGGATTGACCCGCCCGGGGATCATCCCGGTCTGCACGCCGTCCTGCTGGAGCGGGAGGGCGAGCGGGACGCGGCGTCCGGTCCGTACGGTCGCGGCCGCCTCCCGGACCACCTCGTCGGTGATGAGGTTCAGGGTCCCGATCTCGTCGTCGGCCCCCCAGCGCCCCCAGTTGTTCACGCGCTTGGCGATCTCGTGGAACTCCGGACGAAGCGTCGGCAGCGACATGAGTCCTCCCCGGGGGCTTGTCTCCAGGTATCTGACGGGTCGTAGAATCCGAGTTGAATCTAACGGACCGTCAGAAACTGCGGGAAGGGGCCGGGCGTGGGGAACTTCTTGGCGGGCAAGGTCATCGCCGTCACGGGCGCGGGGCGGGGGATAGGCCGGGCGGTCGCCCTCGCCGCGGCGGCCGAGGGCGCGCGCGTCGTCGTCAACGACTACGGCGTGTCCGTCGAGGGTGCCGAGCCCACGAGTTCGGTCGCCGACACCGTCGTCAAGGAGATCGAGGCGGCGGGCGGGGAGGCGGTCGCGGTGGCCGACGACATCTCGACGATGGCGGGCGGGCAGCGTGTCGTCGACACCGCGCTCGCCTCGTACGGTCGGATCGACGGAGTGGTGTGCGTGGCCGGCATCCTGCGCGAGCGGATGCTCTTCAACATGTCCGAGCAGGAGTGGGACCCGGTCGTCGCCACCCACCTCAAGGGCACGTTCACCCTGTTCCGGGCCGCCTCGGCAGTGATGCGCAAACAGGGCTCGGGCACGCTGATCGGTTTCACCAGCGGCAATCACCAGGGATCGGTCGCGCAGGCCAACTACAGCGCGGCGAAGGGCGGGATCATCTCGCTGGTGCGCAGCGCGGCCCTCGGGCTCCACAAGTACGGGGTCACCGCGAACGCCGTCGCGCCCGTCGCCCGTACCCGCATGTCGGCGAACGTCCCGATGGAGCTGAAGGAGATCGGCGAACCGGAGGACGTGGCCGCGCTCGTGATCTACCTGCTGTCGGACCGGGCCCGCGAGGAACGCATCACCGGGCAGGTCTACACGATCGCCGGACCCAAGATCGCCGTATGGGCCCAGCCGCGTGAACTGCGCGCCGGATACGCCGAGGGCGCCTGGACCCCGGAGAAGATCGCCGACTTCCTGCCCGGGACGGTCGGCGTGGATCCGATGCCGCTGCTGGAGCAACTGGAGGCGATGGCGCGGGCGGCGGCGGAGAAGGCGCGCCCCAACGCGTGAGTGGGTCGCGTGCGTGCGCCGCGTGAGGCCGTCGCGTGAGTCCGTCGTCGGGTCTGGTGGGAGGAGAGCGCGTGGATTTCGCATTCGGTCCGCAGGACGAGGCCTTCCGGCGTGAGGCGCGGACCTGGCTGGAGGAGCACCTGTCCGGCACCCCCGCGCGCCGCGACTGGGAGCGGGAACTCGGGCGGGGCGGCTGGATCGGACTCGGCTGGGCCGAGGACGGGTACGGGAACCGGCGCGCGGAGTTGACCCAACAGGTCGTGTGGGCCGAGGAGTACGCCCGCTCGAAGGCGCCGGCGCGGTCCGGGCACATCGGCGAGAACCTGCTGGCGCCGACGCTCCTCGCGCACGGGACGCCGGAGCAGAAGCGGCGCTTCCTGCCGCCGATCGCCGAGGGCCGGGAGCTGTGGTGCCAGGGGTACAGCGAACCCGGCGCTGGCTCGGACCTGGCGGGCATCCGGACGACTGCCGCACGGACGAGTGCCGCACGGACGGTCGATGCGGAAGCGGCCGACGCGGGAACAACTGCCGTACGGGACAAGGGAGGAGCGCCGGTGGAGGCGTTCCGTGTCACGGGGCAGAAGATCTGGACCTCGCTCGCCCACGAGGCGGACTGGTGCTTCGTGCTCGCCCGTACGGAACCCGGGTCCACCCGCCACCACGGACTGTCCTTTCTCTTCGTCCCCATGGACCAGCCGGGCCGCGTCGAGGTCCGTCCGATCCGCCAACTGACCGGCACGAGCGAGTTCAACGAGGTGTTCTTCGACGGGGCGGTGGCGCGGGCCGAGCACGTGGTCGGCGGCGAGGGGAACGGCTGGCAGGTCGCCATGAGCCTGCTCGGATTCGAGCGCGGGGTCTCCACGCTCGTCCAGCAGATCGGTTTCGCCGAGGAGTTGGGGCGCGTGCTGCGGACGGCCGTCGCGACGGGAGCGGCCACGGACCCCGTCGTACGCGACCGGCTCGTCCGTCTGTGGGCCGAGCTGCGCACGATGCGGTGGAACGCCCTGCGCACGCTGGGGAGTTCGGGGAGTTCGGGGAGTTCGGGGAGCGGTGGGGACGCGGCGGCGCCGAGTGTGGCGAAGTTGCTGTGGGGCGGCTGGCACCGGCGGCTCGGTGAGCTGGCGGTGCAGGTGCGGGGGGCCGGCGCGGCGGTGGGTCCGGCGGACTGGTCGGCGGCGCTGCCGTACGAACTGGACGCCGCCCAGCACCTGTTCCTCTTCAGCCGGGCCGACACGATCTACGGCGGCTCGGACGAGATCCAGCGCACGATCATCGCCGAGCGCGCGCTCGGCCTGCCGAAGGAGCCCAGGGGATAGCCAGGCCCGCCCCGGTACGCCCCGGGAACAGCCCGGTACAGCTCAGCACGGCCCAGGAACAGCCCGGCACGACTCAGGAACAGCCCGGTACGGCCCGGGAAACAGCCCGGGGTGGCCCGGGAAACAGCCCGGGGTGGCCCGGGAAGAGGGGAGCTGGCGCGATGCGAGGCGTGATCTTCGACGGGAAGCAGACCGAGGTCGTGGACGATCTGGAGCTACGGGACCCGGGGCCCGGAGAGGTCCGGGTGGCGATCTCCGCGGCGGGGCTCTGCCACAGCGACCTGTCCGTGGTGGACGGGACCATACCTTTCCCTGTCCCCGTGGTGCTCGGGCATGAGGGTGCGGGCGTGGTCGAGGCCGTGGGGGCGGGCGTCACCCATGTCGAGCCGGGCGACCATGTGGCGCTGTCCACCCTCGCCAACTGCGGGACCTGCGCCGAGTGCGACCGGGGGCGGCCCACGATGTGCCGCAAGGCGATCGGCATGCCGCGGCGGCCGTTCGCGCGGGCCGGGCAGCCGCTCTACCAGTTCGCCTCCAACTCGGCCTTCGCGGAACACACGGTGGTGAAGGCGGTGCAGGCGGTCCGGATCCCGAAGGACATCCCGCTGACGTCCGCCGCGCTGATCGGCTGCGGGGTCCTCACGGGCGTCGGAGCGGTCCTGAACCGGGCCCGGGTCGACCGGGGCGACACCGTCCTCGTCATCGGCACCGGTGGCATCGGCCTCAACGTCATCCAGGGCGCGCGGCTCGCGGGCGCCCTGCGGATCGTCGCGGTCGACTCCAATCCGGCCAAAGAGGCCGTGGCCCGCCAGTTCGGCGCGACGCACTTTCTGACCTCGACGGACGGGGTGAAGGACATTCTCCCCACAGGCGCCCAGCACGCCTTCGAATGCGTCGGGCGCGTCGAACTCATCCGCCAGGCCGTCGACCTGCTCGACCGCCACGGCCAGGCGATCCTCCTCGGCGTACCACCGGCGACGGCAGAGGCGTCCTTCCTCGTCTCCTCGATGTACCTCGACAAGTCCATCCTCGGCTGCCGCTACGGCTCGTCCCGCCCCCAGCGGGACATCGCCCTGTACGCCGAGCTGTATCGCGAAGGCCGCTTGCTCCTGGACGAGTTGGTGACCGCGACCTACCCGGTCGAGGACTTCGAGAAGGCGGCCGAGGACGCGCACGCCGGGAAGGTGGCGAGGGCGGTGCTGACGTTCTAGGACAGCCGCCGGGGCATCACATCCGCGAGGAGACGAAGGAGCTCCCGTCCCCTGTTCCGTCGGCTCCATCAGTTCCATCAGTTCCATCGGCACCGTCGGCTTCGGAAGCGGATCTGAAGGTGCGCCGGTAGGTGGTCGGGGTGACGCCGAGGGTCGCCTGCAGGTGCTGGCGCATCGACTGGGCCGTGCCGAAGCCGGCGTCGCGGGCGACCTGGTCGATGGACAGGTCGCTGGACTCCAGGAGCTGGCGGGCGTGTTCGACGCGCTGCCGGGTGAGCCACTGGCCGGGGCTGACGCCGACCTCCTCGCGGAAGCGGCGGGTGAAGGTGCGCACCGACATCGACTCCTGCTCGGCCATGTCGCGGAGCTGGATCGGCTCGTGGAGGCGGCCGAGCGCCCAGGCGCGGGCGGCGGTCGTGGTGGCCGACTGCGCCTCCGGCACCGGGCGCTGGATGTACTGCGCCTGGCCGCCGTCGCGGTGCGGCGGTACGACGGTACGGCGGGCCACCTCGTTGGCGACGGCGGCGCCGTGGTCGCGGCGTACGAGGTGGAGGCACAGGTCGATCCCGGCCGCGACACCGGCGGAGGTGAGGACGTCGCCGTCGTCGATGAAGAGCACGTCCGCGTCGACCCGGATCTGCGGGAAGAGCTCCTGGAAGTGCTCGGCGTGCATCCAGTGCGTGGTGGCCGGGCGGCCGTCGAGATACCCGGCAGCGGCGAGGACGTAACTGCCGGTGCAGATGGAGACGAGACGGGTTCCGGGGCGGATGTGCGCGAGGGCGGCGGTCAGCTCCGGGGTCAGGATGCCCTCCTGCTGGACCGGTCCGAGTTCGTACGAGGCCGGGACGACGACGGTGTCGGCGCCGGCCAGCGCCTCGGGGCCGTTGGCGACGAGGACGGCGAAGTCTGCGTCCGTCTCCACGGGGCCGGGCGGCCGGACCGAGCAGGTGACCACCTCGTAGAGCGGCCGCCCTTCGCTGTCCCGCGCCTTGCCGAAGATGCGCTGCGGAATGCCCAGCTCGAAGGGGAGCAGTCCGTCGAGGGCGAGGACGACGACACGGTGCCGGCGGAACGTACCCGAAGTGGCCATGGCCCGATCCTAGCGAATGCTGTCCTTCAGGCCAGTGGTTCGCCGGTTCGCGCTCCCCGAAGATCGATGACGTGACCCAGACAAGCGAAGCCCCGGCCCCGGAGGACTCCCGGCCCACCCGTCCCGCCGCCCGTCGCCGCATCCACCGCGCGTGGTTCGTCGCCGCCGTCACCTTCGTGACGATCATCGGCGCGGCGGCCTTCCGCTCGCTGCCGGGGCTGCTGATCGATCCGCTGAACGAGGAGTTCCACTGGTCGCGCGGCACCATCAGCGCCGCTGTCTCGATCAACCTCGCGCTGTACGGCCTCACGGCGCCCTTCGCCGCGGCGCTCATGGACCGCTTCGGCATCCGGCGCGTGGTGGCGGTCGCCCTGACCGTGATCGCGGTCGGGTCCGGGCTGACCGTGTGGATGACGGCGGCCTGGCAACTGCTGCTCTGCTGGGGTCTGCTGGTGGGCCTGGGCTCCGGTTCGATGGCGCTCGCCTTCGCGGCGACGGTCACCAACCGCTGGTTCACCGAGCGCAAGGGTCTGGTGACGGGCATCCTGACGGCGGCCTCGGCCTCGGGCCAGCTGATCTTCCTGCCGCTGCTGTCCTGGATCGTCACGGAGCACAGCTGGCGTCCCGCCGCGGTCACCGTGGCGCTCGCCGCCCTCGCGGTCGTCCCCTTCGTCTGGCTGCTGCTGCGCGACCATCCGGCCGACGTGGGCCAGATGCCGTACGGGGCGAAGGAGTTCGTGCCGAAGCCCGAGCCCGTGCGGGGTGCCGCCCGGCGTGCGGTGACCGTGCTGCTCTCCGCGGTCCGCACGGGCCCCTTCTGGCTGCTGGCCGGGTCGTTCGCGATCTGCGGCGCCTCGACGAACGGCCTGGTCCAGACGCACTTCGTGCCCGCGGCCCACGATCACGGCATGCCCATCACGGCGGCCGCCTCGCTCCTCGCGGTGATCGGCGTCTTCGACGTGGTCGGCACGGTCGCCTCGGGCTGGTTCACCGACCGCTTCGAGCCGCGTCGCCTGCTGGCGGTGTACTACGCCCTGCGTGGCATCTCGCTGCTGTTCCTCCCGATGCTGCTCCACGCGACCGTGCACCCGCCGATGGTCCTCTTCATCGTCTTCTACGGCCTCGACTGGGTCGCCACCGTCCCGCCCACCCTGGCCCTGTGCCGTGAGCAGTACGGCGAGGACAGCGCCATCGTCTTCGGCTGGGTCCTCGCCTCCCACCAGGTCGGCGCCGCCCTCGTCGCCTTCCTCGGCGGCGTCGCCCGCGACCACCTCGGCACGTACGACGTGGTCTGGTACGCCTCGGGCGCCCTGTGCGCGGCGGCCACGCTGATGGTGCTGGTGATCCGGCGGCGCCGGCCGACCGGCCGGCTGACCGCGACGGTGTCACCCGCTACCGCCTGACGGGCTGGGGCGGGACGACGGCCCGAAAGGCCTGGCCGGGGCCACCGTGGGACGGGCTCGGCCGGGGCGATGACTGCCCGACGGCTCAAGCTCCGGCCGACGGCTCGGGTCAGGTGAGGAACCGGCCCTTGTGGAAGAGCAGTGGCGGCACGCCCTCGGTGCCGTCTCCGTTCGTGCCGAGCGCGTCCACCCGGCCCACCACGATCAGGTGGTCCCCGCCCGTGTGCACCGCGTGGATCGTGCAGTCGATCCAGGCCGCCGTGCCCGCGAGACGGGGGGAGCCCGAGACCGGAGCGGCGTCGTAGATCACTCCCGCGAACTTGTCCGCGCCGCTCACCGCGAAGCCGCGGCACAGGTCGCCCTGGTGCGTGCCGAGGACGTTGACGCAGAAGGCGCCGGCCCGGGCGATGCGCGGCCAGGTCGTCGACGTACGGCCGACCATGAAGCAGATCAGCGGGGGGTCGAGGGAGAGGGCGGCGAAGGACTGGCAGGCGAAGCCGGCCGGGCCCGCCCTGTCCTCGCCGTCACCGGCCGGTGCCGTCACCACGGTGACGCCCGTCGCGAAGTGGCCCAGCACGCGCCGGAATTCGGCCGGGTCGACCGGCGCCCGCTCGTCGTCGCCGACCGCGCGCAGATCCGGGCGCGGCAGCGCCTCGACGGGCCCCGCGACGGTGGGGGCTCCGGCCGACCTGAGGTAGCGGACGGCGGCGGCCGCCATCCCTGCGTGTCCCATCACATGAACCATTGAAGCTGACGCTCTGTCAGATGGGAAGGCGTTCGAGGGGGCGGGAAGGCGGCAGTTCGACAGGTCAGGGTCGGCGGCCCCGCGCGTCCCGCCGGAGCGGCCGACGGCAACCCCTCGGAGAGCAGCGTGTTTCGCCCGCGTATCTTTCGCCTCATGGGGTGGGGAGACTCAGGGAAGCCCGCGCGCTCCCGGTGGGCATGGGCCGGCGGCGAGGTGAACCTCGCCGCGGCGATCTGCGCGGCACAGTTCGCGGTCGCCGTCGCCGTCCGGTGGGTCGGTACGTTCGACGACGACGACTACGGCGTGGGGCTCGGCGGTGGGCTCGCCGGCGCCGGGTTCCTGTGCATGCTGGTCTTCGGACCGCCGCTGCTCGCCGTTCTCGGACTGCTGCACACGGTGATGTATACGATGCCGGCTGCCACGCTCGCCCGGCCGGCGACCCGGCGCGCACCCGGCCCCGAGGGCGTCTGGCACCTGGCTTTCGTGCTGGTGCTCGGCACGC
Organism: Streptomyces sp. NPDC002935; assembly: GCF_040611295.1. Classification (NCBI taxonomy): domain Bacteria; kingdom Bacillati; phylum Actinomycetota; class Actinomycetes; order Kitasatosporales; family Streptomycetaceae; genus Streptomyces; species Streptomyces sp. NPDC002935. The sequence continues at coordinate 21,608 of NZ_JBEXNW010000009.1, forward strand.
TCTGGGCCGCTCTCGCGGTCGTGCTCGGCGGCCTCGCGCCCACCGGCGCGACCGCTCTGCTGATCGCCGTGTCCGGTGTCCCGCCGACGCTGGGTGTCGCCCTCATGCGGCGGCGCGAACGCGTCACCGGACACCCGCCGGGCGCCCACCGCGTCTGGTTCCGCTCGGCGCTCGCGGCCCTCGGCGTGTGCGGACTGGTCGTCGCGGCGGGCACGGTGGGCCTGGCCACGGGGCTCATCCAGCAGTACGAGCCCCCGAAGCTCGGTGCCGACCGGCTCACCGGCGTCTGGCGGGGTGATCGCGGGGCGGTGCTGCGGCTGCGCGCCGACGGCCGGGCCGAACTGACGGAACTGCCCGCCCAGCCCGAGTTCGAGGACGTGACCACCAAGGAGTTCACGCGCTGCGACGGCACCGGCACGTGGTTCCTCGACACCGGCGGCCGCTACGACGCGTACGCCGGCGGGGGCGCCGGGCAACGGGACGGCGTTGTCGTCCACGTCGGGAACTGCGGTCACGACACGTACTGGACCATCGGCGGCACCGAGACCCACCCGGAACTCTTCGTCCTCTTCGGCGACCCCGACGCGGGGGATCTGCGCATATTGCGGCGGGGGTGAACGGGGGCCCGCGTCCGGGTTCGGCCGGTGGGTGGGGCGGGGCCGCGCCGGTACATCCGCCCGCATCCGAACGGAACTCAGCGGTGTTTCGAAGTGGGCGTGGGTGGTGATCCGTCCGGCCTGCGGGCATTTGATGTACCGGCACGTCCCCTCCCGCGCGTCGCCGGGTGCGCCGGGTGCGACGGGTTCGGATCGTCAGCGGCCCTTGAAGCGGGGGCTCCGGCGTTCCACGAAGCTCGCCACGCCCTCGTTGGCGTCCGCCGTCGTCATGTTGATCTCCTGTGCCGCGGCCTCTGCGGCGAACGCGGCGGCGCGGTCGGTGTCGAGGGAAGCGTTGACCAGCTGTTTGGTGAGGGCGAGGGCGCGGGTCGGCCCGGCGGCGAGCCGCTCGGACCACTCGCGTGCCGTCTTCTCCAACTCCTCGGGCGGTACGACCCTGTTGACGAGCCCGATCCGCTCCGCGTCCGCGGCGCTCAGCGCGTCGCCGAAGAACATCAGCTCTTTGGCGCGCTGCGGACCGACGAGGCGGGGCAGCAGATAGGCCCCGCCGCCGTCCGGTACGAGACCGCGGCGCACGAACACCTCGATGAACCTGGCCGGTTCGGCCGCCAGGACGAGGTCGCACGCGAAGGCGAGATGCGCGCCGATCCCTGCCGCCGTGCCGTTGACCGCCGCGATCACCGGCTTCTCGCAGTCGAGGACGGCGGCGATCAGGCGCTGCGCGCCCAGCCGGATGGTGCGGGCGACATCGCCGGCCACCCGTTCCCCCGTGGGCGGACCGCCCCGCAGATCCGCGCCCGCGCAGAACCCGCGGCCGCTCGCGGTGATGACCACGGCCCGCACGCCGGGGTCGGCGGACGCCGCCGCGAGCAGCGCGATCACGCGTTCCCGCTGGTCCCAGGTGAGCGCGTTCATCGCCTCGGGCCGGTTGAGGGTGATCCACGAGACGGCGTTGTCAGTGGTGTGACGTATCAATGAGTCGAGGGGCATTTCGGTCTCAGGGGATGGGGATTCGGGAGCTTCGTGGGGCGCACGGGGGGAGTCGGTCATGGAGGTGCTCCGTTTCGTACGGCGGTGGGGGGCGGGCCTGCCGGTCGGTGCGCGGGGCCGCGCCGGTGGAGGCGTCGGCTCAGCGACACACCACCAGCGCGTCCAGGGCCACGGCCCCCTGCCCCCGCGGCAGCACCATCAGCGGGTTGATGTCCAGCTCGGAGACGTCGTCCCCGAGTTCGAGCGCCATGCGCTGCACCCGGATCACGACCTCGACGAGCGCGTCCACGTCCACTGGCGGAGCCCCGCGCACCCCGTCGAGGAGCGCCCGCCCCCGCAGCTCGGACAGCATGGCCCGCGCCTGGTCCTCGCCGAACGGCGGCACGCGTACGGCGGCGTCGCGCAGCACCTCGACGAGCACCCCGCCGAGCCCGACGGTCACGGTCGGCCCGAAGAGCTCGTCATGCGTGACGCCGACCACCATCTCGACGCCCCGTTCGACCATCTGGCAGACGAGGACGCCGTCGAGGGAGATGCCTTCGTACCGGGCGATGTCGGTCAGCTCGCGATAGGCATCGCGGACCTGACTGGCGGAGGTCAACCCGATCTTCACCAGGCCGAGTTCGGTCTTGTGGGCGATCTGCGCGCCGGAGGCCTTCATGACGACCGGGTAGCCGACCTGGCTCGCCGCCCGCACCGCCGCGGCCGCGCTGGTGACCAACTGCTCGCGCGGTACGCGGATTCCGTACGCGCGCAGCAGCTGCTTCGCCGCGTGTTCGCTTAGCTGCTGGCCCGGGCGCATCAGGGCCTGGGCCTTGCGGAAGGAGGGCGAGGGGGTGCGCGGGGCCTCGTCGAAGGGCGAGCGGTAGGCGGCGGTGAACCGCGCGTGGTCGAGGTGGGCGCGGACGGCGGTGATGCAGTTGGCGAACGTACGGAAGGTGGCGACCCGGGAGGAACCGAGCAGGGTCTCGCGGTAGGCCGCCTCGGTGCCGACCGGCGACCCCCACACCACGCACACCAGCTTGTCCGTCTGTTCCGCCGCGTCCACCAGGTCCTGCGCCAGCTTGTCGCTCATGGGCGGGAAGGGCCCCGTGATCGGGCAGATCAGCACTCCGACGGCGGGGTCGGCGAGGATCGCGTCGATGATCTTCCGGCCGCGCCAGTCGCCGACCGGGTGGCCGCCGTTGTCGACCGGGTTGGCGACGTTCAGGTAGTCGGGTATCCAGGTGTGCAGTTCGGCCTGTTTGGCGTCCGAGAGGACCGGCAGGTCCAGCCCCGCCCCGCTCGCCAGGTCCGCGAAGTGCGCGCCCGTGCCGCCCGAGATCGAATAGACGACGACCCCGTCGGCCTGCGGTGCGCGGGCCCGTGCCAACAGGGCCGCGGTGTCCTGGAGTTCGTCGAGTCCGTCGACGCGGATCACGCCGTACTGCCGCATCGCCGCGTCCACCACCGTGTCGGCTCCGGTCAGTTTGCCGGTGTGCGATGCGGCGGTGCGGGCGCCGGTCTCGGTGCGGCCGACCTTGACCGCGACGACGGGGACTCCGCGCCGGGCGGCGCGGTCGGCGGCGAGGAGGAAGGAGCGGCCGTCCTTGAGTCCCTCGACGTAGCAGGCGATGGCGCCGACCTCGGGCCGTTCGGAGAAGTAGGAGATGAAGTCGGCGGTCTCCAGGTCGGCCTCGTTGCCGGTGGGCGCCCAGTGGGAGAGGCGGACGCCGAGCTGCTGCATGGCGAACACCGGCCGGCCCTGGTGGCCGGACTGGGTGATGAGGGCGACCGCGGGGCCGTCGAGGTCGTCGCGGAAGTTCTCGAAGGCGTTGAGGTTGGTGTTGGGCCCGAGCAGCCGCAGACCGGAGCGGCGCACGGCGGCGGCGAGCCGGGTCTGCGCGGCGGCGCCCTCGGCCCCGGTCTCGGCGAACCCGGAGGCGAAGGCGACCGCGAACCTCACCTTGGCCTCGGTTAGTTCCTCGATGACCGGAAGGGGGTCGCCGACGAGGAGCACGGCCAGATCCACCTGCTCCGGCAGGTCCGCGACGGAAGGGAGGCACGGCAGGCCGAAGACGGACCGGCGCGTCGGGTGCACCGGGTGCAGCCGGGCGCCGACCCGCTCGGCCCAGCCGATCAGCTGCCGGGTGATCCCGGTGTTCGGCCGCCCCTCGGTGTCCGAGGCGCCGATCACGGCCACGGACTCGGGTCGGAAGAAGCGGTCCAGATCGGGTACGTCGGCGTACAGCGGGCGACCGCTGACGTCCAGGTCGTCGACCTCGGCCGGCCGTCCGTGCACGACCGGTGAGGGTTGCTCGCCGCAGGCGATGACCCGGGCCCGGCGGGAGTCGGTGGTGAGGGTGCCGTGGGTTGATCCAAGCATCGGTCCGCCCGCTCCTGTGTGACAGCCAACTTTTAACTGACGCAGTGTCAGATTACTTAACTGACGCCGCGTCAGGAACCGTTGTGCAGGCAAAGGCTGCGAAGGGGGAGCGGGAGGGCGTCGGAACACCGGGCGCGCGAAGGCGTGAGCCGGGCACCCGGTACGTACCCGCCCGGCGAGGCGGGGGAACCCGCGGGCGGGTGGGCGACGGCCACCGCGGGCGGACGACGGTCACCGCCGGTGGGCGGGCGACGGTCACCGGGGTGGGTGGACGACGGCCACCGCTCGCGACGGGCAGCAGGGGGCGATCCGCCCGCCGGCGTCTGTCGAGGGACGGGCGGGGATGTCTGCCGACGCCTGCTCGGGCGCGGGCGGGGTGGTTGGGGGTGTCAGGGTGCGGTGGGGGATGCGGCCCGGGTCTTGGAGATGTGCCGGGCCACCGCCTTCGCGATCTTCTCGGCGTCGAGGGCGAGTTCGCGGAACATGCCGCTGATGGGGTTGGTGAAGCCGGTGAAGTACAGGCCGGGCGCGTTCTTCGGGCTGTGTCCGCCGTGCACGACCGGGCGTCCGCGGCCGTCGAGCACGTCGAGGTGTCCGACGACGTCCTCCAGTGCCTGCTTGTATCCCGTCGCGGCGATCACGACGTCCGGGCCGATCCGGGTCCCGTCGGCGAGCACGGCCTTGCTGTCCTCGAACCCCTCGACCGCGGCCACGATCTCGACCTTCCCCTTGCGGACGGCGTCGATGAGGCCGACGTCCTGGACGGGGATGGAGCCTTCCTTGACGCGGGAGTAGAGCCCGGTGCCGGGACGGGGCAGTCCCTGCGCCGCCAGGTCGGGCACGCTCAGCCGCGCCATCGGCCCGGCCAGCCCGTCCACGAGGCGCACCGGCAGCCGCCGTACGAGAATGCCCGTGAACTGCGCGGCCCAGCCGGCCGTCGAGCGGCGCACGATGTGCGGCACGGTGCGCACGGACAGCCGGACGCGCGAGGCGCCGCCCTCGACCAGGTCCACGGCGATCTCGGCGCCCGTGTTGCCGACGCCGACGACGAGGACGTCACGGCCCGCGTGGGGGGCCGGGTTGCGGTACTCGCCGGCGTGCAGCAGCTCACCGGTGTAGGTGTCGCGGCCCGGCCAGTCGGGGACGCGCGGGGTGTGGTTGTAGCCGGTCGCGACGACCACCGCGCTGCCGGTCAGCTCGCGGCCGCCGGTGGCGTGCAGCAGCCAGCCGTCGCCGCCCGGGGCGGGCTCGATGCGCGAGACCTCGACGCCCGTGACGATCTCCAGCTCGTGGTGCTCGGCGTACTTCTCCAGATAGCGCACCACGTTGTCGCGCGACACCCATCGCCCGAACGAGCGCGGCATCGGCAGCCCCGGCAGCGCGGACAGCCGCCGGGTGGTGTGCAGATGCAGCCGGTCGTAGTGGTTCCGCCAGGACGCGCCGACCTGGTCCGACTTCTCGAGCACGACAGCCCGTACGCCCCGGGTGCGCAGTGCGTGGGCAGCCGCGAGCCCTCCGGGGCCGCCTCCGATCACGTACACGGGGCGGTCCTCGTGGGACGGCACCGTGCGAGGGGTCGTGGAAGCAGTCGAGTCGGCCATAGCGCGAGCGTAATCACGACTTTGGTTGATAGGTCTCGGTCAAGACCGGAATCGGTTGCGAACTGGTCACGTCTGTGGGAGGAGTGCGTGGGACTGGTGGCGTAGATCACTTCAGTGTGGTGAGGGCGTGCGAAAAGCGCGTTGTCGCCGCAGGTGAGCGCCGGGGAATACGCCCTTTGTGGGAGCGCGGGATCGGCTCCGCGCGCACGCCTGTGGAGGGGGTGAATCGGGTGGGGGGTCGCCCCCGCGTCGGTGACGTACTCCTTGCCGAGAGGTACCGGCCTCTTGCGCGGGCGCCCCGGTGCATCGAAACTGACGTTCCGTCAGATCCGGTGCGCTGCGGGAGGTTCGGCCATGGAAACGATCTGGCTCGGCGGGGCGGAATGGCTGGCCGTGCTCCGTATCGGGCTCGGGCTCTGGTGGCTGGAGAGCTGGCGGCACAAGGACAGGAAGGGCTGGTTCGAGCGGGGGACCGGGATCGCGTGGGCGGCGGATGTCGCGGCCAAGCACCGGTGGAACGCCGTGCGGTCCGGTTTCGACGCCGTCGTCGCACCGCGCCCGCGGACGATGGCGTACGTCGTCGTGTACGCGGAGCTGGCCCTCGGCCTCGGGCTGGTGGCCGGACTGCTGACACCCGTCGCCCTGGTCGGAGGACTGCTGCTCAACGTCCTCTACTTCACGCTCATGATCCACGACTGGGCGGAGCAGGGGCAGAACGCGATGATGGCGCTGGTCTCGGCCGTCGGGCTGTTCGGGATGTCCTGGCAGACGTGGTCACTGGACAGCGCGCTGGGGCTCTTCTCGTGAGCGGGCCCGCGCGAGGTGGCGATGCGACGGGGCCGGCGCGGGGACTCGACGTCCCGGAGGTGGATGCCTTCACCCGCCCGTACTGGGACGCGGCGGCCGAGGGTCGGCTGCTGATCCGGCACTGCGCCGCCTGCGACCGCGCTCACCACTACCCCCGGGAGTTCTGCCCGCGGTGCTGGAGCGAGGACGTGAGCTGGCGGCCCGCGAGCGGCCGCGCCACGCTCTACACCTGGTCCGTCGTCCACCGCAACGATCTGCCGCCGTTCGGCGAGCGCGTGCCGTACGTCGCCGCCGTCGTCGACCTGGCGGAGGGACCCCGGATGATGACCGAGGTGGTCGAGTGCGAGGAGGCCGCGCTGCGGGTCGGGATGAACCTGGAGGTGGCGTTCCGGGCGGGAATCCCGGTGTTCCGACCCGCGTCACGCGCCGGGGACCGACCCTGACCGGTGCGGCGGCCGACCTGCACGGAAGCCGACTTCGCCCGGCGCGGAAGCCGGACCGCCCCGGGCTTCTTCCGGGAGCCCCGGCCCGCCCAGGGAGTGACCCGTGGGCATGAAGGGGTTTCAATGACTGGATGTCCGACGTCCATGAGCAGTTCGCCGTCCATCCCTTCCCCGAGCTGACAGGCCTAGGTCTGCGGCTGCGCCCCTGGGACCCGGAGTCCGACGCCGATGTCTCGGCGTATCTGCACGGGCTGGCCGATCCCGAGTTCCAGCGCTGGAACACCCCGCTCAGATTCGTCCGGGACATCGACGCCGCCCGTGAGGCGCTCCGGTCGCGCGTCGCCGCCGCGACGAACGGCACCGGGGTCTCCTTCTGCGTCACCGACGCCGAGACCGGCGAGACGCTGGGCCACATCGGCATCAACGAGATCGACCACGTCATGAGCTGCGCCCGCGTCGGCTACTGGGTCCTGCCGGAGTCCCGCGGCCGCCAGGTCGCCACCCGCGCCCTCACCCTCGCGGCCCGCTACGCCTTCGTCGACCTCGCCCTGCACCGCCTCGACCTCGGCCACGCCGTGGGCCACGACCTGTCCTGCCGCGTCGCCGAGCGCTGCGGATTCCGGTACGAGGGGACCCTGCGCGGCGCGATGTTCGAGGCGGGCCGCCACGACGCGTTCCGCGACGTACATCTGCACGGACGGCTGGTGACGGACCCGGAACCAGCGCCGGCGCCGTAACGCCCGGGAGCATGTGTCGCCGCGGTGAGCACGCAGGTGTACGTCGCCCCCGGGGCCCGGGGCGACGCGGACGCCCGCCGAAAATCGGAGGCGCGGCGCGGACGCCCGCCGAAAATCGGAGGCGCGGCGCGGTGGCTCCACGGGATCATCGGACATGACCTCCTCCGTGGCATACGACTGGCGGCTCACCCGTGACCTCGACGCGTTTCTCGGCCGGGCCGGGGACTTTCTCCGCTCGCGGCCCGCGCAGCACACCGTCGCCCTGACCGTGACGGACGCGCTGCGGAGGCGGGGGACGCGTCAGTTCGGACAGGACGCGCCGGTCTTCGGGTCCCTGGAGCGGGACGGGGCGGTCCGGGCGACCTTCTTCCGTACGCCCCCGTACCGGCTGAACCTCACGCCGCTGGACGAGCGGGGCGCGGACACCCTCGCCGCGCTGCTCGCGGACGCGGAGATCGAGGTGCCCGGTGTCTCCGCCGACACGGACACGGCCGCGGCTTTCACCGGGGCCTGGCGGCGGCGGACCGGAGCGAGGGCCGCGCTGCAGCGGAGCGAGCGGCTGTACCGGCTCGGCGACCTCACCGTGCCCGAACCCGCGCCGCCCGGCCGGGCCAAGGTCGCGAGCGACGCCGACCGTGACCTGCTCGCCCGCTGGTACACGGAGTTCGCCGAGGCCATCGGCGAAGGCGGGTACGGCGAGCCCGGAGCCTGGGCCGACGACCGGATCTCCTACGGCGGCATCACCCTCTGGGAGGCCCCCGACGGCACCCCCGTCGCCATGGCGGGCGGTTCGGCTCCGGTCGCCGGACAGGTGCGCGTCGCCCCCGTCTACACCCCGGCCCACCTGCGCGGCCGTGGTTACGCCGGTGCCGTCACCGCCGAGGTGAGCCGCGCCGCGCTCGCCGCCGGTGTCCAGGAGGTGCTGCTCTTCACCGACCTCGCCAATCCGACCAGCAACGGCCTCTACCAGCGCATCGGCTACCGCCCCGTCTCGGATTTCGCGACGTACGACTTCACGTACGACCGCGCGCGGGGCGACGAGCAGGACCGCGCGCGGAACGGCGCCCGGGGCGACGGGTAGGACGTCGTGCTCCTGGTCACCGTCGTCGTCACGGCCACAGCAGCTCTGTGGCCCAACCGGAGTCCGTGCGGCGGTAGACGAGCCGTGCGTGGCGTCGGCGGGCGTCGCCCTGGAAGAACTCCACCTCGTCCGGGCGGAGGCGGTAGAGGGTCCAGGTGGGGGCGGGGGAGTGCGGGGCGTTCTCGGCCCGTTCCCAGGCCGCGTCCGACGCCCGGTCCAGTTCCGCCCGCGAGGGCAGGACCTCGCTCTGGTGGCCCACCAGAGCGGCGGCCAGCGCCCCCGTGGACCGGGCGTGCAGGTCCGCCTGGCTCTCCTCGGGCGGTGCGACGGTGACGGGGCCGCGGAGCCGGATCTGACGTCCCTGCGCGGGCCAGTAGAAGCCGAGGGCCGCGTACGGGCGTGCGGTCAGCTGTCGTCCCTTGCGGCTCGTCACGTGCGAGGCGAACGCCCAGCCCCGGGCATCCGCGCCGTGCAGCATCACCGTCCGGACGTCGGGCAGTCCGTCCTCGTCGGCCGTCGCCAGCGACACCGTGTGCGGCTCGGTCTGTCCGGCCGCCACCGCTTCCGCGAACCATCGTGTGAACAGGGCCAGCGGGTCCGCCGGGGCCTCCTCCGGGTCGAAGCCGGGCAGCTCCGTGTCCCACACCCGCAGCGATCTCAGCAGCTCATGAAGATCCGGTTCCATGGCCCCGAGTATCACTCGGGACGGGTCGACACCGCCGCCGCCGTGTCGACGGTGGCCGCCCCCACACCCTCACCCGGACCCCTCACCCCCGCCCCAGCACCACCGTCCCCGACGAGCAGAACCAGCCACCCGTCCCGGACACCACCGCCAGCTCGGGCAGCGTGCCGTCGGGGCGGCGCACCTGCCGTTGCTCCGGCAGCTCGCCCCGTAGCTGCCGTACGGCCTCCACCAGCAGGAACAGGCCGCGCATTCCGGGGTGTTGGGCCGACAGTCCGCCTCCGTCGGTGTTCACCGGCAGTTCCCCGTCCACCAGCAGCCGTCCCTTCGCCGCGTCCACGAAGGCCCCGCCCTCACCCTTGGCGCAGAAGCCGAGGTCCTCCAGCGTCACGAGGGTCATGTAGGTGAAGGCGTCGTAGATCTCGGCGAAGTCGATCTCGTCCGGGCGGACTCCGGCGCGTTCGAAGGCGAGCCGGCCACTCACCGCCGCCGGGGAGACGGTGAAGTCCGCCCACTCGGACATGGTGGTGTGGGAGACGTGTTCACCGGTCCCGAGCACCCACACCGGGGCCGTACGGCAGTCGCGTACGTACTCCTCGGCCGCCAGCAGCACCGCCGCGCCGCCGTCGGAGCGGATGCAGCAGTGCAGCTTGGTGAAGGGGTCCGCGATCATCGGCCCCGACAGGACGTCGTCGACGGTGACCGGGGCGCGGAACATCGCCTCCGGGTTGTGGGCGGCGTTCGCGCGGGCCTGGACGGCGACCGAGGCGAGCTGTTCGAGGGTGGTGCCGTAGGTGTGCATGTGGCGGCGCGCGGCCATCGCGTACTTGGCGATGAGTGTGTGGCCGTACGGGACCTCGAACTGGAGCGGGCCCCGGGCGCCGAAGGAGAGGTTGCCGGTGCGGCGGCCCGCTCTGATGTCGGCGCGGGCGGTGGAGCCGTAGACGAGCAGGACGGCGTCGGCGTGGCCCGCCGCGATCGCGTCGGCCGCGTGGGCCGCCATGACCTCCCAGGTGGACCCGCCGACGGAGGTCGAGTCGACCCACGTGGGTTGCAGCCCCAGGTATTCGGCCACTTCGACGGGTGCGAGGGTGCCGAGGCCCGCCGACGCGAAACCGTCGATCACCGAGCGGTCCAGGCCGGAGTCGGCCAGCGCGCGGCGCGCGGCCTGGGCGTGCAGCGCGTACGGGGTCGCCTCGTCCACGCGGCCGCAGTCGGACAGGGATATGCCGACGACGGCGACCTTGCGACGGCTGTGGCCCGGGGTGGCATGCGTCATGAATCTGACGGTACATCAGATGACTGCATCGGATAACTGCTCCGCCGGGAGGTGGTCGCACCCCTGTGCATCTGGAACCCTCCGCCCTAACATGACGGCCCGTCAGATCCGGGATGTCCGCTGCCCCGCTGTCCCGCTGCCCGACGAGGGAGGAGCCCGCCCATGGATGCCCATCTCACCGCGGAGCAGGAGGAGATCCGCCGCACGCTGCGGGAGGTGCTGCTGAAACGGTGTGGTCCGGAGGAGCTGAGGGCCGCCGAACAGACCCCCGCCGGCTACGACCCGGCGCTCTGGGAAGCTCTCGCGCAGCAGCTCGGGCTGCCCGGACTCGCCCTCCCCGAGGCGTACGGCGGTGTCGGCTGCTCGGTGACCGAACTCGCCCTCGCCTGTGAGGAGTCGGGCCGCGCTCTCGCTCCCTCGCCGCTGCTGGGCACCGCCGTTCTCGCCGCCCCGCTGATCCTGGCCCTCGGCACCGAGGCCCAGCGTGCCGCCCTGTTGCCGCCGCTGGCCTCGGGCGGGCTGACCGCCGCCCTCGCGGTACCGGGCGCGGGCCTGGCCACCGCCCTCGGGCTGGTCGGCGACAACCATGGCGACTGGGCCGGTGGCGGGCGGGCCGGAGGCGTCCAGGCGCGCCGGGCCGAGGGCGTGTGGCGGCTCTACGGGCAGGCGGCGCAGGTGCTCGACGGGCACAGTGCCGGGCTGCTGGTGGTGGCCGCGCACACCGGCGGGTTCGCGCGCTCGCGGACGCTGCTGTTCCTGGTGAGGACCGGTGCCGACGGGCTCGTACGCGCACGGCAGACGTCCTTGGACGGGACGCGGCCGCAGGCCCGGATCGAACTGCGGGACGTGGAAGCCGAGTTGCTGGGCGACGAGCAGGCCGACGTGCCCGCCGCGCTGGCCGCCGTCGGGGACACCGCCGCCGCCGTCCTCGCCGTCGAGGCCGTGGGCGCCGCCGACCGCGCGCTGGAACGCACCGTCGAATACGTGCGCCGGCGTGAGCAGTTCGGGCGGGCGATCGGCTCCTTCCAGGCGGTCAAGCACCGGCTCGCGGATGTGTACGTGGGGGTGCGGTCGGCGCGCTCGGCGGCCTACTACGCGGCGTGGGCCTCCGGGGCGGGCGGCGAGCGCGTGGGAGGTCTCGCGCTCGCCCAGGCGCTGGAGTCACTGCGCACCGCCGCCTCCGAGGGCATCCAGCTGCACGGCGGCATCGGCTTCACCTGGGAGCACGACGCCCATCTCTATTTCAAGCGCGCGTCCGGCGACGAACTGCTCTTCGGCCCCGTGCACCGGTTGCGCGCCCACGCCGCCGACGCCGCACGTCTCTTCGACGGCGGGGAGGTGGCGGTCTGATGGCGGCGGCCAGGCGTTCGCGTACGGGGACCGGTTTGGGATCCGGTACGGAGGGGAGGGCGGGTACGGGGACCGGGGCGAGGGGGATTCCCGGAGTGCGGCTGGTGCAGAGGGTGTCCTCGACCCGGACCTTCGCCAGGGTGGCCCCCCATCTCATCCCGGCCCTCGACCGTGCCGTGCACCGGCTGACGCGCGGCAAGGTGCTGCTCAGCGCGCAGATGCTGCCGGGGGTCGTCCTCACCGCGCGCGGCGCCAGGAGCGGCCTGGAGCGCCGCACGCCGCTGGCCTGCATGCCGGAGGGCGACGCGGCGGGTGCCGTGTCGGCCGAGACGCGGGCCGAGGCATCGGGTGCGGTGTCGGGTGCCGGCTGGATTCTCATCGGGTCCAACTTCGGCCGGACGGGCCACCCCGCCTGGACCGCGAACCTGCTCGCCCATCCCGACGCCGTCATCAACTGGAAGGGCGAGGACATCCCTGTGACCGCCCGACTCCTCACGGGTGAGGAACGGGCCGCGGTCTGGAAGAAGGCGCTGGCGTTCTGGCCGCCGTACGCCACCTATCAGGCCCGGGTGGACCGGGAGATACGGCTGTTCAGGATCATGCGGCGGACGGCGCCCGCGGGTGCCCCGGAAAGCGAGGTGCGCTCCGGCTGAACGGACCGTTGGTTCCAGGTTCTTGCCCGGACAGCGCAGCGGGCGGCAGCCCACCGGAATGTTCCTCCGGACGAACTGCCGCCCACCTGACAGGAACTGGGGCGATCAGGAGCGGGAAGCTACTTCGTCGGCTTCTTCCCGGTCACGCCCAGATACACCAACAGCGCAAGATTCGGCTTGAGTTCAGCCTGTTTGACGCCCCACGTCTGGAAGCCCTTCTGGTGCGAGGCGACCGCCGCGAGCATGGCGACGAGGGAACCGGCCATCGCGGCGGGGTTCACGTCCTTGTCGACCTTGCCCTTGGCCTGGAGGTCGGTGACCGAGTCCGTAAGGGAGTTGTTGACGGAGTTCAGGATCTTCATGCGGATCTTGTAGAACCGCTTGTCGCCCTCGGCGGCACCGAGGTCGACGACCCTGAGGATCGCGTCGTTCCTCCGCCAGAACTCCAGGAAGCCGTCGACGAGTTCCTGCGCGGTCTGCCAGCCGGCCTTGCCGACCCAGGAACGTCCTTCGAGCAACTGGGTCAACCCCGCGCCCTCGGCGGCCATTTGCTCGGCGATCTCCAGGACGGCGCCTTCGACGTCCGGGAAGTACTGGTAGAAGGTCGCCGGTGAAGTGCCTGCCTTCCGGGCGACGTCAATGACTTTGACATCCCGGTAGGGCGAGGAGCTGAGCATCTCGCTGAGGCAGTCGAGCAGCTTCTGCCGGGTCGCCTGCCCACGCCGTCCGGCCACGCGGCCGTCGACGGTACGCACTTGTCCTGTCATGCCGTCAGCTTACCGAGGGGTGATCGGAGCGCGATTCGGCCGACTGCAAATGGGGTGCGGCCGTACATCGCGGGGGTTGAACGGGGGTTCAGCGAGGGTTCAGCGAGGGATTCAACCGGGGCTCACCGGGTCGCCGAGAAAGGTTCTTCGGTGTTCCCCGGGGAGTTCTTCGACGTTCCCGGGGGTTCGTGGGTTTCCCTACCCCCGAAGGGCGCCCGCGTTCCCGTGCGGGGCCTCTGAGCAGGGGCGGGGCATCACCGGAGCAGGTGCGTCTGCTCTGCGGGATGCGGAAAGGGCCGTTAGCTTGGCCGCATGGCCGAATCAGCCGTTGTCGCCGCGTTCTCCGAGGGTGTGCCCTGCTGGGTGGACGCACAGCTCCCCGACGTCGAGGCGGGCAAGCGCTTCTACGGTGACCTCTTCGGCTGGACCTTCCCCGAGGAGTCCGGCCCGTCGGGCTGGGCGGAGCTGGACGGCGAACCGGTCGCCGCGCTCACGCCCAAGCGGGACGGCCGGATGCCCACCGTGTGGACGGTGTACTTCGCGACGCCGGACGCCGCCGCGCTCACCCGGCGGATCACGGCGGAAGGCGGCCAGATCATCACCGCGCCCACGGAGGCCGGCGCAGCGGGCGAGCTGGGGACGGCCGCCCTCGCCACCGATCCGGAGGGCGCCGTCTTCGGCCTGTGGCAGCCCGGCACCCACGCCGGTTTCGCCAGGCGCCACGAGCGGCGCACGTTCTGCTGGGCCGAGCTGTACGCGCGCGACACCGCGACCGTCGACCGCTTCTACGGCGCCCTGTTCCACGACGCGCTGTTCGGGCCCGACGCGACCCCCGACTTCGGCCGGGTCCCCGTCTCGGGCGTCTTTCCGGCCGAGATGCCGCCCCACTTCCTCGTCCACTTCGGGGTCGAGGACTGCGACGAGACACTCGGGACGGTGAACCGGCTCGGCGGCCGTGTCCAGGTGACACCCTTCGACACGTCGTACGGGCGGGTGGCCGTCGTCACGGACAATCAGGGTGCGTCGTTCGCGGTACTTCAACGTTGAAGTTGCTTCGACCAGCGGCGACGATGCTTCGGTGGTGACGATGCTTCAACGTTGGAGTTGATTCGGCGGCACGGGCGGAACGCTTCTGCGGTGCGGGGCGCGGCACTTCGGCAGTCTTCGACAGTGAGGGACAGCACTTCCGGGGTGAAGGACGGGGTACTTCTGGGGTGAGGGGCGCATTTCGTCCTTGAACCGTCGCGCCCTGGCGGCCGTACTCCTGCGGGGGCGGTTGTTTTGTCACGAGACACCCCGATCCGCCCCCGGGTTCGCAACCTGTGGCCCGGCCAGGAAGAATCGGGGTGCGTGCCGCCATGGCGGTGCGGTGGTGAGACGCTGCACTGGGCCGCGTTCATACGTGGATGACGTGACCCGTACGGGGAGGTGGCAGGCAAGTGGTGGATCAGCTGACGCAGCACGATCCGCGCCGGATCGGGCCGTTCGAGGTGCTGGGACGGCTGGGTGCCGGCGGCATGGGGCTGGTCTATCTCGCGCGCTCGGCTTCCGGCCGACGTGTGGCGATCAAGACGGTCAGGACGGAGCTCGCCGAGGACCAGCTTTTCCGGGTCCGTTTCTCGCGCGAGGTCGAGGCGGCCCGCGCCGTGTCGGGCTTCTACACGGCGGCCGTGGTCGACGCCGACGCCCGTGCCGCGGTGCCGTGGCTGGCCACCGCCTACGTACCCGCGCCCTCGCTCGAGGAAATAGTGAATGAGTGCGGGCCGCTCCCGGCCCAGGCGGTGCGCTGGCTCGCGGCGGGCGTCGCGGAGGCGCTGCAGTCGATCCACGGCGCGGGACTCGTCCACCGTGACCTGAAGCCCTCCAACGTCCTGGTGGTCGAGGACGGGCCGCGGGTGATCGACTTCGGCATCGCGTCCGGCGTCTCGAACACCCGTCTGACCATGACCAATGTCGCCGTCGGCACACCCGCCTACATGTCGCCCGAGCAGGCGAAGGACTCGCGCAGTGTGACCGGCGCGAGCGACGTCTTCTCGCTCGGCTCGATGCTCGTCTTCGCGGCCACCGGACACGCCCCCTTCCACGGCGCCAACCCCGTCGAGACGGTCTTCATGCTGCTCCGCGAGGGCCCGGACCTCGAAGGCCTGCCCGATGAGCTGCGCCCGCTCATCGAGTCCTGCATGCAGATGGACGCCACGGCCCGCCCCAACCCCGCCGACCTCCAGGCCCAGCTCGCTCCCCATCTCTTCGGCTCCGGCTCCGACGACAGCGGTACGGCGTCGGCGTGGCTGCCCGAGCGGGCGGTGGGCCTGATCGAGACGCGCCGCGGGGGCCGTCCGCCGGTGAAGGCGCCGGCCGGCGGAAGCGGACGCAGTGGCGGGGGGCGCGCGGTTCCTCCGCCTCCTTCGCACGCTCCGGTGCCCGTGGGGGCGCCCGACCCCGGCCCCGTGCGGCTCGCGGGCGGCAAGGTGCCCATCGGTCCCGGACCGCGCGTCGCGGACGCCCGCGCGGCCGCCGTGAAGGCGCCGCCCCCGGAAGCCGGGCTCGCGGCGTCCTGGTCCCGGCCGCGCATCGGCGTGAACGGCGCCGACGCGGCGCCCGCGCCCACGGTCGCGCCTCCCGCGCCCGACGCGGCCGGCGGCTGGCGCCCCTGGCGCTTCCGTATGTCGAACGACGTCTGGGGCACCCCCTCGGTCGCCGGCGACCTCGTCTACGTCACCTCCTTCGAAGTCCACGCCCTCGATGTGGCGACCGGCCGCCGCCGTTTCAAGACACGTGACGTGGCGTGGTCGATGGCGGTGGCGGACGGCCGTATCCACGCGTCCGACGGGCCGACGCTGTTCGCGCTCGAAGCCAGGGAGGGCGGGGACCTCTGGCGCCTGTCCACGGACGCCTGGGTCTATTCACTGCAGGCCGACCGAGGGACGGTCGTCACCGGAACACGCGGGGGCGGCATCCAGGCCTGGGAGGCCTCGAACGGCCAGAAGCTCTGGGAGATCACCGGCTGCCAGACCGACTTCGAGTCCCCGGAGGCCGGTCCGGCGCTCCACGACGGCACGGTCTACGTCTGGAAGGACGCACGGCTGCGGGCGCTGGAGGCCCGTACGGGCGAGGAGCGATGGTCGTACCCGATCGGTGACGCGGCCTCCTGTGGCGGTGTACCGGTCCGCCTCACCCACGCGCCCGACGGCTACGTCTACATCTCCGCCGGCACCCGGGTCCTCGCCGTCGATGTGGCGAGCGGGCACGTCCGCTGGCACTTCGAGGCCCCGGCCGTCTTCCTCTGCCCGCCCACCTTCGCTCCGGGCCCGGCGGTCACGGGCGGCGGTGTCTACCTGGCCGACTACCTCGGCACGGTGTACGCCCTCGACGCGACCGACGGCCGCGACCGCTGGCGTATCGCCACCGAGTCCCGCGCCTCCACCGAGCCGGTCCTCGTCGCCGCCGGACATGTCCACGTGGGCAGCGGCAAGGGCCTGTACACGCTGGACGCCGTCACCGGCACCCCGAAGTGGCGCTTCCAGGCCGGGGGCGATCTGGTCGGCGCCCCGGCGGTGGCCGAGGGCCGCATCCATTTCGGCTCCACGGACCACCTCCTGTACACGCTGAAGGCCGATGACGGGCGCCTGCGCTGGAAGCTGGCCACCGGCGGCGAGATCACCGGGGCACCCGTGGTCAAGGACGGCGTCGTGTACGCGTGCAGCAAGGACCGCTGTGTGTACGCGCTGGACGCGGAGAAGGGGACAGGGACGGCCCGCACGACGTGAGGGGGCTTCCTCCGGGGACCTCTGTGACGGCCGCCGTACCGGGCACGGAAGGGTCTCCGGACGGCGGCCGTCGTTCGCGCGGGCGGTGTGCGGGACGCCGCTCCGGCTGCTGACGCTACGCCCGGCGTGACGACTCCGCCACACGGAGCGACGGTCGCCCGTTCGGAGGGCTGCCCGGTCGGAGGGCTGCTCAGTTCGAGGGCTGCCCGGTCCGCGGAGCCGGCGTTCGGACGACCCCCCTAGGGACAGGTCCTAGCGCAGCCGGAACCCTGGCAGGCGGGCCGCGAAGAGCCCCGCCTGGCGTTCGCCCGGCAGGTTCCCGAGGGAGACGAGATGCGGGGCGTGCGCGAGGGCCGCCGCCCGGGTCGCCTCCTGCGCCTGCCAGAGCGCCCGTACGGTGCCCTGGACGGCTTCCACCGGGTAGGACGCGATGACGGTCGCACAGGCCACGGCTGCCGCCAACGCGCCCCCCGGGGGCGTGAGTTCGGAGACCAGGCCGACCTCGTAGGCGCGCCGCGCGGAGATCCGTTCGGCGGTCCCCATCAGCGCCATCCGCGCCACCTCCCCGAACGGCATCCGCTGCGCGAGGTAGACG
Organism: Streptomyces sp. NPDC002935; assembly: GCF_040611295.1. NCBI lineage: Bacteria > Bacillati > Actinomycetota > Actinomycetes > Kitasatosporales > Streptomycetaceae > Streptomyces > Streptomyces sp. NPDC002935. Next base: position 39,342 of record NZ_JBEXNW010000009.1, read on the forward strand.
GACTCGTACGCGCTGACCATCCCGTAGGTCGTGTGCGGGTCGAAGAAGGTCGCCTTCTGGTCGGCCACGACGAACTCCGACTCGCCCAGCAGGTAGAAGGCGCCGCCGCACGCCATCCCGTTCACGGCGGCGATCACCGGCTTCCACAGGTCGTTGGCCTTCGGGCCGATCGTGGCGAGCGGATCGTCCACCATGTACGGGGAGTTGGGCTGCGGCACGTCGACGCCCCGGTCGATCCCGGTGCAGAAGGCCCGCGAGCCGGCGCCGGTGACGACGAGCGCCCGTACGGTGTCGTCGAACCGGAACTCGCGCCAGGCGGCGACCAGTTCGGCGGCCGTGTCGAGGTCGATGGCGTTCAGCCGCTCCGGCCGGTCGAGGGTGAGGACGGCGACACCGGTGTCCTTGTCGACGGCGACCCCGAGCCCTCCGCCGCCCGTCCCACCCGTGCCTTTCGCGTTCGTCCCCGTACCCGTCCCCGTACCCGTCCCCGTACCCGTCCCCGCCCCGGCCCCCGCCCCGGCCCCGGCCTCGTCCCCGCCCCCGCTCACGCCCGCTCCAGTATCCAGCGCGGCACGGTCACGCCGTTCACCTCGGTGAACACCGCCTGCACCCGTGCCCCGATCCGAATCCGTTCCGGTGGAACGGAGTTGAGGGGTTCGCCCGGCCCGCTCACCAGATTTCCGACCAGCCGTATCCGTGGCGCGTCGGCGAGTTCCACCACGATCGCGTTGTACGGGGCCTGCGCCGCGTAGGCGGGAAGGAGCGGCGGATGCGGGACGACGTACGACCAGATCCGGCCCCGCCCGCTCATCCTTCGCCACTCGTTCGCGAAGGAGTGGCAGTGCGGGCAGCAGGGGCGGGGCGGGAAGCGGAGTTCGTCGCAGTCGGCGCAGGACTGGACGCGGAGTTCGCCCCGGGCGGCGTACTGCCAGAAGGGCGCGCCGTCGTCGTCGAGGACGGGAGGCAGAAGGGGCTCGTCCGTCCTGCTCGGCCCGGCCATCTCGTTCAGCTCGGCCATCTCGTTCATCTCGGCTCCTCAGCTCCTCAGCAGGAGTGCGGAGGTGGGGACCCCTTCCCCCGCTGTGACCAGGCAGGTCGCCGCCCCCGGCACCTGCGCCGTACTGGTGCCGCGCAACTGCTTCACGCCCTCGTTGATGAGGTTGAAGCCGTGCACATAAGCCTCGCTGAGACCGCCGCCCCCGGTGTTGACGGGCAGCCGTCCGCCGATCTCCAGTGCGCCGCCCTCCGTGAAGGCCGCGCCCTCGCCGCGTCCGCAGAAGCCGTATCCCTCCAGGGAGAGAGGGATGAGAGGCGTGAACGCGTCGTAGATCTGGGCCACATCGATGTCCTCGGGCGTGAAGTCGGCGTGTTTCCACAGGTGTCGGGCGGCGGTCCAGGCGGGTCCGGTGAGGGGGTCGTCGTTCCAGTAGTTGACCATGCCGTGGTGCTGGGCGGGCAGGCCCTGGGCGGCGGAGTGCACGTACACGGGCCGCTGACGGCAGTCGCGGGCGCGCTCGGCGGACACGATCACGCAGGCCAGGGCGCCGTCCGTCTCCAGACAGTTGTCGAAGAGGCAGAGGGGTTCGCTGATCCAGCGGGAGGTCATGTACATCTCGCGGGTCAGCGGGCGCTCGTACATCATCGCGGCCGGGTTCTGGTTGGCGCGGTTGCGGCAGGCCAGTGCCACGTTGAACAGGTGGTCGCGCGTCGCCCCGTACTCGTGCATGTAGCGGCGCGCGAGCATCCCGATCTCGTCGGCGGGCCGCAGCAGTCCGAAGGGCCGGGTCCACTGGGCCGGGGTGGGGAGCTGGACGGCCGTGTTCTTCCAGGGCCGCGGCCCGCTGCCCCGCTTGCGCGAGCGCCAGGCCACGCCCACCGTCGCCTGGCCCGCGGCGATGGCGGCGGCGAGATGGGCGACCGTGGCGCAGGAACCGCCGCCTCCGTACCCGACCTTGCTGAAGAAGGTCAGGTCGCCGAGCCCGACGGCCTTCGCGACCTCGACCTCGTCGGTCTCCTCCATGGTGTAGGAGGCGAGCCCGTCGACCTCGGCGGGCGCGATTCCGGCGTCGTCGAGGGCGGCGAGGATCGCGCGGCAGGCCAAGGCCTTCTCGGACTCGGGGAGTTGTTTGGCGAAGGGAGTCTGTCCGATTCCGACGACGGCCGTGGCGTCCTTGATCCCTGGCATGGGTGCACCTCCGCAGACGGTCCCGGCTGCTGACAGGCCGTCAGGCTACAGCTAATCTGACGGTCAGTCAGCTAGTGGTGCTTCAGCGGGAGGTGCTCGATGCGCGGTGACCTGGAGTGGGGCGGCGTCCCGGGACTGGTGCGGTCGGCGGCGGCCCGTTTCGCGGACCGGGAGGCGGTCGTCGAGGGCCGGACGCGTATCTCCTACGAGGAGTTGGGCGCCCGCGTCGAGCGTGCCGCGGCGGCCTGCATGGCGAGCGGCGTACGTCTCGGCGACCGCGTCGCCATCTGGGCCCCGAACACCCTCGACTGGATCGTCTCCGCCCTCGGCGCGGTGTCCGCGGGCGCGGTCCTCGTCCCCCTCAACACCCGCTTCAAGGGCGCCGAGGCGGCGTACGTCCTGTCCCGGAGCCGGGCGAAGCTGCTGTTCGTGACGGGGACGTTCCTCGGCACCTCGTACGTGGCGTCGCTGCGCCGGGCCGCGGGCGAGGGAACGGGCGGGGGGCCGGGCGACGGAACGGGCGAGCGGCCGGGCGAGGGCCCGCTTCCCGGCCTCCCGCACCTGGAACAGGTGGTCGTCCTGGCGGACGACGCCCCCGCCGACTTCCGCACCTGGAAGGACTTCCTGGCGGACGGGGAGGGTGTGGGCGCGGACGACGTACGCCGTCGCGGCGCGGCCGTGTCCGGCGCCTCCCCCTCGGACATCATCTTCACCTCGGGCACCACGGGCCGCCCGAAAGGCGCCCTGATCACCCACGCGCAGACGCTCCGCGGCTACGAGATCTGGAGCGACCTCGCCGGCCTGCGCGAGGGCGACCGCTACCTGATCGTGAACCCCTTCTTCCACACCTTCGGCTACAAGGCCGGCATCATCGCCTGTCTGATGCGCGGGGCGACGATGATCCCGCAGCCGGTGTTCGACGTGGACACGGTGCTCGCGAACGTGGCCGCGGAACGCATCTCCGTCCTCCCCGGCCCGCCCACCCTCCACCAGTCGCTGCTGGACCACCCGTCCCGGGACACGTACGACCTCTCGGCGCTGCGCCTGGTGGTCACGGGTGCCGCGGTGGTGCCGCTGCGCCTGGTGGAACGCCTGCGCACGGAACTCGGCGTGGACACGGTCCTGACGGCGTACGGCCTCTCCGAGGCGAGCGGAATCGTCACGATGTGCCGCAGGGGCGACGCTCCGGCGGTGATCGCCTCGACCTCGGGCCGGGCGATCCCGGACACCGAGGTGCGGGTGGTGGACGCCTCGGGAGCCCCCGCGGCCCCCGGCTCACCCGGCGAGGTCCTGGTCCGCGGCTTCAACGTCATGAGCGGCTACTTCGAGGACCCCGAGGCCACGGCGGCGGTCCTGTCCGCGGACGGCTGGCTGCGCACCGGCGACGTGGGCGTCCTCGATCCCGAGGGCAACCTCCGCATCACCGACCGCATCAAGGACATGTTCATCGTCGGCGGCTTCAACGCCTACCCCGCGGAGATCGAGCAACTCCTCGGCCTGCACCCCGACATCGCCGACGTGGCGGTCATCGGCATACCCGACAGCCGGCTGGGCGAGGTCGGCAAGGCTTACGTCGTCCGCCGCCCGCACTCCGACCTCACAGCCGATGACCTCATCGCCTGGTCCCGCCGCGAGATGGCCAACTACAAGGTGCCCCGCACGGTCGATTTCGTCAGCGAACTGCCACGGAACGCGAGCGGGAAGGTGGTGAAGGGGGAGTTGCGGTCCGGGACGTTCTAGCTACGGCGCCGCGCAGTGCGGGCCGCGGCGCCGGGCCAACGAACTCGCCCGGCCGGGGCCGAGATGATCCACTCGGCCCCGGCCGCCCCCCGAGGTCATGGCCGCAGCTCAGGTCGTGACGGCGGCGTCCGTGGTCACGGGGTAACGGTGACGTGGGTGTTGTCCGTGGTCACGGGGGTGTCCGTGACGTGCGTGTTGTCCGTGGTGACCGGGGTGTCCGTGACGTGAGTGTTGGCGAACGCCGGGACCGAGGCTCCGATCGCCGCGGCCGCCGCGATGGCCACGGTGACGAAGGCCTTCTTGGTGCGAGTCATTCCAACTCCCGAGGAGAGGGGACTTCTGGACACAAGGGACGCTAGTGGTCCAGGAGGCACCCGTTCGAGTTATTCGAACATATGCGCCAATTGTTGGCCTGAACTGCGCATCAAGCGCCCGGACACACGGCGGCCGCGGCGGCTCCCCCTCCGCGCCGCCGCGGCCGATCCCCGTGTGGTGTGGCCTTGGTCAGGCAGGCTCGTCCGTGGCGTGCACGTTGTCCGTGGACGCGTCGCCGGTGTCCTCGCCCGGTGCGATCGGGTTCTTGCCCTTGAGCGGCTCGTCCGTGGCGTGGACGTTGTCCGTCGAGGCCGTCGGCTCGCCGGTGGCGTGGACGTTGTCGGTGCTGAGGTCGTCACTCATGACTGGCTCCCCTGGCAGTTCTGTTCGTTGCGATTGCGGTAGTCGGGATGGGCCCGCCCGGCAACTCCCCCGAGGGTCGCCGGACGGGCACTTCCGGGCCGGTTCACCTTAAAGGTGTTGGCCGGATGTCGTCCCGTCTGCCCCCCGACGCGACGGATCGACAACCAGAGAGTGCCGGGTGGCGATAAACGAACGATGAACGTGCAGGCGTGCGGTCTCAGGCGACGGCGAGCGGCTTCAGCAGTGCCCGCACCTCATCGGCTTCGGGTGCGCCCAACCCCTGGAAGATGTCCAGGGCTTCACGCCAGCAGACCTGCGCGCGGCCGATCTGCCCGATGCTGCTCAGCGCCCTGCCGAGCACGGTGAGTACGTTGCCGCGCCGCCAGTCGCCGCCGATCCCCCGGAGAACGGTCAGCGCCAACTCCGCGTTCGCGGCGGCCTGCGCGGGCCGTCGCGCGGTGAGGTCGGCTTCTGCGAGACGGAACAGGGTCATGCCCTCCCACAGCCGTTGGCGGCTGTCCTTGAAGACCGCGAGGGCTTCCTGAAGACGGTCGACAGCCTGCCCGAGCTGGCCGCTCTGGGTGAGGGCCAGACCCAGCGCGTACCGGCCGTTCGCGCCCTTCAGCGCGTGGCCCATGTCGTCGTACATGTCCGTGCCCTGCTGGGCGAGTGCCACCGCGCTCGCGGTCCGTCCGGTGGCGAGGTGGATGCGGGAGAGGTTGCACAGCGCGCTCGCCTCGCCCGGACGGTCCTCGCACGCACGGAAGTTCTCGATGGCGCGGCCCAGATGCGCCTCTCCGTCGGCGTGACGGTTCTGGTAAAGGGCGATCACGCCGAGGATGTTGGACGACCAGCAGCTCGTCAACGGGTCACCGGTGGCGAGGGCCCGTTCGAGGGCGCGGGTGGCAGCCGCGTCGGCCGAGTCGAACCGGCCGGTGATGTGGTGCACGAAGGAGAGCGTCGTGAGCGCCCGGGCCTCGGCGCGTGGTGCCGCGTGTGTCTGTGCGGCGGCGCCCGCGGCCTCGGCGATGGCCTCGTACTCCTTGGAGTTGGCTCCCGATTCGGCCAGGTCGCAGGCCGCCCACAGGAGGTCGACGGCCCGTGCCAACGTCTCCGGACCCATCGACTGCCGTACGCAGGCCAGCGTGCAGACCGCCTCCGCGTACAGCCAGTCCTGGGCCTGATGGCGGTCCTCGAACACCAGGCCCGGATACTCCGTGGGCTCGAGGTGCTCCACCAGTTTGTCGCCGGGACGGTCGAGGACGTACACCCCCGCCGCAGTGGCCAGATAGAAGTCCAGCAACCGTGACAGGGCCGCCGCTCGTTCGCTCGGTGGTTGTTCGTCGCGTTCGGCGCACGCACGCGCGTAGAGGCGTACGAGGTCGTGGTAGCGGTAGCGGCCGGGGGCCGCGGACTCCAGGAGTGAGGTGTCGACGAGGGATTCCAGGAGGTCCTCGGTGGCCTCGGCCGGGAGGTCGAGGACCGCCGCCGCGGCCGCCAGGGAGATGTCCGGGCCGTCGGCGAGGCCCAGCAGGCGGAAGGCGCGGGCCTGGGCCGGCTCCAGCTGGCCGTAGCCGAGTTCGAAGGTGGCCTTGACGGCCAGGTCGCCGGCCTGGAGCTCGTCCAGGCGGCGGCGCTCGTCGCCGAGCTTCGCCGCGAGCACCGACACCGTCCAGGTGCGGCGGGCGGCGAGCCGTGACGCCGCGATGCGGATGGCGAGCGGCAGGAAGCCGCACGCCGCGACCACGTCGAGGGCGGCCTCCCGCTCGGAGGCGACCCGCTCCCGGCCCACGATCTTCGTGAAGAGCTGCAGCGCCTCCTCGGGGGACATCACGTCGAGATCCACCAGATGGGCACCCGCCAGGTCCACCATCCGCATGCGCGAGGTCACCAGGGCGGCGCAGCCCTCGGTACCGGGCAGCAGCGGGCGTACCTGGGCGGCGTCGCGGGCGTTGTCCAGCAGGACCAGGACGCGGCGGCCGTCGAGGACGGAGCGGTAGAGGGCCGAGCGTTCCTCCAGCGAGTCCGGGATCGCCGAGTCCGTCGTTCCGAGAGCCCGCAGGAAGGCGCCCAGGACCGTCTCCGGTTCGGCCGGCCGGGACCCGGCGCCCTGCAGGTCGACGTACAACTGCCCGTCGGGGAAGGCCCCGCGGGACTGGTGGGCGACATGCACCGCGAGCGTCGTCTTGCCCACGCCCCCGATGCCCGCCAGCGCCGAGACGGCCATGACCCGGCCCTCGTCGGAGGACGCCGAGGCGAGGACGTCGCTCAGTTCCTGCACGAAGGACGCGCGGCCGGTGAAGTCGGTGACGGTGGCGGGGAGTTGGGCCGGGCGGACGGGGGTGGCGGCGGGCTCGGCCGCCGGGGCGGAGGGTTCCGCGAGGCCTGGGTCCGCCTGGAGTATGCGCTGCTGGAGTTCCTTCAGTCCCTGCCGCGGGTCCACCCCCAGCTCGTCGGCGAGCAGCCGCCGGGTGTCCGCGAACACCGCGAGGGCTTCGGCTTGGCGGCCGGAGCGGTACAGCGCCAGCATCAGGAGTTCCCGCAGGCGTTCGCGCAGCGGGTGCGCCGCGGTGAGGGCCGTGAGTTCGGAGACCGCCTCCGCGTGGTGGCCCTGTTCCAGGTCCATGTCGAGCCGGGATTCGAGGAGTTGCAGGCGCCACTCCTCCAGGCGGGCCCGCTGTGTCTCCGCGTAGGGGCCGGGGATGCTCGCGAGAGGTTCGCCGTCCCACAGGGCGAGGGCCTCCCGGAGGAGGCCACGGGCCTGGGACAGGTCGCCCGAGCCGCGCGCCTTCTCGGCGTCGGCGGCGAGCTCCTGGGCGCGTACGTGGTCGAGGGCGCCCTCACCGAGGGAGCGGATCGCGTAGCCGCCGGACTCGCTCACCAGGACCTCGGTGCCGAGCGCCTTGCGCAGGCGTGAGGCGTACGTCCGCAGGGCGGCCAGCGCCTGGGACGGGGGCTCGTCGCCCCACAGGGCGTCGATGAGTTCGGACGCCGTGGCCGTACGGCCGTCGCGGAGCAGCAGCGCGGCCAGCAGGGCGCGTTGCTGCGGGGACCCGGCCGGAAGTGGATCGTCCCCGAGCCAGGCGCGCACCGGGCCGAGCACGCTGAAGCGCAACGCCGCGGGTTCCTCGGAGCCCGGACGCCACTGCTTCGGTACCCGCGGCACACCGTCCATCGCTGTCCCCCTGCCGAACCGTCAGTACAACGAGGCCAGTTTGCCTTGTTCATGGTGGATGCGTCAGCCGTGCGAGGCAGCGATCACAGGGTGCCGTGCGGTAGGCCACACGGTCCTCACACGGCCTCCCCATACATCCCCGCGAATTCACCCGTCCCGTACGGCCGTCCGTAGCGGCCGACAGATAGCTGACGCACCGTCAGATCAGCGCTACCGTGGCCCGTATGGAGACCACGGAAACCCAGCAGAGCCCCTCGGTGAGCGCCCGGGCCGCCTTTCCGAGGATCATCTCGGTGGACGACCACACGGTCGAACCCCCCGACGTCTGGCAGGACCGGCTGCCCGCGAAGTACCAGGACACAGGGCCCCGCGTCGTCCGCGCACCCCTGAAGGAAATGACGTTCCTGGGCGGGAAGTTCGCTCCCGTCATGGGCCGCCCGGGCGACGACGGTCCTATCGGCGACTGGTGGGTCTACGAAGACCTGCACCGCCCCCTCACCCGCCTCGACACCGCCGTCGGCTACGACCGCGACGAGATCAAGCTGGAGATCATCACGTACGAGCAGATGCGCCCCGGCTCGTACGACGTGCCCCAGCGGCTGGCCGACATGGACGTCAACCATGTCCAGTCCGCGCTCTGTTTCCCCACCTTCCCGCGCTTCTGCGGGCAGACGTTCACCGAGGCGACCGACCGTGAGCTGGGCCTTCTCGGGGTGCGGGCCTACAACGACTGGATGGTGGAGGAGTGGTGCGGGCCCAAGGCGCAGGGGCGTCTGATACCGCTGACGCTCGTTCCGCTCTGGGACGCCCGGCTTGCGGCGGACGAAGTACGGCGCAATGCCGCCCGTGGCGTACGCGCGGTGGCCTTCTCCGAGATTCCGCCCCATCTGGGGCTCCCGTCCGTGCACACCGACGACTGGGACCCCTTCCTCGCCGCGTGCGACGAGACGGGCACCGTCATCGCCATGCACATCGGTTCGAGCAGCAGGATGCCGTCGACCTCGGCCGACGCGCCGCCCGCGGTCGGCTCCACGATCACCTTCGCCAACTGTTGCTTCTCGATGGTCGACTGGCTGATGAGCGGCAAGTTCGAGCGCTTCCCGAACCTTAAGGTGATGTACGCGGAGGGCCAGATCGGCTGGATCCCCTACATCCTGGAACGCGCCGACGTGGTGTGGGAGGAGAACCGCGGCTGGGGTGGCGTCGCCGACAAGGTCCACCGGCCGCCGTCCGAGCTCTTCGCCGACCATGTGTACGGCTGTTTCTTCGACGACGCGTTCGGGCTGAAGAACCTCGACGCGATCGGCGTCGGCAACGTCCTGTACGAGACCGACTACCCGCACTCCGACTCGACCTGGCCGAAGTCCCGCGAGGTCGGCGAGGCCCAGATGGGCCATCTGGACGCCGACACGGTCGACCGGATCGTACGGCGCAACGCGATCGAACTGCTGGGACTGACGGCGGACGGCCTCTGGGCGGGCTGACCATCTTCGGCGACCGGCGACCGGCGACCGGCGACCGGCGACCGGCGACCGGCGACCGGCGACCGTACGGGGGCGATACCCGGCCCCGACCCCTTGTCTGACGGTTCGTCAGCTACGACTATGGCAGCGCGGCACAGAAAATGACGGACCGTCAGATAAGAGGTGCGTGCCCATGCAGGTACTGCCCGAGGGGCGACTGGCCTACGGGATGCAGCTCCCGGTCCAGTCGCAGAGCACGATCTACGCGGAGCCGTGGGAGGCGGACGCGGGCCCCGACGACCTCGTCGAGATCGCCCGCGCCGCCGACCGCGCCGGATTCGCCTACATCGCGAGCTGCGACCACGTCGCCATCCCGCGCCGGCTCGCGGGCGCGATGAGCACGGTCTGGTACGACCCGGTCGCCACGCTCGCCTACCTCGCGGGCGTGACCGAGCGCGTACGGCTGCTCAGCCATGTCGCGATCGTCGGGCTCCGGCACCCGCTCGTCACGGCCAAGCAGTACGCGACCCTCGACCATCTGTCGGGCGGCCGTCTGGTCCTCGGGGTGGGTGCCGGGCACGTGCAGGAGGAATTCGAGGCGGTCGGGGCCGACTTCGAGCGCCGGGGAGCCGTCCTCGACGAGACGATCGACGCGCTGCGCGCCGCGCTCGGGCCGGACGAGTTCCCCGTCCACCACGGCAAGACGTACGACTTCGAAGGGCTCGGGCAGCGGCCGAGGCCCGCCCAGGAGCGGGTGCCCGTGTGGGTGGGCGGCTCCTCGCCCGCCGCGGTGCGCCGGGCCGCGCTGCGCGGCGACGGCTGGCTGCCGCAGGGCGATCCGCGCGACCTGCTGCCGGGCCAGATCGCCCGGCTCAGGACCCTGCGCGCCGAGGCCGGTATCGAGGAACCCCTGACGATCGGCGCCATCACCGAGCCGCTGTACGTCGGTGAGCCCGGCTGGGAGGTCGGGCGGCGCACGCTGAGCGGGGCGCCCGAGGCGCTGGCCGAGTCGCTGCGGGCGTACCGCGCGATGGGCGTGCACCAGATACAGGTGCGGTTCCGCAACCGGGGCCGCAGTGAACTCCTCGACCAGATCACGGCGTTCGGCGCGGACGTCGCGCCCCACCTCAGCTAGGGAGTCAGGGCATGGGCAAGCTGGACGGGCGGGTCGTCCTCATCACCGGCGCGGCGCGCGGACAGGGCGAGCAGGAAGCGCGGCTCTTCGTGGCGGAGGGCGCGCGGGTGGTCGTCGCGGACGTGCTCGACGACCAGGGGGAGGCACTCGCGAAGGAGATCGGCGCGCACTACGTCCACCTGGACGTGAGCCAGGAGGCCGACTGGAGCGCGGCGGTGCGGTCCGCGCGGGCGGCGTACGGGCGGATCGACGGGCTGGTCAACAACGCCGGCATCCTGCGCTTCAACGAACTGGTCGACACCCCGCTGGCCGAGTTCCTGCAGATCATGCAGGTCAACCAGGTCGGGGTGTTCCTCGGGATCAAGACCCTCGCGCCCGAGCTGGCGGCCGCGGGCGGCGGCACGATCGTGAACACGGCCTCGTACACGGGGCTCACGGGCATGGCGTACGTGGGCGCGTACGCCGCGAGCAAGCACGCCATCATCGGTCTCACGCGCGTGGCGGCGCTCGAACTCGCGGCCAAGAAGATCCGCGTCAACGCCGTCTGCCCGGGGGCCGTCGACACGGCGATGAGCAACCCGGCGCAGCTCGACCCGGGCGCGAACACCGAGGAGGCGTCACAGGCGCTCGACGAGCTGTACCGCAAGCTGGTGCCGCTCGGCCGGATCGGGCGTCCGGAGGAGGTGGCCCGGCTGGCCCTGTTCCTGACCGGTGAGGACTCCTCGTACATCACCGGGCAGCCGTTCGTGATCGACGGCGGCTGGCTGGCGGGCGTGAGCGTTCTCTGACGCTGTATCAGCTATTGACGGTGCATGCGCACAGTGGAACAGTCGGCTCAACAAATCTGACGGTACGTCAGATAACTGGATGGGGACGGTGAACCTCCTTGGAATTCGGGCTCTTTGTACAGGGATACGTGGGCAAGCGCGCCGAGACCGACCCGCTCGCGGAGCACAAGGCGCTGATGGAGGAGACCGAGTACGTCATCCAGGCGGACAAGTCCGGCTTCAAGTACGCCTGGGCGTCCGAGCACCACTTCCTGGAGGAGTACTCGCACCTCTCGGCGAACGACGTCTATCTGGGCTATCTGGCGCACGCCACGGACCGCATCCACCTCGGATCCGGCATCTTCAACCCGCTCGCCCAGGTCAACCACCCGGTGAAGGTCGCCGAGAAGGTCGCCATGCTCGACCATCTCACCGAGAACCGCTTCGAGTTCGGGTCCGGGCGCGGCGCCGGCTCGCACGAGATCCTCGGTTTCCTCCCCGGCATCACCGACATGAACTACACGAAGGAGATCTGGGAGGAGACCATCGCCGAGTTCCCGAAGATGTGGCTCCAGGACGAGTACGTCGGGTTCCAGGGCAAGCACTGGTCGCTCCCGCCGCGCAAGATCCTGCCGAAGCCGTACGGGAAGTCGCACCCCGCGATGTGGTACGCCGCCGGGTCGCCGCCCTCGTACTCCATGGCCGCCCGCAAGGGTCTCGGGGTGCTCGGCTTCAGCGTGCAGAAGGTCTCCGACATGGAGTGGGTCCTGGAGCAGTACAAGACCGCCGTCGTGAACGCCGAACCCATCGGGGACTTCGTCAACGACAACGTCATGGTGACCACCACCGCCATCTGCGCGCCCACCCACGACGAGGCGATCCGGATCGCCGTCGGCGGCGGGCTGCACTACCTGCCCTCCCTCGTCTTCCGCTACCACGACACCTTCCCGCGCCCCGAGGGCTTCCCCGTGTGGCCCGAGACGCTCCCCGAGTACAACGCGGAGTTCGTCGAACTCCTCATCGAGGAGGAGCTGTTGATCTGCGGCGACCCCGGCGAGGTGCTCACCCAGTGCAAGCGCTGGGAGCAGGCCGGTGCCGACCAGCTCAGCTTCGGACTGCCCGTCGGCGTCCCCAAGGAGGAGACCCTCCAGACGATCCGGCTGATCGGCGAGCACGTGATTCCGAAGATCGACACGGACCCGGTGCACCGCACGACCCGGTTCCGCCAAGCCGTCTAGGGGGTAGTTCCGCGATGCTCGACCACCTGATCAAGGGCGCGACCGTCGTGGACGGGACGGGCGCGCCCGCGTACACCGCGGACGTGGGGATACGGGACGGGCGTATCGCCGTGATCGGCACGGTCACCGAGCCGTCCCGGACGAGCGAGGACGCGCACGGTCTCGTCCTCGCCCCCGGTTTCGTGGACCCGCACACGCACTACGACGCCCAGCTCTTCTGGGACCCGTACGCGACCCCGTCCCTCAACCACGGGGTCACCACGGTCGCCGGCGGCAACTGTGGGTTCACGCTCGCCCCGCTGAACCCCGCGCGCCCCGAGGACGCCGATTACACGCGCCGCATGATGTCTAAGGTCGAGGGCATGTCCCTGGTCGCCCTGGAAGAGGGAGCGCCCTGGACCTGGCACAGCTTCGGGGAGTACCTCGACGCCCTGGAGGGACGGATCGCCGTCAACGCGGGCTTCATGGTGGGACATTGCGCGCTGCGCCGCTACGTGATGGGGCCCGACGCGGTGGGCGGACAGCCGACGCGGGAGCAACTCGACGCCATGCTGCGACTGTTCCACGAAGCCATGGCCGCCGGAGCCTGGGGCCTGTCCACCACCCAGTCCTCCACGCACTCCGACGGCGACGGAAAGCCGGTCGCCTCCCGGCACGCCGGGCCCGCCGAACTGCTCGCCCTCGCACAGGCCGTGGGGGAGCACGAAGGCACCCAGATCGAGGCGATCGTGGCCGGCTGCCTGGACCAGTTCAGCGACGCCGAGATCGATCTGTTCGTCGAGATGAGCGCGGTGGCGGGCCGCCCGCTCAACTGGAACGTCCTGACGATCGACGCCGCCGTCCCCGAGCGCGTCCCGCGCCAGCTGGAGGCGAGCGAGCGCGCCCGCAAGTCCGGCGGCCGCGTCGTCGCGCTCACCATGCCGATCCTCACCCCGATGAACATGTCCCTCGGCACCTTCTGCGCGCTGAACCTGATCCCGGGCTGGGGCCCGATCCTCGGGCTGCCCGTCCCGGAGCGCATCGCGAAGCTCAGCGACCCGGAGGTCCGCGCCGAGATGCTGCGCCGCGCGGACAGCAAGGAGGCGGGCGTCTTCCGCAGGCTCGCCGACTTCGGCCGGTACGTCATCGGCGACACCTACAGCGAAGCGAACCAGGGCCTGACCGGACGCGTGGTGCGGGACATCGCCGCCGAGCGCGGCCAGGAACCCTTCACCTGCCTGGTGGAGATCTGCGCGGCCGACGAGCTGCGGACGGTCCTGTGGCCCATGCCCACCGACAACGACCCGGACTCCTGGGCGCTGCGCGCCGAGACCTGGCAGCACCAGGACGTCCTGCTCGGCGGCTCCGACGCGGGCGCCCATCTGGACCGCATGTGCGGAGCCCCGTACACCACCCGGTTCCTCGGCGACTGTCTGCGCGGGCGCGGGCTCGCGTCCCTGGAGCAGGCGGTGAAGATGCTGACGGACGATCCCGCGCGGCTCTTCGGGCTGCGCGACCGAGGGCGTATCGAGGTGGGATTCCATGCGGACCTGGTGCTCTTCGACCCGGAGCGGATCGACGCCGGCAAGGCCACCCTGGTGCACGACCTGCCGGGTGACAGCCCGCGGCTGGACTCGCGGGCGATCGGCGTGACGGCCGTGTGGGTCAACGGGGTCGAGTCGATCCGGGAGGACGTGGTGACGGGCGCCGTACCGGGGAAGGTGCTGCGGTCGGGCCGCGACACCCGGACGGTGAGCACCCGGTGACGGGCGCCGAGGGGAATACCTCCGCCGCCGAGCAGCGGCTGTTCATCGGCGGATCGTGGGTGGCGCCCGACCACGGGTTCTACGAGGTGATCGACCCGGCGACCGAGGGGGTCGTCGGGCTCGCCCCGGAGGCCTCGCGGGCCCAGGTGCACGCGGCAGCGGCGGCGGCCCGCGAGGCCTTCGGACCGTGGTCGCGCACGCCCGCCGAGGAGCGGGGCGCGATCCTGGCGCGGGCCGCGGACCTCATCCAGCGCGACTTCGTGCCGTACGCCGCCCTCGCGCAGGCGGAGAGCGGCGCCACCACCGGGACGGCGCGCGCCATGCAGGTCGGGGTCGGAATGGCCCGCTTCCGGCGCTACGCGCGGCCCGAACCGGTCGAGCAGCCGCTGCCGCCGCAAATCAACGAGGCGGGGCCCTTCGGCGCGGCGGCCGTGATGGGCGCGCTCGCCGTGCGCCGGCCCGTCGGCGTGGTCACCTGCATCACCTCGTACAACAATCCGTGGGCCAACCCGGCGGGCAAGATCGCCCCCGCGCTGGCGATGGGCAACACCGTGGTCGTGAAGCCGGCCCCGCAGGACCCGCTGTCCGTGTACCGGATGGCCGGGGCGCTGGAGGCCGCGGGCGTTCCGCCGGGCGTGGTCAATGTGGTCTGCGGCTCGACGGCGGAGTCCGGCGAGGCCGCGGTCGACTCCCCGGAGGTCGACATGGTCAGTTTCACCGGCTCGACGGCGGTCGGGCAGCGGATCGCCGAAGTGTGCGGCCGCGGCATGAAGCGCCAGCTGATGGAACTGGGCGGGAAGGGTGCGGCGATCGTCTTCGACGACGCGGATCTGGCCTCGGCGGTGTCGGGCATCGGCACGACCTTCTCCTTCTACAGCGGACAGATCTGCACGGCGCCGACGCGGGTGCTCGTGCAGCGGGGTGCGCACGATCTGCTGGTCCAGCAACTGGCGGCCTACGCAGGCCACTTGAAGGTGGGGGACCCGCGGGAGCCGGGCACGGTGGTCGGTCCGGTCATCTCGGCGGCCCACCGCGACCGGGTCGAGTCGTACGTCGAACTCGGGCGCAAGGAGGGCGCACGGGTGGTGACCGGCGGCGAACGGCCCTCCCTGCCCAGCGGGTTCTATGTCGCCCCCACGCTTCTCGCCGACTGCACACCGGACATGCGGGTCGTCCGGGAGGAGATCTTCGGCCCGGTCGTCGTCGTCCTGCCCTTCGACGACGAGGAGGAGGCGATCGCCCTCGCCGACGACTCCGACTACGGCCTGATCGACTACGTCTGGTCCGGGGACGTGGCCCGCGCCTTCCGGGTCGCCCGCCGGCTGCGTGCGGGCGGCGTCGGCGTCAACACCGTCGGCCGCAACATGGAGGCCCCCTTCGGCGGCTTCAAGAAGAGCGGCGTCGGGCGTGACGTGGGGTCGTACGCCCTGCACGCGTACAGCGAGACCCAGGCGATCGTGTGGCCGGGGTGAGACACTGGCGCGGGGCGGCCGAAGGCTGTCCGGCGGATCTTCACGGAGTACAGGTCACCTGGGCCGGGCCGACCGCTCCGGCTCTCAAGGAAAGACCAGTTGACACCGCATTCCCTGGCGTTCTACCTGGACGTGATCACGTCGGGAACGGTCCTCGGCGCCAAGCCGACGGACAGCCCCGACCAGGTCACGGCGATCCTGGGCCCCGACTTCGCCGAGAACTCTCTCGACGGCCGGAGCATGTGGCGCGACTACGGAATGATCGAGTTCTTCTGGGACCGGGAATCGCGTGACCGCCCCTGGCGAGGTCACCACTTCACCCTTCAGGCGCATCGGCTTTCCTGGGGCGGCGGCGTCGTCAACAGCGCGATTCGTGATCGGTACGGCCGGTTCGACCGTCACCTCGACTTCGGCAGACTGGAGCGGCTGGCGGCCAGGCGCGGCATACGCATGGAGGACGTCCCGGACGCCAACGCTCCGGCCTACAGCCTGCACTGGCAGCCCGCCTCCCAGATGTCCGTCATGGTGCGCCGGTCACCTGGAAAGGGGGGACGTCGGCGCGGCGGCGCACGTCTCGGCGACGTGCATGCCCTCTCGTCATCAATGAACGCCGAGCAGGTGGCCTGGCACAGGGCGCGTTACGGCCGTCAGAACGGCCGTCGATGGTCGGCTCGACTTCGTTGAGGCGTCGCTGGGCCCGTTCCTCGTCCGAAGACGGACCCTAGATGTCGAGGACGGCTCGGAGGCCGATCTCCACAGCTTCCATGACCCGCTCGTCGACCGGCCCCAGGTCATGGGTGAAGCACGCGGTCGAGAGGGTGCGGAACTCGCCGAGCACGATGGTGCCCGACGAAGGGGTGTCGACCGGGATGTCGACGAGGGTCGCCTCGCGTACCCGCTGGGGATAGACGAGTACGCACGTGGCTGCCTTGTTCCGCTCGTTGAGGGCGTCCGAAGACACGACCAGGACGTGCGCGGGCCCTCCGGCGAACGACAGCTCGAAGACGTGGCCGCGCTTCACCTGCCCGCCACCCGTCCCCAGCGCTCCAGTGTGGCGTCCTCGCTCTCGACGGGTTCCGCGGCGGTGATCACTATGCCCGCCTCGGCCCGCAGCCGCGCGGACCTCTCCAGCTCCTCGGTGAGCATCTGCCGGCGCAGTATCCGCGCGGTGTACGCGGAGGCGTTCCCCTTGGCCTTCACGAAGGCGGCCACTTCGTCGGGCAGGCTCATCGTCATGTTGACCGTCATACGAGCATCGTACGGCCGATGGGGTGATGCGTGTGGCGACTGTGGAGAAGTCCATCCCGGAGCGCGGGGCAGGCGCTCCGAAGCGTCGACCTCGCGACGTCGGCGCCCCTGCCGGTACGGCGGACCTCGCCGGGTAGCGATGCTACGGCATGAATGTTAGCGTTGCTTTCAGCGCGATGGTGAACACCGCTACCCCGGCCGAGACAAGGAGCAACGCCATGAGCGAGCAGCCGAGCACCTCCCCGCGCGTCGCGATCGTCACCGGTGGGTCCCGCGGCATCGGCCGCGAGACCGCCGAGCGGCTGGCCGGCGAGGGATACGCCGTCGTCGTGAACTACGCGGGCAACGCCGCCGAGGCCGACAAGGCCGTCGCCGCGATCAGTGAGGCGGGCGGGCAGGCCGTCGCCTTCCGCGCCGACGTCGCCGAGGAGGCGGAGGTCGCCGCCCTCTTCGACACCGCGGAGAAGGTCTTCGGCGGCGTCGACGTCGTCGTCCACGCGGCCGGTGTCATGACCCTGGCCCCGCTCGTCGACCTCGACCTCGACGCCCTGGACCGGATGCACCGCACCAACATCCGCGGCACGTTCGTCGTGGACCAGCAGGCCGCGCGCCGGCTGCGCACGGGCGGCGCGATCATCAACTTCTCCAGCTCCGTGCTGGCCCTCGCCATCCCCGGCTACACCGCGTACGCCGCCACCAAGGGCGCCGTCGAGGCCATGACCCTGATCCTCGCCCGCGAGATGCGCGGCCGGGACATCACCGTCAACGCCGTGGCCCCAGGCCCGACCGCCACCGCCCTCTTCCTGGACGGCAAGGACGAGGAGACCATCGCGCGGATGGCCGCCCAGCCGCCCCTGGAGCGTCTCGGCACCCCCGAGGACATCGCCTCCGTCGTCGCCTTCCTCGCGGGACCCGGAGGCCGCTGGGTCAACGGCCAGGTGCTGCGCGCCAACGGCGGCATCGCCTGATACCCCACGGTCCTCCCGCCCCGACGACGTCAGGAACCCCCGAGATGAGCAGCGACGCCATCACCGGCGGCGAGGCCGGCCCCGCCGCCGACGCGCCCGTGAGCACCCGGGCGCGCATCCTCGCCGTGGCCGCCGAACTGGTCGCGCGGTCCCCGGACGGTGACGTCTCGACCCGGGCCGTGTGCGAGGCGGCCGGGGTCGGCGCCCCCGCGCTCTACCGTCACTTCGGCGACAAGGAAGGACTGCTGTCGGCCGTCGTCGACCACGGCTGGGAGCGCTACCTGGCGGCCAAGCGGGAACGGCACCCCGGCACGGACCCGGTCCAGGACCTGCGCGAGGGCTGGGACGGCCACACCGAGTTCGCCCTGCGGAACCCGAACCTCTACCGCCTGATGAACTCCCCGGCGATGCGTACCCCGCCGGCCGCCGCGCTGGAGGCCCACCGCATCCTCACCGGCGATCTGCGCCGCGTCGCCGAACAGGGCAAGCTGCGGCTCGCCCCCGAACTCGCCGCGCAGATGATCATGTCCGCCAACGTCGGCGTCTGCCTGATGCTGGTCTCCCGCCCGGCGACCTTCATGGACGAGAGCCTGTCGCGCCGCGTACGGGATGCGGTGCACGTCTCCGTCTTCACCCCGGACGTGACCGCTCCCGAGCCGCGGGCGGCCGGCTCCGAGGTTTCCACCGTCCCGGCCACGGCGACCCGCCTCGGCGCACAGCTCCGCCGGAACCCGAGCCCCGCCTTCACCTCCGCCGAGACGGCCCTGTTCACCGAGTGGCTGGACCGCCTGTCCAACACGGGTTGAAGTCCCGGTTGGGGTCCGTCACTTCGCTACTTCGACATGATGAAGTCCAGGGCGTAGCCGGAAGCGGTCGTCCAGTAGGTGACACGCTGAAAGTCGTTGGCGTACAACGTGTCGACGGGCATGGGGACATCGATCGGCTTGCCCGCGCTGCTGCCGGGTGTGCTGCCCTGGAGGCTGAGGGTGATGCTCTTCGCCTCGTACTCGTCCATGGGGCCGTTGACGAGCAGAGCGGCATATCCCTCCTGACCCGGAGCGAGGGTGACGGGTACCCCCGGGGTCGCGTCGCTCTCCTTGATCACGGGGGCCGTGGTCCGACCGTCACCGAGCCGCACGAGAGGGTAGCGGTAGAGGTTGCACTTCTTGTCGCCGGCGTTCTGGACGGTGAGGACGAGGTGCCTGGCGTCCCGCTCCTTCACCGCGGACACCCCGAGCTCCGTCTGGGAGCACGCGGCGATCGCCTCCTTGCCGCCACCGCCGGTGCTGCCGCCACCGCCTGCGGTGCCACCACCGCTGCCGGTGCCACGGCCGCCCGTGCCGCCGGCGCTGCTCGTGCCCCCACCGCTGCCCGCGCTGCTGCCCTTGCTGCCACCGCTCCCCGCGCTGCTGCCACCGCTCCCCGCGCTGCTGCCACCGCTCCCCGCGCTGCTGCCGGCGCTCCCGGCGCTGCTGCCACCGCTCCCGGCCCCGTCGCCGCCCGTGTTGCCCGAAGCACCGCCCGGCTTCGCCGAAGCCGTCGCGCTCGGCTGGGCCGAGGACTTGGAGCTGTCCGAACCTTCGGCCGCGCCCGGATCGCACGCCGTGGTCGCGAGCAGCGCGGCGGCCGCCGCGGCCCCGAGGGCATAGGACTTCCAGCTGCTCGGGTTCTTGTGGTTCCTGCGGGCAGGCGTGTTCATGGTGTCCCCGTTTCCTGTTCCGATCCGTATGGAGGTCGCACGCGCCGGCGGCCGGGCACCCACTCGGGGAATCCGCCCTGGGCATCCGCCCGTCCTGAGTGCATGAGGACATGGGTGTCCCTGTGGACGGGCGGGCCGGGGTGTCGGCGCTGCCGAGCGGACGACCTGCTCAGCCGGTGCGACATCCACAGCATGGGATTCCTCGCGGAGCTGGGGCAACAGCTGCCCCCCAACCCGGGACGGTGGAACCATCCCACCCTGGATGACCTGCGGAAACGCGGAAGCCTGGGATGCCTTTCCGGGATGCGAGGACCCCGGCCGCCTCACCCCCGCAGGTCCACCCGCACCGTCAGCAGCCCCGTACCGATCAGCCGTACCGCCGTGCTGTTGCCCCGGGGCAGGGTGTGCAGCCGAGCCACCGGGTCGTCGTCCGGGAGGAGGTGCGCCGTGCCCTCGTGCCAGCGGCCGCGGAGCCGCACCCGCACCCTCGGGTCCGCCTGGATGTTGCGTATGTACTGAGACCGTTCCCCGAACTCCGAGACCAGCCAGAAGGCGTCACCGACGCGGCGGCCGCCGAGCGGGGTGCGCCGGGGCAGGCCGGAGACACGGCCGGTGGTCTCCAGGAGCGTCTGGAACGGCATCCGGCGCGCGAGCGGGTTGACGAGGTGCCGCTGGAAGGCGGTCGTGGTGCGGAACCTGAGGTCGGTGAGTCGGGCCATGGTCGGTGGGGCTCCTGTCCGGGCTGGTGTGTGGCACAAGGGAGTTGTTTCAATGGTCCCCGATGTCGCGCGACGGGAGCAGGTGGCTGAGGATGCGGGTCGTGACCTGGAACCTCTGGTGGCGGTTCGGGCCATGGGAGGAGCGGCAGAAAGCCATTCTGGCCGTGCTGCGCGAACTGCGGCCCGACGTGGTCGGGTTGCAGGAGGTGTGGGAGTGCGGCGGGCAGAACCTCGCCGGATGGCTCGCGGACGAGCTCGGGATGCACTGGACCTGGGCCGCCTCCGACGCCTCGGACCGCTGGCAGCGGCGGATCGGGGACCCCACGGTCGACGTCGGCAACGCCGTGCTGAGCCGCTGGCCGGTGGTGGCGCAGGAGGTGCTGCGGCTGCCCGCCCCCGAGGAGCTGTACGACGGACGGCTCGCCCTGCACGCCCGCCTGGCCACGCCCACCCACGAGGTGCCCTTCTTCACCACCCACCTCACCTCGGCCGTCCACGCCTCGGGCGTACGCCGCGAACAGGTCACCGCCCTCGCGGAGTTCGTCGCCGCGCACCGGGGCGGCACCGACTTCCCCCCGGTCGTCACGGGTGACTTCAACGCCTGGCCGGACTCCGACGAGATCCGGTTGTTCGGGGGATACAAGACGTCCCCCGCGGTTCCCGGACAGGTCTTCCTCGACGCCTGGGAGTACGCCGGCCCGACGGCACCCTCGGCCACCTGGAACCCGGCGAACGCACATGTCGGCCCGCACAGCCCCGCCGTACGCATCGACTACGTCCACGTCGGCCCGCCCGGCCCCGGCGGCCTCGGGCACGTCCGGTCCGTACGGCGGGCCGGGGACGGGCCGGTCGGCGGGGTGTGGCCCTCGGACCACGCGGCCGTCGTGGCCGACCTGTCCCTTCCCGGGGTGTCCCTTTCCGCGGACGGTCAGGACGCGCCCTGAAGCCCCGACGGTTCAGCCGCGGTCGTCGTCCCTGAGTACGCGGAGAAGGGCACCGAAGGCGGCGGGGGTGGTCGAGAGTATGGAGTGGGCGGGGTCGGCGCTCTCGGTCAGGTGGACCGTTTCTGCAACGCGGCCGGCGGCAACGTGGAGACAGGCGTCGCCTTCCTGGCAGTAGGTCGACTTCTGCCAGTCGTGACTGGACATAGGGGCTCCTCTACAGGTCCTGGGCGATGGCACGGATGAGATCCCGGGACTTCGCCGGGCTCAGGGCGGTGTCCTCGACGATGTCGAGCAGGGTGCGGTACTTCCCCAAGAGTGCCTCGGCGTCCAGCAGTACGGGGCCGTGGAACTGGTCGAGTTGAGCGGTGTCGAGTTGGGGGACGGCACCGTGCAGGTAGTTGATGGACTGGCCCGACCCCGGAAACGCTCCGACGCCGAACGGAAGTACCCGCACGGTGATGTGGTCCCGCTCGCCCATGTAGAGGAGGTGCTGCAACTGGGCGCGTGCCACCTCCCGTCCGCCGACGCGCATGCGCAGGGCCGCCTCGTGGATGACGGTCCGGTACGTGATCGGGTCGGGCCGGTAGATGACGTCCTGCCGCATGACGCGATGCGCGACACGGTGCTCGATCTCCGGGGGAGTGGGGGCGGGGATCACGTGGCGGAAGATCTCGCGCGCGTGCTCGCGGGTCTGGAGCAACCCCGAGATGTGTGTGGTGTACGCGGTGCGTACGGCGGTGGCGTGATGTTCCAGTTCGGCGAGGTCGAGAAGGCCTGACGGCAGCGTCTCGCGGAACGCCTCCCACCACCCTCGCGTCTTCTCCGTCGCCATCTCGACCAGGGCTTCGACGAAAGCCTGGTCGGGGCACGAGTACAAGCGGGCCAGGGCCCGGATTCGGTCGGGACTCACGCCGAACCGTGCCAGTTCGACGTTGGAGAGCTGACCCTGGCTGGTTCCGAGGGCCCGCGCGGCCTCGGTTGACGTCATGCCCGCGCGCTCGCGCATCTTGCGCAGCTCTGCGGCCAGGCGGATTCGCCGCGCTGTGGGGGCAGGCCGTGCGGTCATGCGAACTCCTCGGGCGCGCAAGTTCAGTTGAGTTGTCACTCACACGAGGGAAGTCGGGCGGGATCATCTCGAACTGGCGCAAATTTAATTTGCGGGGCCCTATCTTCGTATTCAGGCACCCCGCCCAGAAGCACCCCGCTCGACGGAGCGGCCAGGTCACTGGGCACCGGAGACGAAGAGATCAACCCCCCTCTCGTGATCGGAGACTTCGGATGGCCACCGTATCGCCGCCGTGGGCCTACACCCTCCAACTCCCGCACGATCCCCGCGCCCCCGGTATCGCCCGAGCCACCCTCCGTACCGTCCTTGCCGCGCACGACCTCACCGAACTCGCCCCCACCGCCGAACTCCTGGCCTCTGAACTGCTCACCAACGCCCACCTGCACACCCGGGGCCCGTACGCCCTCCGCGTCCTCTCGACAGAGCCGGACCGGCTGACGGTCGCCGTCTGGGACACCGACCCGAGAGTCCCGCCCGGCTACGGAGCCCCGCACGCACCCGCCGCACCGCCCGAAGCCGAACACGGCCGCGGCCTGCAGCTCGTACGCGCCTGCGCCGACGCGTGGGGCGTCTCCGTGCTGCGCGAGATGGGCGGGTCGAGAGGCGGGAAACTGCTGTGGGCGGAGTGCGGGGGCGGGGCGGGGGCCCGGTGAACGGAAGAGAAGGCTGCATACGAGTGTCCGGCGGGTTAATGGCAGGGGAATCAAGGTGACCTGCGAGAACTGAGTGGGATTCCGCTACAACCCCCGCCTGGGGTGCGCTGTCCAAGCGTGTGAACCAGAAACAACAGCAGCCCCGCACATAGCTGCGAGCTCACGACTTGATCACCGATCGCTGCCCGCTGACCACCGTGACGGCGGCGGCGGTGACGGCGAATTCACCGGCGCTTTTCTTCGTCGGGCCTGATCATCACTGATTCCGTGAAGGGTTATTTCTGCATGCGCACGTTAAGGGCAATCTCCGCCACTGCCGCTCTCGGTCTCGCTCTCGGCGGAGGCCTGTTCTCGGTGTCCACCGCCCAGGCGGCCACGGCGAGTTCAGCCACGCTCACCCGCGCTACGTACGGCACATTCTCGTACAAAGCCGCCGCCGGACAGACCAACAACCTGAGAGTCACCACGAAGGACGTCGACGCCGGCTCCGAGGATTACTACTACCTCCGCATCACCTTCCGCGACAATTACGACATAACCTTCTCCACGGACAAGTGCACCTACCCGTCGGCGACCGATCACAAGGTCGTCGAGTGCACGGCGGTGATCGGCGTGGGCGGCACCGGCGACATGGACCACTACAACGCCGACCTCGGTGACGGCAACGACACCGTGACCGCCACCGGCGCGTTGGCCACGATTTCCGGCGGCAAGGGCAACGACGTCATCAAGGGCGATGGCGGCACCATTTTGTTCGGGGGCGACGGCAACGACCGCCTCGACGGCGGCGGGGGCGTCTATGGCGAGGGCTCGTACGGCGGCGCGGGCAACGACACGCTCACCAATTGCGACTCCAGGTGCCAGGGAGGGCCCGGAAACGACAGCCTCACCGGCACCTCCACAGGGCACCCGAACGAGCTGTTCGGGGACGACGGCAACGACGTCATCCACGCCGGCGCCGATGCCGACTTCGTCTACGGCGGCAGGGGCAACGACAAGCTGTACGGCGACGGCGGCAACGACACGATCTACGGCAACACCGGCAACGACCTGCTGCACGGCGGCACGGGCACGGACACGCTCTCCGGCGGCGCGGGCACCGACAAGGTCTACCAGAACTAGAGCCAGAACCAGAGCCGGCCCCAGATCAACGAGAAACTCAGGGCCGCCAGGGGTGGGCGTGAGGGAGCGCGGTTTCCCTCACGCTCCCTTTGGGCTACGACCCCAGGAAGATCGGGTTCGTGAACGCCGCCAACGCCCCCGGAACCGGTCCCGCCGCCGTCTCGTGGCGCAACTCCGCCCGTACGTAGGCCGCGTACTGTGCCGTCGTACGCCACTCGACCGTGCCGGAGCCTGAGACCGGCAGCGGGTCGCTGGTGAACAGCACGCCCTGGTCGGTGACGAAGCGGACGGTGCAGCGCGGGGCGCCGGAGGCCTCCAGGCGGACCGTGACCGGGGTGTCCGGGGCGACCCTCAACCGTTCCCCGATGCCCGCGTGTTCGCCCTTGGCGCCGGACACCCTGAAGGCGAGGGAGACCAGCTTCGACTCGGCCACGTAGGAGCGGCCCGCGCGGATGCCCTCCTGGATGGCCTCGCGGGTCAGATCGTCGGCGAGGACGACCGTCTGCGGGCTGCCGACCGGGTCGGGGTCGCGGTGTGCGTCGCTGTTGCCCATCGCCGGGAGCCAGTCGTGGCCCCCGCGCACGGAAGCGACCAGCAGGTTGTCCCAGTCGGCGAGGGTGACCTCGTCGTCGGGGGTGTACGGGCCGTTCCACACCTCGACCGCGTCCGCCTCCCCGAAGCCGAACTTCCAGCCGCAGCCGACGCAGGTGGCGTGCGGATGCGCGGGCACCACGAGCCCGCCGGCGCCGCGGATACGGCGGGCGAAGCGGCCGAACCGGTTGTCGCGGGCCCGGTAGCGCCAGTCGACGAAGGTGCCGGGATCCGTGCCGAGCGCCAGCACGTGCCCGTTGCGCGTGGTGACCTCCTCGCCGAGCATGATCAGCAGATCGTCGCCCGCCTGGTCCGCCCAGTGCGGGTGCGAGGAATGTGTGTTGTGGTCCGAGGAGTTGATGAAGTCCAGGCCCGCCGCCCGCGCCAGCGCCGCGATCTCCGCGGGGGTGCGGCGGCCGTCCGAGTACCAGGAGTGCAGATGGCAGTCGCCGCGGTACCAGGCGCGGCCGCGGCCCTTGGCACGCGAGGGCGGGTACACCGGCTCCGGGGTCGCGGCCCCCTTGCCGTACGTCAGGGTGATGGTGACCTCGTACGTGAGTCCCTGGGGCGCCACCGTGTACGGGCCGAGCGCGATGTGCCAGGTGCCGGGACGGACCGGGCCGGGGATGTACCCGGGGGTCGCGTCGTCGGAGCGGATGAAGAACTCCGTGCGCGCGCCGCCCGACCAGCCACGGAAGCCCCGGCCGCCCAGCTCCGTGCCGTGCTCGTCGAAGATGCCGATGTCCAGGGCGTTGCCCATGGTGCCGGCAGGGACGGACGGCCTCTCGTAGGTGTAGGAAACCTTGATCTCCGCGACCCCGGCCGGTACCTCGACCGGGAGATACACGAAGTCGGGGGAGCCGGTGGGGAGGGTGCCGCGCACCGTCCTCGTCTCCTGATTGTCCGCCGCTTCCGCGTCCGCACCGCTGGGGAAGGTCACGCTTCCCAACGTAAGCGCGGCCGCCGCTCCCGTCACGAACAGAGCGCGTCTGCCTATGCCGTGGTCGTCCTCACACATACTGCTGCTCCCCAGGGTGTCGGGCGTGACAGTGACATGAGTGATACGGAGTGTCACTTACCACTGTGGGAGCAGGCTGTGAACAGAGGTGCACGCCAGGGGAATCGGCGGCTTTCGGGGAGACCGACAGATGCCGCGCGGCCCGAAAGCGGTCAGGCCCGGCAATACCTGATCACCCCGACCGTATGCTCGAAGGATGACGACCTCCGCTACGGACGCGACTCCCGGATCCGGGCCGACGGCGAACTCCATGCGGCGCGGGCTCAGGCGCGCGCGGGACGGCGTCGCGCTCGATGTGACCGAGGCGGCGGTGCTGCTCCAGGCCCGCGGCGCGGACCTCGACGACCTGACCGCCTCCGCCGCGCGGGTGCGCGACGCCGGTCTGGCGGCGGCCGGCCGGCCCGGTGTCATCACGTACTCCAAGAGCGTCTTCATCCCGCTGACCCGGCTGTGCCGCGACAAGTGCCACTACTGCACCTTCGTCACCGTCCCCGGCAAACTGCGCCGGGCCGGCCACGGGATGTTCATGTCCCCGGACGAGGTCCTCGACATCGCCCGCCGGGGCGCCGAACTCGGCTGCAAGGAAGCCCTGATCACCCTCGGCGACAAGCCGGAGGACCGCTGGCCCGAGGCCCGCGAGTGGCTGGACGCGCACGGCTACGACGACACGATCGCGTACGTACGGGCCATCTCGATCCGCATCCTGGAGGAGACGGGCCTGCTGCCGCACCTCAACCCGGGGGTGATGTCGTGGACCGACTTCCAGCGGCTGAAGCCGGTCGCCCCGTCGATGGGCATGATGCTGGAGACGACCGCGACCCGGCTGTGGTCCGAGCCCGGCGGCCCGCACCACGGTTCCCCCGACAAGGAGCCCGCCGTCCGGCTGCGGGTCCTGGAGGACGCGGGCCGCTCCTCCGTCCCCTTCACCAGCGGGCTGCTGATCGGCATCGGCGAGACGTACGAGGAGCGCGCCGACTCCCTGTTCGCGCTGCGCCGCGTCTCCCGGGCGTACCACGGCATCCAGGAACTGATCATCCAGAACTTCCGCGCCAAGCCGGACACCGCGATGCGCGGGATGCCGGACGCGGAGCTGGACGAACTGGTCGCCACCGTGGCAGTCGCCCGGCACATCATGGGCCCGGCCGCCTGTCTCCAGGCGCCGCCCAACCTGGTCGACAGCGAGTACGGGCGGCTCATCGGCGCCGGGATCGACGACTGGGGCGGGGTCTCACCGCTGACCATCGACCACGTCAACCCCGAGCGCCCCTGGCCGCAGATCGAGCTGCTGCGCGAGCAGTCGGCCGAGGCGGGCTTCGAGCTGCGTGAACGCCTGTGTGTCTACCCGGAGTTCGTGCAGCGCGGCGAGCCCTGGCTGGACCCGCGTCTGCTGCCGCACGTCCGTGCGCTGGCGGACCCGGAGACGGGCCTCGCGGTGCCGGACGCGGTGGTCGAGGGCCACCCCTGGCAGGAGCCCGAGGAGGCCTTCACGTCCTCCGGGCGCACCGACCTGCATCACACCATCGACACCGAGGGCCGCACCGGCGACCGCCGCGACGACTTCGACGCGGTGTACGGCGACTGGGAGGCCCTGCGGGAGGCGGCGGCTCCCGGGATGGTGCCGTCCCGGATCGACACGGACGTACGGGCCGCGCTGGCGACCGCCGCCGACGACCCGACGAAGCTGACCGACGACGAGGCCCTCGCGCTGCTGCACGCCGACGGACCGGCGCTGGACGCCCTGTGCCGGATCGCCGACGACGTCCGCAGGGCGGCGGTCGGCGACGACGTCACGTACATCGTCACCCGCAACATCAACTTCACCAACGTCTGTTACACCGGTTGCCGTTTCTGCGCCTTCGCCCAGCGCCGCACCGACGCCGACGCGTACACCCTCTCCCTGGAGCAGGTCGCGGACCGCGCCGCCCAGGCCTGGGACCTCGGCGCGGTCGAGGTGTGCATGCAGGGCGGCATCCACCCGGACCTCCCCGGCACCGCCTACTTCGACATCGCGAAGGCGGTGAAGGAACGGGTCCCCGGCATGCATGTCCACGCCTTCTCGCCGATGGAGGTCGTCAACGGCGCCACCCGCACCGGCCTGTCCATCCGCGAGTGGCTGACGGCGGCCAAGGAAGCGGGCCTCGACACCATCCCCGGCACGGCCGCGGAGATCCTGGACGACGAGGTGCGCTGGGTCCTGACGAAGGGCAAGCTGCCCGCGGCGACCTGGATCGAGGTGGTCACCACCGCCCACGAACTCGGCATCCGCTCGTCCTCCACCATGATGTACGGCCATGTCGACCAGCCCCGCCACTGGCTCGGCCACTTCCGCACCCTGTCCCGCATCCAGCAGCAGACCGGCGGCTTCACGGAGTTCGTGACCCTCCCCTTCATCCACACCAACGCCCCCGTCTACCTGGCCGGCATCGCCCGCCCCGGCCCGACGACCCGCGACAACCGCGCGGTCATGGCGATGGCCAGGCTCCTGCTGCACCCGCACATCCCCAACATCCAGACCAGCTGGGTCAAACTGGGCACCGAGGGCGCGGCCGAGATGCTCCGCTCCGGCGCCAACGACGTCGGCGGCACCCTGATGGAGGAGACCATCTCCCGCATGGCGGGCTCCAGTTACGGCTCCTACAAGTCGGTCAAGGAGCTGATCGCGGTCGCCGAGGCCGCGGGCCGCCCCGCCAGGCCCCGCACCACCGTGTACGGCGAGGTCCCCGCGGAGCGCCAGAGGACGGCGGCGGCCTCGGACGGACATCTGCCGGAGCTGCTTCCGGTGCTGGACTGAGGGAAATCCCTTTCGGCGCTGTCGGTGGCCCCTGTTAGGTTCATGCGGCTCGTGTGATCCATGAGCCTCAAGTACCAACAGGGGAGGGCCACTTGATTGGATTCAGAGGGACGGGCAGACACAGACGGCTGATGGTGGGGTGCTGCACGGCGGCACTGCTGGCCACGGCTGCCGGCGCGGCGTCCGCGGTGGACAATCTGCCGCCGAAGCAGCCGCTCGTGCAGGATCTCGCGTCGGGGAGCAAGGCGTGCGGGACCGGTGACGACACGGCGTACGTCTCGCAGCCGCCCCGGCTCAGTGCCGTGCTGTACGACCCGGAGGAGGACAACCAGCCGTCCGAAGCCAGCTCGGTCAAGGGCGAGTTCGAAGCCTGGTGGACGGACTCGGCAGGGGTGGAGCAGCGCCGCGCCTACACCAGCATCACGCTGACATCGGGGCAGCGTCAGTACTGGACGATGCCGAACGACATCCCGGCGAACACCGTCATCTCCTGGCACGTCCGCGCGAACGACACCAAGGCGACGTCTGCGTGGAGCGACGAGGGCGACGGCTCGGTCTGCTCGTTCGTGTACGACGACGTGAGCCCTGAGAAGGCGACGATCACCTCACCCGAGTACTCGAACCCCGACCAGGTGTTCTGGGTGGACGGAGTGGGCGTCTACGGCCACTTCACGATGGACTCGGCCTCGGACGACGTGGTGTCGTACACGTACGGCTTCCTGGGCGGCCCCTACGGAACCGTCTCCGCGGACCGGCCGGGCGCGGCCGTGACCCTTCCCTATCTCCCGCTCACCGCGGGCCCCAAGTGGCTCACCGTCCGCGCGATCGACCGGTCGGGCCGAAACAGCGGGGAGTCCAGGTACGACTTCAACGTGAAGTCCGGCCGTGCCCCCGTCGCCCGCTGGAAGCTGGACGACCCGGCGGGCTCCCGGTCGGCAGCCGCCGAGACGGGCACCGCCGCCCGCGCCGGCACCGGAGTGACCTTCGGCGGCACGGCACCCTCCGGCACGGGAGCCACCACCACCGTCGGCCTCGACGGCAGCGGCCACGGCTTCCTCACCCCGGACGCCCCGGCCACCGACCTCCGCAAGTCCTTCGCCGTCAGTGCCTGGGTGCGGCCCGCCGAGACCGGCCGGACCATGACGGTCGCCAGCCAGGACGCGGACGGGAAGCCCGGCTTCACCCTCGGGCTGCGCAGCGATGACTCCGGCCCCGCCTGGTCGTTCGCTATCGGTGACGCGCGGGTGTCCGGCGGCGCGCCCGAGACCGGCGAATGGGCACATCTGCTGGGCCTGTACGACACGGAGACCGGCCGTGCGCGGCTGTACGTCAACGGTCACGAGACCGGCACCGCGGCGGACGCCACTCCCGCCGAGGCGACCGGCGCGTTCCAGATCGGCCGCGCCCGCGGGGCATCCGGCTACCGCGACCGCTGGCACGGCGAGATCGGCGACGTACGGGTCCATGACCGGGTCGTGGTGCCGGGCGAGGCGGCCGAGCTGGGCTATCGCACGCCGAAGCTGCTCGGCCACTGGTCGCTGGAGAACGCGACGGACGGCGCGAGCCCCGAGCAGACGGACAGTGCGCCGCTGCGGCTCGGCACGGGTGCCACGATCTACCGGGGCTCCGACAGTTCCTGCATCCCGGACCTCGACCCGGACTGCACCTACGTGCCGCCGCCGCTGGTCGGTGACGGGCATCTGCGACTGGACGGCGAGACCGGTTACGCCGCAGCCGACGGGCCGGTGGTGGACACCGGGGACAGTTTCACCCTCGGTGTCGTCGTACGCCTCGCGGACTTTGAGCCCGCCCACCCGATGACGGTGCTCTCGCAGGCCGGCGAGCACACCGACGCCTTCAAGGTGCGCTACGTGCCGTCCACGCACACCTGGCAATTGGTGACGCCGGAGAAGGACGAGACCGGAGCCTCCGAGAAGGTGGTGTCCCAGATCGAGGGGGCCGACGGCGGCGAGGGCCAGGGCCATCGCCTCGCCGTGGTCTACGACGACGCGACCGACACGATCAAGCTCTATCTCGACGGCTACACCAACGATCAGGCGACCACGACCGTTGCCGACGGCTGGCACAGCACCGGCGCTCTCCAGATCGGCCGGGCCACGGTCGGCGACCGCTGGGGCGAGTACCTGCACGGGGACGTGGACGAGGTGCAGGCCTACTCCGGTGCGCTGCGGGGCGGGGACATCCAAGCCCTGGGATGGGGTACGAATCCCTGCCTGTGCTGATCCGCCTGTGATGATCCCGGGGCTCTGATCCCCCACTGCCCGCCGGAACCCAGGTCCCGGCGGGCCGTCCGGCTTCGGCCGACCCCGTGTCCCACCGGACGAGTTGGGCCAGACTGGCGGGGCCGGTCCGTGCGGACGGGCGGTGTACCGGGGGAGAGGGAAGGCCATGGCGCGGGGGCGACCGTCGATGCAGGAGTTGATCGAGGGGCGGCGACGGCACGGGTTCGTCGGGCGAGGGGCCGAACGAGCCACATTTCGTGCCAACTTCGACCTGCCTCCCGAGGACGAACGGCACCGGTTCCTGTTCCACGTCCACGGCAACGCGGGTGTCGGCAAGACGTTCCTGATCCGGGAGATGGAACAACTGGCGCGTGAGCACGGCGCGTTGACGGCCTACCTCGACGAGAACGTCGGCAGCCTGCCCGAGGCCATGGCGGCGATGAGCCGTCAGTTCGCCGGGCAAGGGCACCGGTTCAAGGAGCTGGACCGTCTGCTGGCGGCGTACCACGAGCGGCGGCACGAGGCGGAGGCAGCCGTCCTCGCCCCGCAGGAGCCCGAGCGGAGCGGCCCCTCGGCGGGCAGCCTGACAATGGCGCGGGCCGGCCTGGTGGGGCTGGGGATGGTGCCCGGGGTCGGCGCCCTCGCCGGAGCTCTGGACCCCGCCCAACTCGCCCAGGGCGCCGACAGGCTGCGGGCCGGACTCAGCGCCCGCTTCCGCAACCAGGAGGACGTGCGGCTGGTCCTGTCGCCGCAGGGCGTGCTCACCCCGGTCCTCGTCGAAGAGCTCTCCGAGGCGGCGTCCGCCGTGC
Source organism: Streptomyces sp. NPDC002935 (assembly GCF_040611295.1). Lineage (NCBI taxonomy): Bacteria > Bacillati > Actinomycetota > Actinomycetes > Kitasatosporales > Streptomycetaceae > Streptomyces > Streptomyces sp. NPDC002935. The sequence continues at coordinate 70,811 of NZ_JBEXNW010000009.1, forward strand.
CGTGGACCGTCCTGTTCTTCGACACCTACGAGCGGACAGGACCGTTCCTCGACCCATGGCTCCACGCGGTGATGACGACCCGCGAGCACGGCATGCTGCCCGCCACGGTCGTCGTGGTGACGGCCGGGCAGCGCCCCTTCGACACCTTCCGCTGGGGCGGTTTCACCGACTTCGTCACCGACCTGCCCCTCGGACCGTTCACGGAGACCGAGACGCGGGGGCTCCTCGCGGACAAGGGAGTCGTGTCGGAGCCCGTGGTCGAGGAGGTACTGCGCCTCACGGGCGGACTGCCCCTGCTGGTCTCGACCCTGGCCGAGCAGCGGCCCGCGGACCCCGACGACATCGGCGACCCCTCGGCCACGGCCGTCGAACGCTTCCTGAAGTGGGAGCCGGAACCGGTCCGCCGGGCGGTGGCCCTCGCGTGTTCCCTTCCCCGTCGCCTCGACCTGGATGTGTTCCGGGCAGCCGTGGACTGCGCCGACGAGGACGCCGACGCCCTGTTCGGCTGGCTGCGCGGGCTGCCGTTCGTGGACGGCCGCGGCGACCGGCTCCGGTATCACGACCTGGTCCGCGAGCCGATGCTCCGGCTGCAGCGGCGCCACTCGCCCCGCGGCTGGACCGAACGGCACGCGAGGCTCGCGGAGGTCTTCGGCCGCTGGCGTGCCGAGGCGGGGAACGGCCTGATCGCTCCCGACGAGGTGTGGCGGCACGAGCCATGGCGGCTGATGCTGCTGGAGGAGTCGTACCACCGGCTGTGCGCCCGGCCGCTCGCGGCACTGGGTGACGCCCTGCGCGACACGGTCGAGGCCTGCCGCGTCGATCACGTGGTCGGGCGCGGCTGGGCCAGGATGCTCCAGGAGGCCGGAGACGCGGCGGGCGACCCGGTCCTGCGCGACCTGGGCCGGGGACTGACCGAGGCCCTCGCGGACGACGAGGACGGGGTGGCCAGGGCGATGGATCTGCTGCTGGCCCGCCCCGCACTGGAGGGTCCCGGGCGGGCGCTGGCGCACGGGGTGCGGGCCAGGGAACTGCGGAACGGCGGGGAGTACGAGCGGGCGCTGGCCGAGTACGACCGGGCGATCGAGATCGATCCGGACGAGGCGCGCGTGCACTACGGCCGTGGCTTCACCCACCAGCTGCTCGGCGACCACCCAGCGGCGCTGGCCGCTTTCGACCGGGCGGACGCACTGCGGCCCGACACGGGATGGATCATCGCGGAGCGTGCGGAGACGCACCGCCTGGCGGGCCGCTTCGAGGAGGCGGTGGCCGGCTTCGACCGGGCCGTCGCCCTCGACCCCACGAACGCCGACTCGCTGGCCTCCCGAGCGGTGTGCCGGCACGCCCTCGACCAGTTCGACGCGGCCGGCGCCGACTTCGACCGCGCGCTGAGCATCGACGGGACCCACCTGTGGGCGCTCGTCCGCAGGGCCCGGCTGCGCCGTGACACGGGCGACTGGGACAAGGCGTTCGCCGACCTGGACCGGGCGGCCCGCCTGGAGCCGGACTCCGCCTGGGTCGCTTCGGAACGGGGCGACGCCTACCGGCTCGCGGGCCGCTTCGAGGAGGCCGTCGCCGAACTCGACCGGGCCATCGGCCTCAGACCCGACTACCCCTCGGCCCTGGCGGGCCGCGGGGTGGCCCGCCACGAGCTGGGCGACGGCGCGCAGGCGCTGGCCGATCTCGACCGTGCCGTCGCGCTGGAGCCCGACTACGTCTGGGGCCTGGTGATGCGGGCACGGGTGAGGCGGCGGCTGGAGGACGTGCCCGGCGCGTACGAGGACCTGCGGCGCGCGCTCGCGGCGCGTCCGGACGCCGACTGGATCGAGATCGAGCTGGGCAACGCCCACCGGATCGACGACCGACACCAGGAGGCGATCTCCGTCTTCCGGCACGTACTGGAAAGGGATCCCGGCAACGCCTCGGCGCTGGGCTGTCTGGGGGCGACCTACCGCGACCTGAAGGACCACGCGCAGGCGCTGACCTGGCTGGACCGGGCCCTGACGGCCGACCCGGACTACGCGTACGCGTACGACCAGCGAGCCCGCGTCCTCCTGGCGACCGGGCGGACCGAGCGGGCCCTGGCCGACTGGGAACGCCGGATCACCCTGGGCGGGGACGCGGACGCGGCACGCTACGAAATCATGGAGACGCTGATCCACAGCGGCCGGCGGGACGAGGCGATGGCCCGGCTGTCCGAGGCGGACCCGGCGCCGGGCCCGGACGACCCGCTCGTTCTCGACCGGGACCACCTGCGCGTCGAGGCATTCCGGTACACCGGGCAGTGGGCGCGGGCCCGTCACCTCGCCGAGCGGCTTCGCGCGGAGGACGCGGCACCGGGCACGTTCCAGCTGGCGATGACCGAACTACGGTCCCGGGGGCCGGAAACCGCGGACCCCTTGTGGCGTGAGCTGGCACGACTCCTGGACACGGAGGAGCTGGACGAGATCACCCGCCTGCAGGGCAGGTGCATCGTCGGCTGGGGCCTCGCGGACTGGGCCGACGCCGACCGGGGGCTGGCCGAAGTCCTGGCCACCGACCCCGACTGGGACGACCTGGCGGTCCTCGCGGACGTCCTCGCCGAGCTCCTGCTCAGCCCCGACACCGACCACTCCCGCCTCGCCCCCCGTCTGGCGACGGTCACCGCGGCCCGCGACGCCGTCCGGGCGCGCTACACGGACTGACCGGCGAGGTGAGCCGGGGCTGGGAACGACTGCCGGACCAGACCGCGCTTTCTGCCGAACGCCGCCCATACCTGATCACTTCGGGCCACTGGGATCACGTCCCTCATATGGATCCGCGACCTCAACCGACCGTTCCCGTTCGATTACAGTGCTGAGCTGTCGGACGAACGGACGGGTGCCTCAGGAGGTCTCGGTGGGTGCGACAGCCGGTGCCGTCTGGGGCCGTGGTGAGCAACAGGACTTCCGCAGCCGGGTCCGGGGAACGCTGCTGGGCGCGGCCCTCGGCGACGCCCTGGGCGCGCCGATCGACGGGCTCTCCCTGGAGGAGATCCGCGCGGCGTACGGCGCGGAGGGCCTGCTCGACCTGGCCCCCGCGCACGGCCGGCGCGGCGCCGTCACGCACCTCACCCAGCTCGCCCTGTTCAGCGTCGACGGACTGATCCGCGCCCAGGTGCGCCGCGACACCGGCGCCTGGCACCCGCCGTCCGACGTGCACCGCGCCTATCGCCGCTGGGCGGCCACCCAGACCGACTGGGGGCCCGACGAACGCCGCAAGGACGACGGCTGGCTGGCCCGCGAGGAGTGGCTCTACGCCCGCCGCGACCCGTCCAGGGCCAATCTGCTCGGCCTCGCCGACGAGATCATGGGCACGCTGGACGCGCCCAAGAACCCCGGAGAGCCGGGCCCCGAGGCCGCCGCCCGTTCCGCGCCGTTCGGGCTGCTCGTCGGCTGGGAGCCGCAACTCGTGATGCAACTGGCCGTCGAGTGCGCCGCGCAGACGCACGGTCACCCCGCGGCCTACCTGACGGCGGGCGCGTACGCCGTGATCGTGCACGCGCTCGCCCGCGGCGAGAACCTCGACGCGGCCGTGCAGCAGACCCTCGCGCTGCTCGTGACCCGCCCCGGGCACCAGCCGGTCACCGACGCGCTCCAGCACGCGCTGGGCGCCGTACGGCAGGGGATGCCCTCGCCGGGGCGGGTCGAGGAACTCGCCGGGGACGGCACCGCCGAGGGGCTGCTCGCCGTCGCGGTGTACTGCGTGCTCGTCGGCGAGGACGTCCGGCACGGTCTGTGCCTCGCCGTGAACCACGGCGGGCCCTCCGCGGTGGCCGGCACCCTCACCGGCGGTCTGCTGGGCGCCCTGCACGGCGAGACGGCCCTCCCGCCGGCCTGGCTGGCCGAACTGGAGGGCCGTCCCTCGGTGCTGGTCCTCGCGGACGACTTCGCGATGGAGATGACCCAGGGGCCCGCGCTGCACGGACCCGCCGGATCGTCCCCCGGCTGGCTCGCCCGCTACCCGCGGGCCTGAGCCGACACCGGCCGGTCCTTGGCCGGCTAGTCCTTCACCGGAGTGCCCACCACCCCGTCCGCCGCCCCCGCCGGGGCCGGGATCGCCGCGGCGGCCGACCCGTCGTCGTCCGTGTTGATCATCTCGATGACCGCGTCCCGCTCCGGAGTGTCCTCGGGCTTCAGGAAGCCCATGAGGATGTACAGGACGAGGGAGATGGCCATCGGGACCGCGACCTGGTACTCCAGCTTCACGTCCGTGCGCTGGGAGAAGTCCAGGTTGTAGTTGACGAAGAAGAAGGCGAGCAGACCGCATGCCCAGCTGGTCAGCGCCGCCGTCGGGCCGGACTTACGGAACGGCCGCAGCAGGCCCAGGATGAACGGGATCGCGATCGGTCCCATGAGCCCCGCCACCCACTTGATGACGACGGTGATGATGTCCTTGAACGCGGGGGAGTTGACCTGGGTCGCCACCGCCATGGAGAAGCCGAGGAAGGCGACCGTGGTGACGCGGCCCGCGATCAGCCCCGCGCGGGTGTCCCAGGCGCGTGCCGCCCGGGAGAACACCGGCATCACGTCCCGGGTGAACACGGCCGCGATGGCGTTCGCGTCCGAGGAGCACATGGCCATCGTGTGCGAGAAGAACCCGACGACGACCAGGCCCAACAGCCCGTGCGGCAGCAGCTGTTCGGTCATCAGGCCGTACGCGTCCGAGCCGTCGGGCTTCTTCGCCGTGACGAGGAGCGGCGAGAGCCACATGGGGATGAACAGGATGACCGGCCACACGAACCACAGCCCGGCGGACAGGAACGCCGACCGTGTGGCCTCCTTGGCGCTGCCGGTGGCCATGTAGCGCTGGGCCTGGTTCCACATGCCGCCGTTGTACTCGAAGAGCTTGATGAACAGGTACGCGATGAAGAACACCGTCAGATACGGGCCCGCGAACCCGTCTCCGTGACCGTGCAGCTTCGGCGAGTCCAGCGCCTTGGAAAGACCTCCCTGGTCGGAGATCTTGTTCAGAACGATGATCAGCATCGACAGACCGGCCAGCAACTGGATGACGAACTGGCCGAGTTCGGTCAGCGCGTCCGCCCACAGCCCGCCGATCGTGCAGTACACCGCCGTGATGCCGCCGGTGATGATGATGCCCTGGGTGAGCGTGACGCCGGTGAAGACGCTGAGCAGGGTCGCGATGGCCGCCCACTTCGCGCCGACGTCCACGATCTTCAGCAGGATGCCGGACCACGCCAGCGCCTGCTGCGTCTGCACGTTGTAGCGGTCCTTGAGGTATTCCAGGGGTGAGGCGACGTGCAGTCGTGAGCGCAGCCGGTTGAGCCGGGGTGCGAAGGCCTTGGCGCCGATGGCGACGCCGATGGCGATGGGCAGTGCCCAGGTCACGTACGAGGTGATGCCGTAGGTGTACGCGATGCCGGCGTAGCCGGTGAACATCACCGCGCTGTAGCCCGACATGTGGTGCGAGATGCCGGACAGCCACCACGGCATCTTGCCGCCCGCGGTGAAGAAGTCGCTGACATCGTCCACACGCTTGTGGGACCAGACACCGATCGCGGTCATGACACCGAAATACGCGACCAGGACGGCCCAGTCGAGACCGTTCATGTGCCCCCTCCAGGGGTCCGCCTTGTGAACCTGCAGATACCGGACGGCACTTCGCCAGTACGCACATAAGCGGCGCCCCCGTGCGGGAGCGGGGACTTCGGGGATTGAACCGCTGGTCCGACCGGCCGGTCAAGACCTTGCGCGGTCATGGATATGAACACAGATCAGAAAGCAGAACGATTTTGCCTCTACTTTACCCGCTGGGCTGTTGTCGTGCTCGTGACGTGGAACACACGATGAGCGGGCACTTCGTCAGACCCACAGCAGCAACAACAAGTCGACAGCCGTACGGGATGCGGGTCCCGTGCGCCTGGGAAAGGGGCCGCTCCGGCCGTACCTCCTACCGCATGAGTTCGCCCGCGTTCACGAGCAGCGACTGCCCCGTGATCGCCCGCGCCCGGTCGGACGCCAGGAACACCGCGGCGTCCGCCACATCCCCGTCGGTGGCCAGCTCGGGCAGGGCCATCCGTTCGGTGAGCCGCTTCAGGACGTCCGCCTCGGGCACCTTCTCGGTGTACGCCGTGAACTGCACGTACGCCTCGACGGGCGGGCCCCACATCCAGCCGGGCAGCACGGTGTTGACCCGTATCCGGTGCGGACCGAGCTCCCGCGCCAGGGAGTACATCGCGCTCGTCAGCGCGCCCTTCGAGGCCGCGTACGCCGCCTGCCGCACCTGGCTCGGCGCGGCGACCGACGACTGGGTGCCGATGATCACGACCGAGCCGCCGCGCTCCTTCAGGGAGGGCAGGCAGGCGCGGGTCATCCGCAGCGTGCCGAGCAGGTTCACGTCGATGACCGACTGCCAGGTCGCGAAGTCGGCGTCCTCCAGACCGCCGAAGTAGCTGTCCCAGGCGGCGACATGGACCACCGCGTCGATCCGCCCGAAGCGCTCCGCCGCGAGCGCGGCCAGCGCGTCGCACTGCCCCTCGTCGGTGATGTCCGTCGCGCGGAACGCCGTGTGCGCGCCGTCCGCGTCGAGTTCGGCCGCCGACTTGGCCAGATTCGCCTCCGTGCGCGCCCCGAGCACCGCGTTGCCCCCGTCGCGCACCACGGCCGCCGCGACCTGATGGCCGAGCCCCGCTCCGACACCCGACACCACGACGGTCTTGCCGGTGAGCAGTGACATCCGGGGCCTCCTCGGCTCTGGCGCATTGTCTGACGGGGCGTCAGAGTATGGGCGTCCGGCGGAGGAAGGAAGTACCGCGCACGTTCCACCGAGGAAGGGGATCGTCATGTCGGAGGAGACCCGCAGCGAGACATACGCGGAGCTGGCCGCCCTTGGCCCGTACGGCGTCCACCCGGGCCACGCCCTGATCACCATGGTCGAACCGCACCCGGGCCACGAGTACGCCTACAACCGCTGGTACGAGGACGACCACTACTACGCGGGCGCGATGGCCATGCCCTGGATGTACGCCGGACGCCGCTGGGTGGCCACCCGCGACCTCCAGCTGCTCCGCTACCCCGAGAAGTCGGCGGTCGCCCAGCCGGTCACCGCGGGCTGCTACCTCTCCACCTACTGGGTCACCGACGGCCGCTACGACGACCACATGAAGTGGACCGTCGGCATCAACAAACGGCTGAACCGCGACGGCCGCGTCTACCAGGACCGTACGCACGTCTTCACGGCCTTCCAGGACCACGAGGCCACCGTCTACCGCGACGGCGCCGCGGGCCCCCGGGACTTCCATGCCCTCGACCACCCCTACGCGGGCCTCGTGGTCGAGGTCGTCGACGCCGAATCCGCCGACCGGAGAGCCGAGTTGCTGGAGTGGCTGCGCTCCCGCCATCTCCCCGGGCGGCTGGCCGGCTCGCCCGCCGCCCTGGTGACCCTCTTCCGGCCGACCCCGCTCCCGGGCGACCGGATGACCTACGTCAAGCAGGTCGAGGGCGTGGACACCCGGCTGACCCTGCTGTGGTTCCTGGAGGCGGATCCGCGTGAGTGCTGGGAGGCATGCTTCACGGGCCTGGACGAGGCCGTGGCCGAATCGGGCCTGGGGCGAGTGGAGTTGGTGGCCCCGTTCATCCCCACCGTGCCGGGAACGGACACCTATGCGGACCGGCTGCGCTGAAGAAGGGTGCCTTACGGCAAGTGAGCCGAAGGGGCGCGTCGGTGTCGAGAAGCCGAGCGCGCGGAGGCCCCGACGAAGGAGGGGTCGAGCACGGTCGGCTTCTCGACACCGACTCCTGCGCCCCGGAGGCGAACCGAGCCTGAAAAAAAGGGGGCCAAGCCCCCTCGGCCAGGACGGCGGGCCGGTCGAGAGGGCTCTTTCGGTGGAGCTTATGAAGTTGTACGAGCCCTGTGGGGTCACACGAGGCCGGAAGCTCCTCGGCTCACCTCGGCCACGAAGGTGTTCCACGCGTCCGCGGGAAAGGCCAGTGTGGGCCCGGCGGGGACCTTGGAGTCCCGTACGGCCATCGCCGAGAGAACGGGGGACTTGACTTCGACGCAGGCGCCGTTGCCGGTGGAGTAGGAAGACTTGGTCCACGTGTCGGTGGCGCCCTGCTGAATTGCCATGATCGCTCCAGAAGCAGTCGTTCTTCGATGAGTTGCCGCCATCGACGCCATCGACGCGCTGTCACCGAGCTGCGGATCCGTCAGGAAGTCCGCAGTTCGGTTTGCGCCAACGTTGTTCCTCGGTGGCGTGATCGACGCTACTCGCCAACATCGGCTGACGAAGCGACTATTCACTCGACTGGATGGCATATTCCATTGGGGTCTTCCGCGCCAGGGCGGCCAAGGTGTAGGGTCCGGCACCTCATCGACCGAGGGCGACCTCAGGGGCCGCCCCCGTGCCGCTCAGCGCGCGTATTCCTTCGCGAGGTCCGCGATGAACTGACGCGACTGCTCCACGTTCAGGGCCTGTGCCCGCAGATGCTCGTACATCACGCTGTACTTCTGGACGTCGTTCGCCTTCTCCAGGTACAGGTCGCTGGTCACGCCCTCGATGTAGACGACGCTGGAGTCGGCCGCGTCGGGGAACTCCAGGATCGCGTACTGGCCGTTCAGACCCGGGTGCGCGCCCATGTCGAAGGGGATCACCTGCACGGTGACGTGCGGCAGTTGGGACTGCTCGACGAGGTACTCCAGCTGTTCGCGCATCAGGGAGCGGTTGCCGACGGCGCGGCGCAGCGCGGCCTCGTCGAGCACGGTCCACAGACGCAGCGGGTTGTCCGGGGCGGAGATTCGTTCCTGCCGCTTCAGTCGCACCTGGACGCGCTTGTCGATGTCGGCCGGCGCGGTCTCCGGCAGCGCCCCCGCGATCAGGGCCTCGGCGTACGCCCGGGTCTGCAGCAGACCCGGGACGACCTGCGGGTCGTACACGCGCAGGCTCGCGGCGTCCGTCTCCAGACCGATGTAGACGCTGTACGGGATGTCGCCGAAGGAGTGCCACCAGCCCTGCTGGCGCGAGTCCTTGGCCATCTGCATCAGCGAGTCGACGATCCGGTGGTCCTCGACCTCGTAGACCCCGCACAGATCGCGGACGTCGCGCTGGCTGATGCTGCGCCTGCCGTTCTCCAGTCGGCTGATCTTCGACTGCGAGACCAGCAGGCGCTCGGCGACCTCTTCGGCCGTCATGCCCTTGAGTTCGCGGAGCCGGCGCAGCTCCTGACCCAGCCGGCGCCGCCGGACAGTGGGATTGACACTTGACGCCACGGGACGTGCACCTCCGGCTACGGGCCTGTACTTTGCGTATCTGCTGTTGAGCAGATTGCCACCAAGGTGCTTTCTACCGCTGGGAAACGGCGTATATGCGCTGGGTGGGCGCGCGTTCGAGGATTCGGCGTGTATACGCGGCCGTGCGCGGGTTGTTCCGGGGTCCCGCGAACTCCCGTGAGAGATCGGCGACCAGGTCCCGCGGAGGCGGACGCGACCGCCTTGGAGACGCGGTTCCTTCGCATGCGGCCGCGCGGGACGGTGGGACCGTGTCGTCGTCCGGACGTACGGTCCCACCGCCCCGCGCGAACCAGCGGCTCCCGAACCGGATCAAGGGGACTGCGGTGCGGCGCTCATGTTTACGGCGGTGCTGGCGGTGCTGGCGGTGCGGGTACTGCTGGCACCGCGGAGGTGCGGTGGTGGTGCGGGTTGCCGTGGGACTGCGGCTCAGTGGGCCACGGCGCGCGCCATCGAACCATGGCGCGGTTGCATCGGAACACCGCGGGCGGTCTCCGGTGCGGACCTGACTCCGGCGGTGGCCGGACGGCCTGCCGGTGCCGGGCTGCGGCGTGGCTGTGCGGCCACACCGTTCTGAACGTCCATCACGGCGTGTGCCACGAGGCCGCCCATGGGGTCGTGCCTGATCAGGTCCCGCAGCCGGGAGCGGGACGAACGTCCCTCGTTCCCCGGATACAGGTGCTTGCCGAGACCGACCGCATGGGCCAGCGCGGCGAGCGCCGCGGTCCGCGGGTCCGGCGGGACGCCGGTGCGGATCGCGTTGTCCAGCCGGGTTCTGATCTCCCGGCTGATATCCGTGTCCGTCGCTTGGTAGCGAGTCGTCGGAAGCACCCCGCACATCTGGCCGGCCACGGCATGGACCATGCCGCACCTCTCCAGATGCGAAAGGTAGGTCTGGCGAAGCCCCAGTCGGGGTCCGCCAATCCAGTTGACCGCGCGTACGGGTGCTCCGCGTCGGCGAAGCAGTTCCAACGCACAGTCCAGTGTTGGATCTCCGGTCGGCCGTGGCACCACCACGGCGATACGATCCCCGTCTGGGGCTATCCGTCCGGCCAGCGCCAGCTCCACTAGCTGTGCTCCGGCCAGACCGAGGTCGAGCGACTGCGGCTGCGCGGTGGTACCCGTGGCCGGGTCCAACGCCAACAGCAGAAGCTCCTCCGGAATTGTTCTGCGGCTCTTGCCCATCCATGCCTCCCCGCGTGGATGAATGACAGGGTGACCCCTCTCACATTGGTCTGTCGAGGGCGCCTGACCGGAATATGAGGGAACCGGCAGGTATGTCGTTCTCGTCTACCGCAGGGGTCAAGCCCTCACACAGGACACTGGTACATGGTTCGGACAGCGATGTCCGGGCGGCGGTTCAAGGGTTTGACGGTTCGTTTTCGGCGCGCGGAGGGCGTGCGTCGCATGGAGGAGGCATCGGTGGCGGGCGAGTCCCCCGACAGGTCGAAGCAGCACGAGTCGTCGGCGTCGTCGGCAGAACCGACGCCGGTGACCCCGGCGTCGGTTCCGAGTCCGGCGCGGTCGGGCGCGCCGGTGTCGACGTCGAACCAGAGCTCGGCTTCGGCCGACCCCCGGTTGGCGATGGCCCGTGACCGGGCCGCCACGGTGCGGGTGGATCAGGCGACGGCGGTGTTCTCCACGAAGTCGCTGTCGGCGGAGGCCTCGCGCACGGTGGAGTCCGAGCGGACCTCGGAGTCCGAGCGGACCGCCGAGTCCGCGGACACCGCCGATGCCGCCGGGGGGAAGAGCGCCGGGGGCGACACCCGGCTGCGCGCGGCGGTCGCCGCGTGGGTCGCCGGATCGGACGAGCCCGCTCCGGCGGGCGCGACCGGCGCGGACGCCGCGGCCGGCCCCGAGGACGGTGACGGCGCCACGACCGACGCCGAGGCCACCGACGGGCCCGGCACGGACGCGGACGGCGCCGGGCCGACGGCCGACACCACGGCCGACACCCCAGGTGACGACGCCGGGGAGGGGTCTGCCGGGGAGCCGGGCGAGCCCGAGACGTCGGAGAGGTCCGAGGGCGCGTCCGACGCGTCCGACGTGCCGTCCGACACGTCCGACACGGACGCAGCGGCCGCCGCCGGACCCGCTGCCGACCCCGACACCGACGAGGAGAGCGCCCCCGAGGGGGAGCGGGAAGCCGCCTCCGGTGAAGTCTCCGCAGAGCACAAGCCCGAGGACGCACCCGAACCCGAGGACACGCCCCGCCCGACGTCCGCGCTGGACGCTGCTCTTGCCTCCAAGGCCGCCTCCAGGGCCGCACAGGACGCTGAGGCCGCGCCCGAGCCCGAGCCCGAGCCCGAGCCCGAGCCCGAAGACGAGAATCAGTCCGAACCCGAGAACCAGTCCGAACCCGAGGACGACACCGAGGCCGCACCGAGCGACGAGTCCGAGGACCGGCACGCAGCCGCCTCCGCACGGGAGGCCGCCTCCGCACCGGAGGACGAGCCCGGGGTCGCCGCCGATGACCAGCTCAAGGCCGCGCCCCAGGGCCGACCCGACAGCGACTCCGACGAGAGCTCGGCCACGGAGTCCGACGAGACGCCGGACGCGGACGCGGCCCCCGAGCCCCCCGTCGACCAGCCCACCGCCATCTTCAAGGCTCCGCGGCCCCCGGCCGTCGACCAGCCCACCACCATGCTCAAGCTGGGTGACGCCACCCGGCCGCCGGCCGGTGGAAAGCCCGCGACCGGGCCGACGGACGCGTCCGCAGACAAGTCCGCCTCCAAGGCCGCGGACAAGTCGGCCGCGGACAAGTCGGCCGCGGACAAACCCGCCTCCAAGCCCGCCGCCAAGCCCGCCTCCGAGGCCGACGAGCGGCCCGCCGACGAGCGCGGGGCCAAGCCCGGCGGTGACCCCGAGCGCACCAGCAGGTTCGTCCCCCTCAAGCGGCACGACGAGCCCGCCGCCCCGGCGTGGCCGAAGCCCGCGCCGAGGCCCGCCCCCGCCCCGAGGGCCGCGGACAAGCCGGCGGCGGCCACCACCGCCATGCCGCGGGTCGGCCCCGAGCGCACCACCCAGCAGCCGCTTCCGCCGAAGCCCCCGCTGGACCTGCTGGCCGAGCTGACGAACACTCCTCCGCCGCCGCAGACCCCGGCCCGGACGTTCGTGCGGCGGGTCAAGATCTGGACGCCGCTGGTCCTGCTGCTCGCAGTGATCTTTGCGGTCGCACAGGCCTTCCGTCCGTTGCCGGCCGCGGGTCTCACGCTCACCGCCGACGAGACGTACACCTTCGACGGCGGCACCCTCGACCTGCCCTGGCCCGGTCAGGGCCAGTCCGCGATCGAGGTCGAGGGCGTGGGCAGCCTCGGGACCGACGGCAAGCAGACCCCCGCCCCCGTCGCGAGCGTCGCCAAGATCATGACGGCGTACGTGATCCTCCAGGAGCACCCGCTCAAGGGGAACGAGGACGGCGAGAAGATCACCGTCGATCAGCAGGCCGAGGACGAGTCGAAGCTGCCGGACGAGTCGACGGCGGCGATGTCGAAGGGCCAGCAGTTCACCGAGCGCCAGATGCTCCAGATGCTGATGATCCCCTCCGGTAACAACGTCGCGCGGCTGCTGGCCCGCTGGGACTCCGACAACAAGACCTTCGTCGCCAAGATGAACGCCGCGGCCAAGGACCTCGGCATGACGAACTCGACGTACACCGACCCGAGCGGTCTGCAGAAGACGACGGTCAGCACGGCCACCGACCAGATCAAGCTGGCCAAGAAGGTCATGCAGGACGACGTGTTCCGCAGCGTCGTCGGGATGGCCAAGGCGGATATCCCGGGGCTGGACAATACGATCTACAACAACAACGACCTGCTGGTGCAGCAGGTCGGCGTGATCGGCCTGAAGACCGGTTCGTCTACGCCCGCGGGCGGCAACCTGGTGTGGGCCGCGACCAAGAACGTGAACGGCAGGACGCAGACGATCTACGGCGCGGTGATGAACCAGAACGCCGGCACCGGCAAGGTCTGGGACAGCCTCCACCTGGCGCTCACCAACAGTCAGAAGCTGATCGACAAGGTCCAGAAGGGCCTGACCACCGCCACCGTGGTGAAGAAGGGCCAGGTCGTCGGCTATGTGGACGACCAGCTGGGTGGCCGGACCCCGGTCGTCGCCACCAAGAACATGACGGCCGTCGGCTGGCCCGGTCTGAAGACCGAGCTGTCGATCGGCGAGGGGAAGGCGGCGGTCCCGCACTCCGGCAAGGCGGGCACGGTCGTCGGCGTGCTGACGGTCGGCGACGGTTCCAGCCACGCCGTGAAAATCCCCGTCGCGCTCCAGTCCGACCTCGCCGAGCCCGGCCTCGGCGCGAAGCTGACCCGCGTCGGCTGAGCGGACGCGCAGACCGATGACGTACACGTACACGCATCGGTGACGTACACCGGGGAGCAGCACTCGCACCGCACTCCGCCGGACGGCGCCCCAGCCGGGCGCTGTCCGGCGGGGCGCGTGCTAGCGTCGCGAGAATCGGGGCTGCTCGCGAGCCGCGGGTCCCGGCCCAGAACAGATGAACGGGACACGGGGAGAACCTTGCAGTGGCGACAGCGGAGCCGACACACGCCGACGACGCCGATCCGGGCCCCGAGACCGGCCCGCGAATACCGCTGCACGGCCGTACCCGCGAGGTGGTCCGTGACGCGGACGGAGGCGGAGGCGACGGCGAAGGTCCCGGCGGGACCACACCGTTCGCGTCGGCCCGTACCGCTGGGCTGAACCTCTTCCGCCGCCGTCCCGTCCTCCTCACCACCGTCCTCGCCGGCGTGCTCCACGTCGTGTGGTTCTTCACGTTCGCGAACAGCGGTGGTGACCTGGCGGCGCAGGACGCGTGGGCGGAGTTCGTCGGCCGGCACCCGGACTCGGCGTACAACCTCGCCTGGTACGGCGGAATGCACCCGGTCTCGTACAGCGTGGTGTCGCCGTATCTGATGTCGGTGCTCGGTGTCCGGACGACGATGATGATCGCCGGGACGCTCTCGGCCGGCCTGCTGACCATGATCCTGATCCGCAGCCGGGCGGTCCGGAACCTGGCCGCTCCGGTGGGCGCGGGTGTCTTCGCGCTGCTCTGCAACGCCATCTCGGGCCGGGTGACGTACGGCCTCGGCACGGTGTTCGCGCTCGCCGCGGTCGCCGTCGTCTTCTGCTGGCCCTACCGCTGGCGCTACAAACGCTGGGCGAAGGCGCTGTGCGCGGCGCCGCTCGCCGCGCTCGCGACGGCCGCCTCGCCGGTCGCCGGACTCTTCGTGGGCCTGGTGGCGGTGGCCCTGTTCCTCCAGAAGCGCCGCCCCGGGGCCTACGCCCTCGGCATCGCGCCGGCGATCGTGGTCGCGGTCTCGGCGTGGCTGTTCCCCTTCTCCGGCACCCAGCCGATGGAGTACTACTCGGCCATCCTCCCGTTCGGCTACGCCGCCCTGGTCTTCTTCCTGGTCCCCAAGGAGTGGAAGACGGTACGGATCACGGCGGGGGTGTACGGACTCGGGGTGCTCCTCGTCTGGCTGATCAGCTCCCAGATCGGTACGAACATCTCCCGGCTGGCGATGCTCTTCGCGGGCGTCGCCCTGATCGCCGCGCTGCCCTTCACCGTGCCGAAGTCGCGCAAGTGGTACGTCATCGTCTTCGCCTTCGTCGGGCTGAACGGCTGGATCGGCTTCAAGGCGGTCGACGACATCGTGCACACGACCCCGGCGGCGTCCTGGGCGCGCGAGGTGGCCCCGCTCGTCAACCAGCTCCAGGTGGTGAACGCCGAGAAGGGCCGCGTCGAGGTGGTCCCCGCCCGCTCGCACCGCGAGGCGTCCGCCCTCGCCCCGTACGTGAACCTCGCCCGCGGCTGGAACCGTCAGGCCGACATGGAGCGCAACCCGCTCTTCTACGACGACACCCTCAACTCCGCGAACTACCACGAGTGGCTGCAGCGCTGGGCCATCCACTACGTCGTGCTGCCCAAGGGCGAACCGGACGGCGACGGCGGCCAGCGCGAACGCGAGCTCGTCCAGCGGGGCATGCCCTATCTGCGGCAGGTCTGGGGCGACGCCAACTGGCAGCTCTTCACCGTGACCGACCCCACCCCGCTCGCCGAGCCGAACGCCGTCGTCGACCGCGCCGAGCAGGGTGAGCTGACCATCGAGGTGAAGAAGGCGGGCCGCATCCTCATCCGCATCCCGTACTCGCCGTGGCTGAGCATCGTCGACGCGGACGGCAAGAGCCTGAAGCCGCCGCAGGAGACGAAGGCGTCGAAGAACCGCGCGGACGGCACCTCGAAGACGTACGACAACCTCAACGGCTGTCTGATGCCGACGGAGGAGACCGCGGCGGGCGACACGTGGACGGAGCTGCTGGCTCCCGATCCGGGCACCTACCGGCTCGCGGCGCCGTACCAGCTCCCCCGGGGGACACCGTGCCCGGAGGAACTGCACTAGGAGCTGCCCCAGGACAGGCCCTGGAACCGCCTCGACCGTCCGAGCGGGCCGGCGGTGTCCGGCTGGTTCCGCTCGAACGGGCCGCAGTACGGCAGGCCCGCGTCCTCCAGCGGCCGGTCGCGGAAGAAGCGGACGAGCAGGTCGCAGAAGTCCTCGGGCCGCTGGAGATGGGCCAGATGCCCGCACTCCGCGATCGTGGTGAAACGGGCGCCCGGCAGGTCCGCCGCCACCGAGCGGACCAGGTCGGGCGTGGTGAGGGTGTCGTGCTCGCCGGTGAACACGAGATACGGGACGGCGGGGACGGGCGCCCGCCGGTACCACTCGTGGGCGAGCAGCCGCCGGTTCCGCTCCACCGTCACGGCGACGTCGCGCGAGGTCTGTGCCGCGAACTGCCGGTACATCAGCCGGGTCAGCGCGGCGTGCTTGCGCACGGTCCGGTCGCCAGGCGGCGGCACGAAGCACCGCACGAACTCCTCGGCGGTCTCCTCCACGCGCCCCTCCTCCAGCAGCCGCACCCATCCCACGAGCGATTCGGCGAACCAGCGCGGAATGTGATCCGACATCCCCTGCACGGCGACCCGGCGCAGCAGCTCCGGATACCGCTGGGCCAGCCGGAGCCCGACCGCCCCGCCGTAACAGCCCGCGTACAGGTTCACCGGGCCGAGCCCGAGCTCGCGCAGCAGGTGTCCCGCGCACTCGGCGAGAAAGTCGATCCCGTGCTCGGCGGGCAGGAAGTCGGCGTCCCCGAACCCGGGCAGGTCCGCCGTGACGACGGTGCCGAGCTCCCCGAGCCACCGCTCGTGCCGCACCCACGAGTACCGCGTCTGGTCCGACCCGCCGAGCACGAGCAGCGGCTCCGTGACGGGGGTGCCGTACCGCGCGACCCGGGCGGTGTACGCGTACCCCTCCCACGAGAGCCGGCGCTCCTCGACTTCCGTGGATGCCCCGCCTCCCGGCGCCTGGGCGGGAACGGTGAGCGAGGAAGCGACAGAAGGCACAGCGAACTCCCGAGAGGGGACGAGACCACCGAAACTCCCACTCGTACACGGCTGCCGGGTGCGACGCCCGCAATGTCACACGAAGGTGGGCGCTGCATCACACGAAGGTGGGCGCGGCGCGGTGGCCGCGCCGCGCCGTGGCCTCACTTCACCGGGAACGCCACGTCGCACACCGCGTCCTCGGGCCCCGCCGCGTCCCAGTCGGCGAAGTAGATCTCCCGGCACGGGCCGTCGTAGGACAGTCCCTGTTCGGTGACCCAGCTCTCGACCGCCTCGAAGGCGGCCAGGATCTGCGGGTGGGCGACCTGCGCCTTGGTGATGCGGACGTAGGCGATGCGCTGGGCCGGCTCGACCCGCACCTCCGCTCCGGTGGCCCGTCCCTGCCGCTCCGCCCAGGCCCGCGCCGCGGCCTCGTCGGCGACCGGCACGCACGACTCGGCGGGCCCGTCGCTCTCCACGCTGACCTCGGCGTAGTACACGACGAAGGGCGGCCCCGTGACACCCCCGGCCTCCCGGGCGCCCTCCTCCAGCCGCCCCAGCGAGCCGGGGATCCACACCGGCAGCTCGGGCGCCAGGACGTGCCGCTTCTCGGTCAGCACGACCCGCTCGGGCACCTCGGCGGTCTCGACGACGAACTTCTCGTACATCTCGGAACTCCTCCCGGAAAGACGTCCACGGAGGTAGTCGGCGAGCGCCCGCTGCGAGGCGAACCGTGCCTCGGCACCGTCCCAGTACGCGGTGAGCAGCGCGGCCGCTTCGCCGCCGCGCGCCTCCACCACGTCCGCGATCCGCGCCAGCGGCATGTCCAGCTGGCGCAGCAGCGCGACGAGCCGGGCCCGTTCGGTCTGCTCGGCGTGGTAGTAGCGGTAGCCGCTGACCGCGTCGACGTACGCCGGGGGCAGCAGCCCCAGCCGGTCGTACAGCCGAAGGGCCTTCGCCGAGAGCCGCGCCCGCGAGGCGAACGCGCCGATGGTGAGCAGGTCCTTGTCCACCCTGTCATCCTCCGTCACCGGGCGCCTTCCGCCCGGTGACAGGGACGCTCCCCCTTGCCCCAGGGGCAAGGTCAACCGCAGGGCTCAGCCGATCGCCTTCTCCAGCGCGGAGACGAGCTCCGCCGACTCCGGCTCGGTCTGCGGGGAGAAGCGGCCGACGACCGTGCCGTCCCGCCCGATCAGGAACTTCTCGAAGTTCCAGCGGATGTCGCCGGTGTGCCCCTCGGCATCGGCGGTGCCCACCAGGCGCTCGTACAGCCCGTGCCGCGCGTCGCCGTTCACCTCGACCTTCTCGGTCATCGGGAAGGTCACGCCGTAGGTCGCGGAGCAGAACTCGGCGATCTCCTCGGAGCTGCCGGGCTCCTGCCCGAGGAACTGGTTGCAGGGCACGCCGAGGACGGTGAAGCCCTGGTCGGCGTAGCGCGCGTGCAGCTTCTCAAGACCGGCGTACTGCGGGGTCAGCCCGCACTTGGAGGCCACGTTCACAATGAGGACGGCCTTGCCCGCGTACTGGGCCAGATCGGCGGAGCCCCCCTGGAGGGACCCGATCTCGACGTCGAGCACAGAGTTGTCAGTAGTCATAAACGGATGCTAACTCCGGTAGGTGACGGTCCCGCCGGTCCCGCCGCTCCGTCCCTCGCGCTGCGCTGTGACAAGCACCTCACCGGCGGCCGTCCGCGAGTACAGCACCGACCGTCCGGCCCGCCGCCGCACCACGAGCCGCGCGTCCAGCAGCACCCGCAGATGCCGCCCGACCGACCCCAGCCCCTGCCCGGTCACGGCGACCAGCTGGCTGGTGGACAGGGGGGAGTCGAGGAGGACGAGGACACCGGCGCGGGCGGTCCCGAGCAGCGCCCCGAGACTCTCCGGCACCGCCTCGGTCCGTACGTCGGCCAGCGCCCCCGTGCACGGGTAGACCACGGCGTAGCGACGGGACTCCTCCCAGGACAGCCAGCCGGCCTTCGGCGTGACGGGCACGAAGACGAGCTGGGCGCCGGAGATCTCGCGGGGCGGGTACTCGTGGAGGTTGACCTGGAGCCGGTTGTCGCCGAGCCAGCGCGTTCCCGGCCGCAGTCCGTCCAGTGCCGCCGCCCAGCCGCCCTGGCCCAACTGCGCGGTCCGCGCCACCACATCGGCCTCCAGGACGCGCCGCCGCCGTTCCCAGTCGGGGCGTACGGACTCCTCCCAGACGGCGGTGAGCAGCGCGGCGGCCCGCTCGGGCAGATCGTCGCGGTCCGCGAGAGCCGCGGGCAGCGGGCCGCCGACCGCGCGGGCGAGATGGGCGCGGGCGTCCCGGGGCGGGGCCTCCCGCACCCGGGCGACCTCGGCCTCGAAGGTCTCGTCGCCGTAGGGGGTCGGGGTCAGGAAGTCGGCGATCCAGGCCCGCCCGAGCCCGCAGCGGACGAGGAGCGCGGTGACGGGGTCGGCGGCCAGCCGTTTCCGGTACGCGGGGAGGTGGGCGCCCAGCCAGACGCGTTCACCGGGGTGCGTGGCGGTCCCGGTGTGCAGCAGCTTCAGACAGGCGAACGTCTCCGCGAGCGGCGACAGCACGAAGCGGCTCCCGGCGAGCGTGTCGGCGTTCACCTGCCACCAGCCCATCCCCGCACCCCTTTCTCCTCGGGCCCTGCTCGTCAGGCCCTGCTCCTCGGGTCCTTCTCCTCAGGCTCGTCTCCTCAGGCCCGTCCTGCCAGGACCCGGTTCTCGCCGCGACCCGGGTCCACGGGACCCTTTCGGCCCGGACGTTTCGCCACCGCGCGAAACAATATCGACCGCCCGTCGGCCCCCGCAGACTCCGCGCATGCGCAGCTACTCCGAGCTCTTCCGCACGCGGGAGTTCACCCCGCTCTTCCTCTCCTCCTGCTTCAGAACCGCCGCCTCGACGGTGAGCGGTCTGGCCCTCGCCACCCTGGTGTACCGGGCGACGGACTCGCCGCTGCTCACCGCGCTGAGCATGTTCGGCCCCTCGCTCGCCCAGGTGATCGGCGCGACCACCATGCTCTCGGCCGCCGACCGGCTGCCTCCGCGGGCGACGGTGGCCGGTATCGCGCTCCTCTTCGGGCTCGGCACGGCGGCCATGGCGATCCCCGGCCTCCCGGTCTGGACGGTCTTCGCCCTCCTCCTGCTCCTCGGCCTGATCCAGTCCTTCGGCGGCGGCGTCCAGTGGGGCCTGCTGAACGAGATCCTCGCCAAGGAGGGCTATCTGCTGGGGCGTTCGGTGTTCAACATGATGAGCGGAGTGGCCCAGGTCGTGGGGTTCGCGACGGGCGGCGTCCTGGTCGCCCTGCTGTCCCCGCGCGTCACACTCCTCCTGGCGGCCGCTCTGTACCTCGCGGCCGCCCTGACCGCCCGGCTGGGCCTGACACCCCGCGCACCCCGCGCCCTCGGCCGCCCGTCCGTCGCCCGGACCTGGCGCACGAACGCCCGTCTCTTCTCCTCACCGGAACGCCGCACCCTCTATCTCCTGCTCTGGGTACCGAACGGCCTGATCGTCGGCTGCGAATCGCTGTACGTGTCGTACGCGCCGAGCCGGGCCGGCGCGCTGTTCGCGTTCGCGGCGTTCGGCATGTTCGTCGGGGACGTGACGACCGGCCGCTTCCTGCCGCCCCGGGTGCGCGCCCGCCTGGGCATCCCCTTCCTGCTGCTCCTCGCGACGCCGTACCTCTTCTTCGCCCTCCGTCCGGGCGTGGCCGTGGCCGCCGTCCTCGTCGCCGTCGCCTCGGTCGGCTTCGGGTCGAGCCTGATCCAGCAGGAGCGTCTGGTCGCGCTGATCCCCGACGAGCTCAGCGGCCACGCCCTCGGGCTCCACACCGCGGGCATGCTCACGATGCAGGGCGTGAGCGCGGCGCTGGCGGGCGGGATCGCCCAACTCGCCTCGCCCGCGACGGCGATGGCCGTCATGGCCGCCGCCTCGGTCACCGTGACGCTGACCCTGGCCCCCGCACTGCTCCGCCGCCGTACCGCGGCTCCGGATCACCAATATCCGGAGCCGTCCGCACCAAGGGAACGACAATCAGAGGTGAACTCCCCCTGAACCAGGAAAGGTTGTACGACAGCGGTCACAACCACCCATCCCTCGCCGGTGTCGAACGGGTTGCCTGGGCGCGCACGTCCGGGCGCACGAAGCCACAGAGCCGCAGAACCTCACCGAGGGGGAACCATGTTCCGTCGTCGTACCGCCGTCCTGCCGAAAGCGCTGGCGCTCGCCGCGGCCACGGTCGCCGTGTCCGCCGCGATCGCCGTCCCGACGGCAAGCGCCGCGACCGCCAAGAGCGCCACCGCGGTCTCCACCGGCCAAAAGCTGTACTACACGGCGGCCACCGGTCAGACGAACCACCTGAAGATCTCCTGGGCGCTCGGCGCGACCGACCCGGACTCCCAACTGGCCGACTTCATCTACACCTTCGACGACACTGTGAAGATCTCCCTCGGCGCGGGCTGCGTCCGCCCCTCCTCGGGCGACACCACCATCGCGGTCTGCACGGTCACCGAACCCAACACCTCGGCCTCCGACCTCGAAAC
This sequence comes from Streptomyces sp. NPDC002935, assembly GCF_040611295.1. NCBI lineage: Bacteria > Bacillati > Actinomycetota > Actinomycetes > Kitasatosporales > Streptomycetaceae > Streptomyces > Streptomyces sp. NPDC002935. The sequence continues at coordinate 91,997 of NZ_JBEXNW010000009.1, forward strand.
CCTGATCGTCAACCTCGGCGACGGCAACGACACCGCGACGGTCGACCCCGACAACAGCGGGTACTCCAGCATCTACGGCGGGCCGGGCAACGACACCCTCACCGGCCACGGCCGCGACGTTCTCTACGGCCAGGACGGCAACGACCACCTGTCCGGGGGCGGTGGCGTCTACGGCGAGGGCGCGTTCGGCGGCGCGGGCAACGACACCCTCACCGCCTGCGGCTACACCTGCCACGGCGGCGCGGGCAACGACGTTCTGCGCGGCGGCATCTCCGGGTACGACCCGCAGTACACCGACTACGACAACAGCCTGTACGGCGACGACGGCAACGACACGATCTACGGCAACAGCGGCAACGACCTCATCCAGGGAGGCCGCGGCAACGACAGCCTGTACGGCGGCACCGGCGCCGACAAGGTCTACGGCAACAGCGGCAACGACCTGCTGCACGGAGGCGCGGGCACCGACACCCTCTCCGGCGGCCCCGGCACCGACCGGGTCCACCAGAACTGAGAGCGTACGAGGCTCTCCGCAGGCGCCGGTGTGCCTCCGCGCGCTCTGTCCGGCACGGTCCGGCGGGTGGAACGATCTCGATGCCCGGCACCGGCAGGGAACGCGTTTGGCCGTAGTGGAGATGTGCGCGGCAGCGAGTGGATGTCTGCTGGTGGTCCGAGAACGGCGTACACCACTACGAGCAGTGAGGGGCTGGACATGGCCATGGTGATGTCGATGCACTGGGCTGGAGTCACACCGGAGCAGTACGACACGGTCCGGGACGCGGTCGATTGGGAGGAGGTCCCGGCGGCCGGTGGCCAGATGCACGTGGCCTGGTTCGATGCCCAGGGCTTCCACGTGACCGATGTCTGGGAATCCCAGGAGGCGTTCGAGACCTTCTTCGCCGAACGGCTCGCACCCGCCATCCAGAAGGCCGGCATCTCCGGCACACCCGACACCGCCTTCAGCCCGCTCCACCGTCGCTTCGTCGCCCCCGGTATCAGCGGTGCCGCGTAGGGGAACGGCACGCCCTTCCTGGCCCCGTTGACCCACATGGTTCGGCTCTGTGCCGACCCGTCGACGGGCCCGGACCACAAAAACAGCCCCCGGGTGGACTCTCCGCCCGGGGGCTTGGCGTGCCCGGGTTCACCCGATCGCCCTGGGGGCGCGGCACCCGAAGCGGCCGGGTGACCGCGCGGCAGGGCGGGGTACCGGCGTCGGGGTGACGCCGACTCCCCAAGTGGAGCCCACGAGTGGTGGGCGTCTCCCCGCGGACACAGGCTGGCGTACGCAGTGCCCGCCCCCACCGCGCGGCGGCGGGCGGAGCCACCCGGCGCCGCGTGGTTCGGCGGCCGGGGACGTCAGAGAGACGGGATCACATGACGGAACAGGGCATCGATGCGGGCTGCCTGCCGTCCGTTCGCGGGAACGGCAGGAACGGCAGGAACGTACGAAGGAGAGCGCAACACCGGTACGCACGGCGACGTTCCCGGCGGGCGCGCACCACGATGGCGCTCGTCGCGGCCGGCCTGGCCTTCCTGGGAGCGGCCGGCACGGCACCCGGCGGTGCCGTGTCACCACCCGCCGGCGAGCCCCGGCCGGGACCTCCGGCGCGGTTCGTGCCCGGTCCCTGCCCGCAGACGCCCGAGCCGGTCCCCGGGCGATGCGGGGTCCTGGAGGTGCCCGAGAACCGCGCCCACCGGGGAGGGCGGACCATCCGGCTGGCCGTCGCGATCATTCCGGCCGCGTCGGCGACGCCCGCCGAGGACCCGGTGGTGTTCATGTCCGGGGGACCCGGAGGCGACGCCATCGGGGACATCCCCTTCCTGATCGGCGCCGGCGTGAACCGGGATCGCGATCTGATCGTCATGGCCCAGCGCGGAACGCTCCATACGGAGCCGAACCTCGCCTGCCCGGAGATCGACCGCTTCTACGCGGACACCGTGGGGCTGCGCTACGACGCGCCGTCGACCGGGCGCCTCCTGGTGCGCGCGGCGAAGCAGTGCCGGGACCGTCTGACGGCCGACGGTGTCGAGCTGAGCGCCTACAACACCACCGAGAACGCCGCCGACTTCGCCGACCTGCGCAAGGCGCTCGACATCCACCGGTGGAACGTCTACGGATACTCCTACGGCACCGACCTGGCCCTCACCTTCCTGCGCCGGCACCCCCAGGGGATCCGCTCGGTGGCGATCGACTCCGTCGTACCCCCGCAGATCGTGAGCCTGCCGTGGACCTGGGACAGCGCCCGGGAAGGGATCGGCGCGATCTTCGCGGCGTGCGCGGCCCAGCCCCGCTGCAAGAGCCGCTACCCGGACCTCCCGCGCACGCTGACGGAGCAGGTCCGGCGGCTGGAGGCACACCCCCTCACGCTGACGACGCAGCCGCCGGGCGGCGGTGACCCGGTGAAGGTCGTCCTCGACGGGGGCGCGCTGGTGAACCTGCTGGTCGCCAACGCGGTCCCCGCCGTCGATGTCCCCGCGGCCCTCGACGAACTCGCCCACGGCCACCCCGACCGCTTCGCGCAGGCCCGCGCCGCCGGCGCGAATCCCGTCATCGGCGAGTTCGCCCACGGCCTCACGCAGTCGGTGGCCTGCAGCGAGTGGGTACCGGGCTATTCGCGGTCCGACCTGCTGAAGGCCGGACGCAGGGCCTTCCCCGGGTGGCCGGACACGGTCCTGGCCCAGGCACCGCAACTTCCCTTCGAGCACGACGTCTGCCGCGTCTGGAACGTCCCGGACCGCACCTCCGTCCAGCGGGTGGCGACCGTCAGCAACGTACCGACGCTCATCGTCTCGGGGACCTTCGACGCGAAGACCGGAGCACGCTGGGGGCCGTACACGGGCCGCACGCTGCCCCGCTCGACCGCCGTGCGGATTCCCGGGATCGGCCACTGGGTGGTCCCCCAGTCGCCCTGCGCGCAGAGCGTCCTGGCCTCCTTCCTCACCCACCCGGTCTCGCCCGACACGGCCTGCGTGGCAGGACTCGCACCGAAACCGTTCACCATCACCCCCGACCTGGAGAGCTCATGAGGTCCATCCGCCCGCCCCACCACCGGCGCACCGTACGACGGCTCCCGGCTGCGCTGGCCGGAGCGACGGCCGGTGTCCTCGTCCTCGGCCTCGCCATGACGCCCGCCCGAGCTGAGGGCGGCGCCGGAGCACCGCTCGGCACGGTCGCCCGGACGGCGGGCGACGCCCGCTTCGTGCCGGGCCCCTGCCCGAGGACGGCGGACCCGATCCCCGCTCTCGAAGGGGCCCGCTGCGGAACGCTCACCGTTCCCGAGAACCGCTCCCGCCACAAGGGACGGAAGATCACCCTCGGCGTCGCGATCGTCCCGGCGGCCACGAGCAGACCGGCACGCGATCCGATCGTGTGGTTCGCCGGCGGCCCCGGCGACGACGCGGTCTCCGAGGCCCAACTGGCCATCGACGGCGGTCTGAACCGCGACCGCGACGTGATCTTCATGTCCCAGCGGGGGACCTATTCGGCCGACCCGGTGCTCACCTGTCCGAACGTAGACGAGTTCAACGCGCGCGCGGTCGGCCTCGTCTACGGTGCGCCGTCCACCGGGCGTCTGCACGTCAGAGCGACGCGGGTGTGCCGCGAGCAGTCGGCGAGACGCGGCGACCTCAGCGCGTACGACAGCACCGAGAGCGCCACCGACTACGCCGACCTGCGCGTCGCGCTGGGCCTCAGGCAGTGGAACGTCTTCGGTATCTCCTACGGCACCGACCTGGCCCTCATCTACCTGCGCGACCACCCCCGGGGCATCCGGTCGGTCGGTATCGACGGCGTCCTGCCGCCCTCCCTGGCAGGGGGTGCCGTGACCTGGAGCGCCGCACGGCAGGGCTTCGACGGCCTGTTCAAGGCCTGCGCCGAGCAGCCCGCCTGCAACAGCCGCTATCCGAATCTGTCGGACACCTTCGAACGCCTCGTCCGTCAGCTCGAAGCCCGACCGCTCACCACCACCGTCACGGTCACGGGCCAACCGGCGCCGGTGAAGGTCGTGCTGGACGGCGGGGTTCTGGTGAACTGGCTGACCTCCGCCACCCACGTGGCGGCCGGAGTGCCCCGCTCCATCGACGAGCTGGCCCACGGCAACCCGCGGCGCATCGCCGAGCAGTGGGCGGGGGGCAAACTCAGCCCGCAGGCCATGGGCAGGGTCGCCCACGGGCTCGCCTACGGCGTCTTCTGCCGCGAGTGGACACCCTTCGAGAGCGAAGCCGATGTGATCCGGGGAGGGCGGCGCGCATTCCCCTCCTTCCCCCGCTCGGTGCTCACCAACGCACCCCAACTCCCGTTCCTCCACGCGGACTGCCGGGCCTGGGACGTCCCGGCCGCACCGCGCTCGGTACGTGACGTGACGCGGAGCAACGTCCCGACCCTCGTCATGTCAGGCGGGTTCGACGCCCAGACCGCGCCGAGCAACGGTGCCTACGTGGCTCGTACGCTCAGCCGGTCCACCGCCGTCACGGTCCCCTACGTCGCCCATGTCGCCTTCGCCGAGTCGCCGTGTGCGCAAGCGATCACGGCCTCGTTCTTCGACAGTCCGACCGCACCGGACACGGGATGCCTCGCAGGCCTCCAGCCGCCCGAGTTCGAGATCGCGCCGTAGGACCGGGCAGCCGCCCTCACCGGCCGGGGGTCCTGGCCGTCGTCGGGGCGGGCGTCATCGTCGGCGCAGCCCTGGACCCCGGCCGGCCCCACCGGCCGGGGTCCAGGGCACGACCTGCTGAAGCCCTAGTCGCGGCCCAGCACCAGCCCGTACCCCAGCGCACTCGTCGACGACGGCAGGCCCAGGCTCTTCGGCGTGAGGGCCCAGGAGCCCGTCGCCGTGGTCCCCTGCCGGGTGCCCGGGAGGAGCCAGACGCCCCCCGTGGCCGCGTTCTCGCCGGGAGCGCCCGTCGCGAGGTCGGCGTGGCCGTCGGCGTCGTAGTCCTGGAGCGCGACCGAGGCGCCGAAATGGTCACCCTGCTCCGCGGTGCCTTGGACGCCCGCCGTGCTCTGGCTGAAGCCGACGCTCATCGCCGTGCCGCCCGACGACAGCAGGCCGGTGCCGGTGCCGCGTACGAGGAGCACCGAGCCCGCCTCCTGCCGCGTGCCGATCGCCTCGTACGGGTCGCCGACGGCGAGGTCCGCGTAGCCGTCGCCGTCGATGTCGGCGGCGGCGAGGGAGACACCCAGACGGTCCTCGGACTCGGCGGTTCCGGCGATGCCCGGAGTGTCCTGGTGGATGTCGTGGGTGCGGGCGCCGAATGCCCCGGACTTGGAGCCGTAAGCGATGTGCACCAGTCCGCCCTTGAACACCTCGGCGCTGCCCGTCGCGTAGTTCGCGCAGGCCGGCTTGTCCTCCTCGTAGTTCGGGTAGCAGGCGCCGAGCGCCAGATCGTCGGTACCGTCCCCGTCGAAGTCTCCGGCGGCGAGGGCGCCGGCGGAGGCCGTGGTGCTCCACAGTCGCACCGGGGCGCCGTCCTGCCAGCGGTAGACCTGGGTGAATCGGGTCTCCGTCGCGGAGATCGAGAGCGCCAGGTCGTCGTCGCCGTCTCCGTCGAAGTCACCGGTGGCGAGGCTGGGCTGACGGCCGAAGTCCGCCTCGGCTATGTCCCCGGTCAGGGTGTCCGGGGACGGGGCGGTGAGCGGGCCGGGACGAAGGACCACGCTGCTGTGCTCCTCCCCGCTACGGCCGAGGGCGAGGTCGGTGATGCCGTCGCCGGTCACGTCCGCGGCGGCGATCACCGCGCCGATCCGGGAGAACTCGCTGTCGCCCCGCGCGACCGTGTAGCCGTGGGTGAACCCGGTGGCGGAACCCCGCAGCACGGTGACAGTGCCCTGTTCGGCCAGCGGGTCCGCGGAGAGGGACTCGCTGGAGGCGCCCACGACCAGGTCGGCGAACCGGTCGCCGTCGACGTCCGCGGCGGTGACCGCGGAGCCGAAGAGGTCGCCCGCCTCGGGGGTGCCCGGCACCCCGGCCGTGGCCTGGCTGATCCGCACGGACCCGTGCCTCCCCGCGCCGTGGGGTCCGCCCCACAGGACCTGCACGTACCCGGCCGTCGACGCGGATCCCACCTGAGCGGAGGGCACGCCCACCGCCAGGTCCGGGTAGCCGTCACCGTTGAAGTCCCCCCGCGGCGCGGAGGCCCCGGCCTGCCCCACGGCAGCGGAGGTGGTGGGCGCGGTCAGGCCCAGCAGGGTCATCGCGCAGATCGCCGTCGCGGAGAGAACCTTGTTACGCATCGGTGTACGGACTCCGTTTGTTCTCGGGTTGTATCTCGGGAGTGGTTCCGGGGTGGCTCTGGGGCGGTTCTGGGCGTGCTTCTCGGTGTGCTCGGGGAGCACCCGGTGTGGCAGGTGGCCGGGTCAGCGGCCGAAGACGTCCGCGAACCTGCGTCCGTCGACGACGGGGTACCCGAAGTCCGTCGCGTTGAAGGCCGTCGCGTACGTGCTCGTCAGGCCCGTGGTCGCGCCCCGCAGGACCCACGCCGCCCCGTCGTCGTATCCGTTGGGCAGGACGTCCTCGCCGAACGCGCCGACCGCCAGGTCCGCCCTGCCGTTGCCGTTGATGTCACGCAGCCGCAGCGAGGAGCCGAAGTGGTCGCCCGCCTCGGCGGCGCCCGGCACACCCGGCGTGGCCTGGTGGAAGGACTGGGCGCCGCTCGTGGTCAGGCCGCCCGAACTGCCCTTCAGGAAGACGACATTGCCGACGTTGCGGTGGCCGTCCACATCCTCGTACGAGGCGCCGACCGCGACGTCCGCGCGGCCGTCACCGGTCGCGTCGCCCACCGCCACGGCCGCGCCGAAGTCGTCGAACGCCTCGTCGGTGCCGGGGACTCCCGCGCTGGCCTGGGTATAGGTCGTGCCCGTGACGGGGAGCCCGGCCGCTCTGCCGTACCGGACGGTGAACGAACCACCCTGTGCGACAGCCGTGTCGCCGGTGACCAGATCGTCGTATCCGTCGCCGTTGATGTCTCCGCCCGCCACGGCCGACGCCCAGGAGGTGCCTCCCGGGGTGCCACCTTCGGCCAGCACCGAGTAGTTGTGGCCGAGGTCCCCGGGGCCGCCGCGCAGGAGGCCGACGTAGGTACTGGAGCTGGTGCCGTCGGCGGCCAGTTTCCGGCCGTGCACCACGTAGTCGCTGCCGTCGGTGCCGGAGAAGTGACCTGCGACGACACCGTCCAGTTGTACGTTCTCGGGCAGGAAACCGACTTCCGGCGCCAGTGCGCCGTCCTGGGAGGGCTTCCCGTCGGCGTACCACCAGAAGGTGTTGCCGCCCACGACGACCAGGTTGCCGGTCCCGTCGCCGTCGAGGTCGGCGAACGCGGTGCCCTCGCCGAAGAGGTCGGCCTCGGCCGTCGGGGCGGTGAGCGCCATGCCGCCGGACGTGAACGGTTTCGCCCCGCCCCACACGATGGTGACCGAGCCGCGCGGCTTGCCCGTGACCACCTCGCCGGGCGCGCCGACGATCAGATCGGCGTAGCCGTCACCGTCGACGTCGCCGCTGGTGACGTTCTCACCGAACCTGTCGTCGGACTCCGAGGTGCCCGGAACACCCGCCGTGTTCTGCGTGATGTTCACCGAGCGCGCGGGGCTGACACCGGAGGCCGAGCCGAAGAGGACGGTGACCGTGCCCCCGCTCGCCTTGGGGGTGCCGATGGCCAGGTCGCGGTAGCCGTCCCCGTTGAAGTCGTCCTGCAGCGCGGAGGGGGCCGCGACGGCGGCGGGGGCGCCGAGCCCCGCGACGGCGAGGACGGCAGCCGTGGCGACGGCCAGAGTGCGTGCGCGCAAGGTGATGCTCCCTGTCTGTGGAACCGCAGCCGGTGCGGCTTCGGTGACGTACGACCCGTGGAGTGGACAAAGGGTTGTACGTGAGGAAAGACAAGGTGAACGGCCCGCGCGGCCGCGGGGGGTTGGCCTAGTCGGCGGGGGTCGGCGGGGCGCCTGCCGCGAAGCCGCGCTCGCTCATCGGGCATCGGCATCGGCCGGGGCGGGGGTGCCGCCCCGGCCTGGAGAAGCCCTTCTGGTCAGTCGCCGATCCTCGGCAGAAGGGAGACGACGTTGCTGCCGCTCCGGGCGATCAGCACATCCTCGTAGAGCAGGATTTGGGGCGAGCGCCCGTAGGCGGGCCCCGACCCCGACTTGCCGGTGTCGATGTGACTGCGCCAGACCTGCTGACCCGTGCGCAGATCGAGGCCGGACAGATCTCCGGTCGGGCTGAAGAAGTACACGACCCCCTGCCCCGCCGACACCGCGGGAGACGCGATGCCCGACAACAGGTCCTTGTCGGGCATCGTGACGCCCACCGGGGCGGTCCACAGGGTCTTTCCCGTGGTCAGCGAGTAGGCGGAGGCCTTGCCCTTCCAGGACACGGAGATCAAACGGTCACCGACGACATCGGTGTTGGCCGCCAGCTCTCCCTTGATCCGGTACGTGTAGGAGGTCTGCTCCCCGGAGCCGCTGATGCTGGTCAGCCGGACGTCGCCGGCGGCATCCCGCCTTCCGCCCAGGACCAACCGGGTCTCCGAGGCCGCGAAGAGCTGCTGCCCGCCGGGAAGGGTAGTGACCTTCGTGGCGCTTCCGGTGGCGGGATCGAGACGGAAGACGTCGGTGTGGTCCGGGTTCGCGGAGTCCCGCAGGCACACGAGATAGGGCACACCGCCCAGCACCGCCCGTTGGCACACGATGCCCTTGTCCCAGGTGTGGTGCCACTTCTCCTTGCCGGTCAGCGGATCGAGGGCCGACATCGTGCGCAGCGACGGGGTGTTCGCCAGGACCGCGCCGTCGATGAGCATGGCGGCCTGGTCGGTGCGGTCGTCCTGCGGCATCTGGACCTTCCAGAGCACCTTGCCGGTGTCGGCGTCCACCGCCATCAGATCGGTACCACCCATGTAGTCCCCGGACGGCAGGTTCTTCGCGGTGTGATTGCGGTAGGCGTAGACCACGCCGTCGCGCACGGCGAACGGGTGGTCGATCCCGTCGCCTTCGCGATTGACCTTGACGGTCCACAGCCGCTCGCCGGTGTTGGCGTCGATCTTCGCGGCGTCGTACTTGGATCCGCTGCAGTACAGCGCGGAACCGTCCACCAGGCAGCCCCGCTCGCTGGCGCCCGGGGCATCGCTCTGCCACGGCTTCCAGCCCGCCGGTGAGGCCGCCGGCCGCGTAGGCCGGTGCTGCTCGGCCGTACCGCCGCCCCCGAAGCCGATCACCGCCCCGACGGTGATCGCGGCAACGGCCACCGCCGCCCCCGCGGCCTGCGAGAAGCGGCGCCGGTTGCGCCGCCGCACCACCTTCTCGACCAGATCCCCGGGCGCCCGCACCCCGTCCAGGGCGACGGCGTGCAGCGTCTCCCGGACCTTCCCCTCCACCTGTTCCGTCGTCATCCCTGGATCCCCTTCGACATATAGCTGAGCGGCTTCACCTGTTCGGCGGGCCCTTGGGGCCCGAGCTCCGGTACGAGCACCCGGAGCTTGGCGAGCGACCGGTACGCCGTACTGCGCACCGTGCCGACCGGGCACCCCAGCAGCGCCGCGACCTCGGCCTCCGGCAGGTCCTCGAAGTAGCGCAGTACGACCACGGCCCGCTGCCGCTTCGACAGCTGACCGAGCGCCGCCCACAGCGCGACCCGCAGCTCGGAGTCCGACCCGGTGCCGGCGTCCCCGCCCGACTCGGGCAGTACGGGCACCGTCGTCTCGGCGCGATGTCTGCGCAGCCGCCAGCGGTTGACCTGCTGTCGGTACAGGACCTGGCGGACATACGCCTCGGGCCGCTCGATGCGCGCCCAGCGCCCGTAGGCCTTCATCAGCGCAATCTGCAACAGATCCTCCGCGGCATGGCGGTCCCCGCCGGTGAGCAGCACCGCGAGCCGCAGCAGCGCGGTGGAGCGCATCTCCACGAAGTTCCGGAACTCGTCGTGACTTGAGGCCTCCATCGACCCTCCCCTTCTGACAACCACCACGACGCGACGAGCCGCCCGCAGCTATCCCTCATCCGGTGAGATTGTGTGTCCACACCAGGTCGGCGACGGCCTTGGGCCCGCGCCACGAGCCGCATTCTTGAACTGGCAGAGCTCATGGGACACTTGCGCCGCCCTGAACATGACCGCGCGGTAACGTGCAGAAGGAGCAGCGTCGTTGAGCGTGACCCTTGCAGGACAGATAGACATCGCGGGACCGGTCGGCAAGCTGCTCCACCGGCGCCCGCTCAAGAACGAAACCGTGATGCAGTCGGTCGGCGTGGACCCGGTGTCCGGAGACATCTTCACGCTTCAGCTGATGCAGGGCGGGCTGACCCTCAGCGGTGAGTCCGCTCCGGTGTCCTACGACGACCGGACCCTGCACGGCGACCTGTGTGTGACCCGCCTCAACCGGTCGGGCGCGATCACCGGGTACATGTACCTGCGGGGGTTCGGCCACGGCGTCAACCTGGGTGTCGAGAACCGTAGCGGCGTCATCCGCCTGTGGACCGAGACGGCGTCCGTGAAGAACTCGAAGAACGAGGGCTTCGGCACGGCCATCACCAACTTCGACTTCCGGTCCGGGACGGTGCTGGACTACGGGTCCTCCCTGCACAGCACGCCGTACACGCCCGCGCCGGGAGCCCTCTTCGTCACCCCCACCATCGACCGCAGCGCCAACCAGCTCATCGTCCGGTTCACCATCAACACCAACCAGACGTACTTCGAGCGGTACGACCTGACGCAGGCGGCGGCGGGCGTCTTCCAGCCCCTCCAGCGCCTGGCGCAGCCCACCGGCCTGGGCACCTTCCAGGGGTACGCGTCCCACAGCGGCGTTCTCTACCTGCTCAACGGCGAGGCCTACAGCAGCACCAATCCAGCGCCGGGCAACACGTACATCACCGCTCTCGAGTGGGCCACGGGGAACGTCCTGGACCGGCAGTTCGTCACCGCCGCGCCGGGTCTCGAGTGGCGCGAGCCCGAGGGCATCACCGTGGAAGTGGTGAGCGGTGTGCCGTACCTCCACTTCGGCTTCGCCTGCGAGGACCCCGGACCGCGCACCTGCACCATCGTGTCGTTCTCGGGGGCCCCCGAGGTCGACGGCGTCAAGGTGCTCACCGACTGGCAGACGATCCCCGTCGCCTCCGGTGTCACCGTCGACCAGAACGCGCCCAAGGGGCGCCTCATCAGCGTCAGCGGCGTGACGACACTCCAGCTCAGCGGCGGGATCAAGGGCAGCTTCGACGCCGACGCGGTCATCGGCACCCTGCCCGACACGCTCTCCCCGAGCATGGCGACCCGCTGCAACGTCCCCCGCAACAACGTCGGTGGCTACTGCACCGCCCGGGTCGAGGCCGGCGCCGACCGCCAACTGCGCCTCTTCGGCGGGAACTCCACCAATGTCATCACCTGGGCGCAGCTGGACAACTTCAACGCCGTCTGGCGCTGAACCCGCACCCCGCCCCCTCAGCCCTTCCGCACACGGCCTCGTCAAGGAGACCAACGACCATGTCCCACAGCCGCCGTAGCATCCTCGGTGCCGCTCTCGGCCTGCCCGCCACTGTCGCCGTCGGCACCCTCGCCACCGCCACCCCCGCGGCCGCCGCCGCCGTCGACGCCACCGCGTGGGCCGATCTGGTGCTGGAGCCCGGCATCACCCCGCAGACCGGTGCGACCCCGCAGGTCCGCACCGTCACCATCCTGGGCACCACGTTCCTCCAGGCCCGCGGCGCGATCACCTGCAGCTTCGCCACCGACACCAAGATCGCCACGCTTCCGGCGGCCATGACGTCGCCCACCTGGTACGTCCGCGCCACGGCCCCCCGGAACAACAGCCAGGGCATCAACGCCTGCCGCTTCGAGGTGAACACCGCCGGTTCCGTGACCATCTACGGCGCCACCAGCGGCAACCCGATCACCTGGGTCCAGTTCGACTCGATCCAGACGATCTGGCGATAGCGACAGGGGCCGCGTCCCACGAGCTGCCGCGACAAGGGCGGGAGCCCGGCAGGACCGCCGACCGCCGGGGCAGCACGTCAGTGCTCCCCGGCTTCGCACCCGGTCCGCGGGCAGCAGAGAACGGCGTCCCGACGGTCCGGGTGCGTATGTCCCGACGCGCGTTACTTCTTCACGGGGTCCAGGCAAAGGACGAACTTGTCGGCGTCCCACTCCTGCGCGAGCGCGGCCTCGCCGACGGTGCAGGCGTTGACGTCGAAGGTGTTCTCGACGACCTTGACGACCTTGTAGTTGGCGTCCTTGTCGTCGCAGCCCTTCGTCTCGACGTCGGGGTTGTTCTCGGAACCGGTGACCTTGACGCAGTCACCGACACCGGCGCGCACGGGGGAGTCGAAGACGTAACCGATGCCGAGCTTCACCACCACGGCGACGACGATCAGGACGACGACGCTGAGAAACTTCTTCAGTTTGCCCTTGCTGGCGGGCGCGTTGGCGGGCGCAGGCGCAGGCGCCGAGCCGGGTATGGGCTGGCCCTGGGGGAACTGCGGGTCTTGCGGGGCGGCGGGAGGCGTCGGAGCGCTCATCTGCGGTCTTCCTAGAGGTCGCATGGAGATCGAACGCGCGCACGCTACACGAGGCATAAGAACGAGGTAAACGCGAGGTAAGGCGGAGTCCTCGATGTCCCTGTCTGACATCCCTTCGCCCGCCGCGCACGGTGCCGACTTGTGTCATCCCCGGCTTCTCCCAGGTGTCCGCCCTGCCCGTGACCTGCGGCTCCCGGGGCCGAGCTATTCGCCGGTGGCGCCGTCGATGGCTTCGCGGAGGAGATCCGCGTGGCCGACGTGGCGGGCGTACTCCTCGATCACGTGCTCAAGGACGAACCGCACATCGGTGTCACCGAACTCCGGGTTCGGCACGATGCGCGCAAGGTCGTCACCCACCCGTCCGAACACCTGCCGCGACTCCTCACACGCCTTCAAGTAGTCCTCGTAGACAGCCTCGGCGGGCGTGGGGTCCGACTCGTCGTACCACTCGTCACCGGCAGGGGTGACGTAGGTCCTGTAAGGGAAGTACCGCGGGGTGGTGCCTGCCAGGGTCCGCTGGAACCAGGCACGCTCGACCCCCTGCAGATGCCGCATGAGCCCCAGCAGGGTCAACGCCGACGATCGCACCGGCCGTTGCCGCAGCTGTGCGTCCGACAGGCCCTCGCACTTCCACAGGAAGGTCGCCCGGTGGTAGTCGAGGTTCGAGGCGATCACCTCCAGCCATGAGCCCGATACCGCGCGCTCAGGCCGAACGATCTGCTGGACCACAATGTCGCTCACGCCGGGGGTCTCCCTACGTCATCAGGCTTGGTCGAGTAGGCGCCCGCAATCCGGGGTGGGCGGCGCCCTGTTGCCGCCCCACCCCACGCCAAGCGCCTCCGCCCAAGAAGACTGCCCTCCGCACCAAAACTCATCGCTCTGCGGAGCGGCGTCCTGGCATGAGGGCGTACTGGGTGGGGTGACTGCTGTTCGTCGTCAGGGCCGGCGTCACATCTGGACCAGGACGCAACCGCCGCTCCGCTACTGGCGGTTGCGGCGCGTGCTCTGCCGCGGTGGCAGGGTCAAGGTGATTTGCCGGACGAGCTGGTGGAAGCATGCGAGGGACGCGACAGCGGGCAGGCAAGCCCCGGTGATACCGGTGAAGGTCCTGTCCGCCTGTGCTACGCACAGCACTATCGCGACGGAGGAGAAGAGCAGAACGATGAACCATGAGTGCACAACTCGGCGCTGATGCAGGGCAGTCCGGAGGATGGAGAGAGAGGCCACCATCCAGGGGCCGTACACGAGAAGAGGCCACAGCGAGAACATTCCACCTCCCGTTCCGGACGTGATGTTCTGCAGAGGCTTGTAGGCGACCATGCCGCCGAAGACGCTGACCATCGCCACGATGACGGCAACGAGTGCGACGATGACGAAGCTGCCGATTTGCAACCACTTGAATCGGACTTTACGAACGCGCATCTTCCGATGCCCGGCAGAAGAGCGCCGGGTGGGCGGCAGTTGAGCGGTGATCTGCGCCAGATTCTCCATCGGGTCGGTGAAGTCGACATCGGATGAGGACTCGCTGCGAGGTGGCGGCACCCTGGCCGTCTGCTCCGCCGGAACAGCCTCCTGCATGAGATAGGCAAGTTCCTCGACCGGGTCCCAGCCCGCGTCGGGTGGGCTCAGCGGAACCCCTTCGCGCACGCTGTCGGCAGGTCCACCGTTCCAGCCAGTGCCCGACCCATAGGGGTATGCGTCGGAATACCCTTCACGCCACGCAAAGGAAGGGTCTACATAGTCATGATTCATAGGAATGCGCCCCTCGGGCGCGGTCCACGTGACGGCCGGAGCCCTCCTGGCCGTTCCACCGCGAATCGAGTTCCTCCTGGATCGCCTCCAGTAGCGCAACGAACTCGCGAAGCAGCGGCTCGGTGACCTGACGTTCGACCCGCGCGCCGTCCCCGATCACGGTGCCCTGTACCGCAAGGGCCGAGTATGTCGCACCAGGCGGGGAAGTATATTTCCCTACTGTCAGATCACGGACCGCAGTCAGATTATCCGTCCTCGCGTTGCGTTGAGGCAGGCCCTGGGACCTTGCTTTCGTCATATCCCGCTAACGCCGCTCCTCCTCCTCCAGATGCGCGGCAGAAGAGTGACCTGTCGTTGTGAAACGTGAGGAGCACATTTCTTAATTTATTTCCTACGTATCTCACTCACACTTTATGGTCCGAGCGGGACAGGGGCGATGAATACTGACGGTACGTTCCGAGAGCAGGTCGAGCGCCGCGGCGGAGCGGTGGAGGCCCCAGAGATCCCGGAGGCCGACGCCATGCTGTTGGTGGCGTCGTTGGAGGACGACCTGCCCGGGTGTTCGGGCCGGTGGCGTGGGAGCTCACGTCTCGTAACCCTGGAACCATCCCAGCCGTATTGACGTGCAGATATGGGGAGTGCCCGGGATGCCGTCCCGGATCGGGACATGGCTGCACAGGCCGACGGATGGATGCGAGTACGGACCACATGGACGCAATCCACGATGACGTAGCGGAGTTCGCGTTACTGCTGACGCGTCTGAAGGAGCGCACAGACCGCAGCTACGCGGCGCTGGGCCGCCGTCTGGGCATGAATGCCTCCACGCTGCACCGCTACTGCGCCGGAGAGGCGGTCCCCCTGGACTTCGCCGGCATCGAGCGGTTCGCCGCCCTCTGTGGAGCCGCCCCCGAGGAACGCGTGGAGTTGCACCGCCGGTGGATCCTGGCAGTCGCGGCACGGCAACGACCACGCCCATCCGATGCCCGGCGGGCACCGACGCCCCACGACACCACGAGCACCGCGGCATCGGCCGCATCCGCGAGCCACAGCAGCCCGGCGGACGAGACACCCGAGCCGACCTCGCCGCCCGCCCCGCGCCCCGAGCCGACCTCGCCGGCCGACCTGCGCCCCGAGCCGACCTCGCCGGCCGACCTGCGCCCCGAGCCGACCTGGCCGACCGACCTGCGCCCGGGGCCGACCTCGTCGGCCGACCGGCCGCCCCCCGCTCGGCGCCCCCGAAGACGGCCCGTGCGATCGATAGCACTGGCGGCCTCGCTCGCCGTCGCGCTCGCCGGCCTCACCACATCCGCTGCCGGACCCCCCTCCGTCGGCGGTGAGTCGTCGGCCTCCGCCCGCACCACGCCGATACCCTCCGCGTCGGCCACGCCCAGTGGCGGCAGTCCGCGGAAGAACCGGGCGAGCGCCGGCACGGTCTCACCGTCGGCCTCCGCCCGCACCGCACCGAAACCCTCCGCGCCGGCCACGCCCAGCGGCGGCAGCCCGCGGAAGTACCGGCCGAGCACCGGCACGGTCCCACCGTCGGTCCCCCTCACCTGGACGGCCAACTCCCACCTCTGGCAACTCGAATGCGACCATGACTACGTCATCGCCAAGCCACCGCGGCAGGTCCCGCCGCCGCCGACGCCGGGGGACGCCGCGGCCTGGGCCGCGTCCCAGCGGGCGGTGCACGGACGCACCACCGATCTGCGGATCTCGGTGCAGGGACGCGGCTCCGCCGCCGTCGTCCTGGAGGCCTTGCATGTGCGCGTGGTCAACCGCGCCACCCCCGCCGCCGGCCGGGGCATCGCCTACTCCATGTACGAAGGCTGCGGCGCCACCCTCGACCCCCGCTACTTCTCCGTGAACCTCGACGCGCCCCGGCCCCTGGCCCGTGCGATACCAGGCAGCCGCCCGGACTCACCCAGCTTCGCGGTCGACTTCCCCTACCAGGTGTCCCTGCAGGAGCCGGAGGTCCTGCTGCTCTCCGCGCGCACCGAGTCCTGCACCTGCGACTGGTACCTCGACCTCGACTGGTCCTCACAGGGCCGGACCGGCACGGTGCGCATCGACGACAACGGCCGCCCGTTCCGCACCACCAGCATCAACGGGCTACCGCAATACTGGTACCGCAACCCCGCCGGCTGGGTCCCCATGGCCGCCGCCGACGACACGACGGAAACTGCCGACTGACGAAGCAACAGGCCGTACAGCCCGGTCTGACAATCGACGACAACCAGCCAGCCAGCAAGTGTTCAGTAGGCCGTGCGACCGTTCTGGTCAGCCCCGGGGAAGCGGTCCCGATCGAGGCCGGTCACTTCGACATGATGAAATCCAGAGCGAAACCGGGAGCAGTCGTCCAGTAGGTGACACGCTGACCGTCGTTGGCGTACAACGTGTCGACGGGCATGGGGACATCGATCGGCTTGCCCGCGCTGCTGCCGGGCTTACGACCCTGGAGGCCGAGGGTGATGCTCTTCGCCTCGTACTCGTCCATGGGGCCGTTGACGAGCAGAGCGGCATATCCCTCTGATCGGTACGAGGTCGCCCGCGCCCTGTCGCTGCGGATAGAGGTGCGTTCCGGGCTGTCGCCGCCACACCACCCGTCTCCTCCCCGGACCGCTGTGGCGGGGGAGATGGGTGTCCCAGTGAATGGGTGAGTCGGGGAGATGGGCACTGGGGCAAGTGCACGCTCGTGCTCCGTTGTTGTCGGCGAGTCCCCGTGAGTCCCCGCCCGTTCTGGCACGGGAGTGGCACGGCGGACAGCACCACTCGATGACCCATATGGACGGCGGCGCAGGAGCTTCCCGGAGGGGTGTGCTCGGTACTGTCCTGAGAAGGGCACTCCGCAGTGCCCCGGGGATGAGGTTGAGAAGGGGAGACCGTGCTGACCCAGGCAATTGGAGCCGTGTTGCCGACGGCACTCGCGGTCGCCCTCAGCCCCTTCCCGCTGATCGGGATCGTGCTGATCCTGGCCGGCCGACACGGCCGACGCAACGGCCTGCTGTTCACGGTCGGGTGGATCGCCGGGCTCGGGATCGCGGCAACGCTCGTTGTGTTCGTGTTCGGTGGAGCCGACAACCCCGAAAGCCCCTCGTCAGCGATCGCGGACTGGGGGCGGGTGCTCGCCGGAGTGGCTCTCATCGTGCTGGGGGTGCGCACTTGGTGGCAGCGTCCGGGTGTCGACAGCGAGACCGAGACGCCACGCTGGATGGCTTCACTCGATGACGTCTCGGCCCTGCGGGCGCTGGTCCTCGGTGCGCTGCTGTCGGGTGCCAACCCGAAGAACCTCGTTCTGACGGCCTCGGCGGCCACGTCGATCGTCGAAACGGGGGCTCACAATGGCGATCTCATTGTGGCCGTCACCGTCTTCGTTCTCGTCGGATCCTGCACCGTCCTGGGTGCCGTCATCATCCATCTGCTCGGCGGACAACGTGCGGCTTCGTTCCTGGACAGTGTCAGGCAATTCATGATCACCAACAACGCCGTGATCACCGCGATCGTGCTCCTCCTTCTGGGCGCCAGCATCCTGGGCGACGGACTCACGGGACTTGGCCGGTGAGTCCTCCCGTCGTCAGCACGGATGAGGCGTCAAGCAGAACGACTTCGTTCAGTCGTCCGTGACGCTGGCATCTCGGCTATGGCGAGAGTTGTGGATCATCTGGTGCACGCAGGGGAGTACGAGACCGTGTTCCGCTCCGTAGGGCGCGCGGACTCTGACGCGGACTGATCGCCTCGATGCGAACTATGGGCGCGGCGGTCACTGAGGTCTGCTGGGCAGGCCGTCCGGTCGTCTGGGGCTGGTGGCGGTTGGTCACGGGTCTGGGGGTTGCTGTACTTCACTGCGGTACGGCAACAGCGACGGCCTCATGCGTCGAGGTCACCCGCATTGGTATATGCGGTGCGGGTCATGGAGGGCGATGGACGTCCCGATGATCACGAGAGTCAACCCCAACTGCCCTTTCAGGGCCGCGACTGTCCGTTGCTTCGCCGTCGGCTGCAGCGCGGGTATCCGGTAAGCAAGTACGGTCGAAACCACGCCGATGATGGCCAGGGCCATGCCCGCGATCACCCTGAATGGGTCGAACATTTCCCGGGAGGTTTCCGGCAATTCGCCGGGAGCGATACACCCGGTGCTAAACGCCACAATGAGCAAGCTCGGGTACGCCAGAGCGACGGCGATGCAGACCGCCTCCACCACCACAAACGCCAGGCCCGACTTCCAGGCCGGCTTTGCCTTCACATCCTCTGGCAATGTCCACCCCTCTCGACCTGCACCTACTGAGGTGACACGAGTGTGGCACGACGTTCCTGCTCCAGCGGATCGAGGTCGGGCTGGGTACAGCACCCTCCCCAACCCGCCCGCCGCGCCGCCGAGGCTTCTGCAAGCTACGCGGTCAACGGAGCCTCAGTGACCGAGGCAAGCAGGCGGTCTCGTAGGCCAGCGGAGCCTCACCGGCTTAGCCGGGGGACTTGACCCCGTGGCCGCATCCTTATCAGGTCGATCACGCAGGATGGGCGTACTGGGTCAATCGACCTTCGGCCTGGATCACTGGTCCGCTGAGGTTCGGTCTTGACCGCCGCCGTCCGCCCCTGTTGGTGTCAGCCACTGGTGTCAGACATCGGCGCCGCACTTGACGACCCTTCTCCCCAGCAGTAGGGGGCTGGCTCCGCAGGTGCGCTCGGACGAGCAGCAGCGCGATACACGGTGATCAGCTGAGTTGCCGAATCGAGGGCTGCTGTGAGGGGCTGGGCGCCAATCACGCAGCTAGCTACCGCTCCGAGCCATACCCTCGGTCTCCCATGGCGGGTTGCAGTCGCGGTGCCGAAGGATCGCAGTGATCCTGGCAGTGGAGCGTGGCCGGCGCCGCATGGGCGTTGTGCGTCGGTGACCGTGCTACACAGGAAGGCAGCGGCCATGGCAGCGATGCGGAACGAGACACAGAGGGGACACGGGGGGCAAGACAGCAGCGAAGGGCTCAGCAGCGCGTCCCTGTTCGCCGGAGCCGTGATGATGCTCAGCGGACCGCTCAGCATTCTCATGGGGGCATCCGGCATCGCAGAAGACAACCTGTTTGCCGCGTCCCAGTACGCGTATCGGTTCGACCTGACCGCTTGGGGCTGGATTCACATTGTGGTCGGACTGGCGCTCGTCATTGCTGGCTTGGGGGTCGTGACAAACAAGAGCTGGGGTCGCGGAGCCGGTGCGGCGGCGGCAGGGATCAGCCTGATCACCCAGTTCATGTTCGTTCCGTACTACCCGGCCTGGGCCATCCCCATGATGACGCTTGACCTCCTGATCATCTTTGCGCTGACGAGGTTCCATGCCGGAACCAACGGCGGTCGGTGACACACCTCAGCCCACCACCCTCCCCAGCTCCCATCCCGTCCGCCGTCGACCCACACCGTGGAGCGGGCGTGGTTCCTGGCGTCTAGGTGGAGCGCGCCACTGTACGAACGACCTGGACGCCAGGGGCCGCGTCTGCTCGGCTCTGCCTGGGTCGATGGCGGACGGGATGGGAGCCTCCGCGCTCGCCACTACGGACCCGCGGTCGGGAACGGCGCCCCTTCCATCCCGGTGCCGGCCGATCCCCCGCCGGAGGCATTGCCTTGACCTTGGGCCGCGTGATCCGGTTGCACCTGCTGCCTGCCTTCCGCGATCGTCCGCTGGCCTCGATCACCACGGCGCAGGTGCGGGCCTGGCGTACGGCGTGCCTGACACGGACCGGTGAGCCGACCGTGGTCAAGGCGTACCAGATCATGCGGGCGATCCTGAATACGGCCGTCGATGACGAGCTGATCCGCCGCAACCCCTGCCGGATCAAGGGTGCCGGCCGCTACGACGTGCCGGAGCGGCCGGTCCTCACCGTGGCGGAGGTGTACGCCGTGGCCGACTCGATCGCTCCGCGGTATCGGCTGCTCGTCCTTCTGGCCGCGTTCACTGGACTGCGCTTCGGGGAGTTGGCCTCGCTCCGCCGGCGCGACGTCGACACCGAGAACGCCGCGCTCATGGTCCGTCGCTCGCAAGCTGAGATGCAGACCGGAGCTCTCTTCGACAAGGCGCCGAAGTCCGACGCCGGGGTCCGGCCCGTGGCCTTCCCGAACGAACTCCTGCCAGATGTGAAGGCGCACCTCGACGGTTTCGCCGGGGCCGGACGCGATGGACACGTCTTTCTCGGTCCCCAGGGCGGACAGCTCCGCAGGAGCAACTTCCGGGATGACTGGATCAAGGGGCGGACAAAGGCAGGCATCACAGCAGACGTGCACTTCCACGATCTCCGGCACACGGGCAATACCCTCGCTGCTTCCGGCGCGAGCCTGCGGGAGCTGATGACCAGGATGGGCCACAGCACCCCGCGCGCGGCGCTGATCTATCAGCACGTGGTGAGCGGCCGTGACCGTGAGATCGCGGATCGGCTCGGCTCGATGATCCGCAAGACGCGGGGAGATACGGACGCCTAGGCGGGCTTGTGGCACGAGCGTGGCACGGCCGGGATCACGGCAAAGGGCCAGTTCCAGAGGATCAAGCCTCTGAACTGGCCCTTTATCGTGTGCCCCCGGCAGGATTCGAACCTGCGACACCCGCTTTAGGAGTTCGATCTACGCCTGTCCCTGGGGCCGTCGTCGGCAGGTCCGGCGGTCGTTCGGGGGTGCTGCCGTATGCCGCCGTCCGGCCTCGTTGATGTCAGCCGTGGATGTCAGAAGTCGTCCTGCTGATGTCGGTCAGCGGTTGATCGGGATCTCGTAGACGATCTCGCAGTGAGCGGCGGGCACGACGATGTCCGCGGTCTCCACGGGCCGCCCCTGGTCGCTGTAGTACGTCCGCCGGATGTGCGTTACGAGGGCGGCCTTCTGGATGCCGAGAAGCGACGCCTCCTCGGCGGTCGCCTGCCGCGGCTCCGGCTGCTCCACGGCATGGCTGACGTTGACGCCGATCGCGGCCATGCGGTTCACGACACCCTCCCCGGCATGCGGCCCTCCCTCGGGGAGGACGACGAGAGTGCCGGCCGTGAGGTCGTACGGCTCCCAGCTCGTCGACAGCTGTACGGGCCTGCCGTCAGCCAGGAACTCGTACACCGTCCGGACGCACAGCTCGCCCTCGGCGATGCCCAGCCTGGCCGCGATCTCCGCTGGAGCCGGCACCTTGGCGTCGGTTCGGCTCTCCCAGTCGCCCTGTCTGCCCAGCGCCTTCATGTCCGTGCGGAACGGGGACCCTTGGGGCTGCTCGCGCGCCGATGAACGCACCACCCGCACCCGCTTCCGGGGCTCGGCGACGTACGTGCCCGATCCGGCGCGGCCCTCCAGCACTCCTTGCGAGATCAGCAACTCCTGAGCCCGGCGGACCACGTTCTCGCCCACGCCGCATTCCTGGCTGATCTGGGCGCGGGACGGGAGGCGGTCCCCCGGCTCCCATACGTGCTCCGCGATCCGCTGCCGGAGTTCGTCGGCGATGCGGAGATAGGGCGGCTGCTCAGGCATATGGAAAATCTAGTCCACTAGCTCTAATCTAGTTAACTAGCTTCACTGAAAGTGATCGCTGGTGACGGAGGCTGCCCTGTGCCCACTTCGGGAGTTAGCGCGGCGGCCCTCGCTGCCCGGCTGTCCGCCATCGGGCTCCCCGTGCGCCTGGAGGAGCACGCCTTACACACGTCAGTCGAAGCGGAGGTGCCGGAATCGCTCTCCGTCGAGTCCTGGCGGGAGGTCCTGGAAGTGGTGGCCGAGGCCGATCGATTCGGGCTCCTTGCCACCAGCCTGAACGGCCGCACCCTCTGGGCGGTCGTACGCAAAACGGTCCCCGCGACGGGCGATGTCGGGGGACCGGGCCATCAGCGATAGGAGCTGAACAGCGTGCTCAACCGTATCCGCCGCGCCGTCTCCCTCACCAGGGCGCGTCACTCCGCCAGGGGCAGGCACCGCCGCCCTTTAACGGCCGTCCGTCCGCCGACCGCTTCTGCTTTCCCCGCGTCCGCTGATGCGTTGACGGTCGTCCTCGGCCGGACTTCCACCGACGCGGAGCACCGGCACTCGCTCGCAGGTGAGGACATCGCGCTCGTACGCCCGTACGTGCTGGCCTGGGAGAAGCGTGTGCGTACGCGCTCGTTGGTCGTCGTTCCCCATCTGCCGATCAGTGCGTGGTCGGCCCTCGCGGGGGTCCACTGATGCCCTCGATGTCCTCAATGCCGTCTCGTCGACATCTCCGCAGCGCGGACGCCTCGGCCGTTCCCTACCGCTCGACCGCCTGCCGCATCGGCACGCACCTTGCCTGCGCGGAGTCCTCCCCGGCTTCGGCCCCGGCCGGCCTTCCTGTGATCTACGAAGCGTGCGACTGTCCGTGCCACCCGGCAGCCGACCGATTCCCCACCGCGGAGGTGGAGCGATGAACGCATGGGCCCCCGGCGGCGCGCTGGTCGCCAGCGTCGAGGTCACCGCGGCCACCGTGCAGCGCGGCGACGTCATCCAAGTTGGCGGTCGTGCCTGCCGGGTGAGAGACCTCTTCCAGCTCTCTCAGGGGGCCAAGCAACTGGTCTTCGAGTCGGGCGAGCTGCTGACCATCCACGCGCGTACCCGGCTCGTCGCCGTGCGGTCGGTGAGAAGGCGGTGACCGGGTCCGTGCCCTCTCGCCATCACGACATCGCCGACGATCTCCGCCGCCAGATCGCGACCGGCCGACTCCAGCCCGGTGAACGCCTGCGGTCCGAGGCCGACTTGGCCGACCGGTACAAGGTCAGCACGGTGACGCTACGGAGAGCTCTCTCCGTGCTTCAGGTGGAGGGCCTCGTCGAGAAGATCCACGGCAAGGGCAACTTCGTCCGTCTCCCCCTTCGCAAGATCATGTACGTCGGCGGCTGGGGAACCCTGGACCCGTGGACCGCGGCCGAAGCGGCTCTGCGTGTCACCGTTCGCACCACCACGGTCCAAGCGCACGGACAGCTCACGACCTTGCTCAACGTCCCTGCGGGCAGTCCTCTCGCCGAGTTTTCGTGCCTCAGCCTCGAAGAAGCGTCACCGCACGGACTGGCCCGCATCTACATCCCGTGCGACTTGGCGCCAGTCGGAGTGCTCGGCGAAGAATCCGCGTACGGGGAAGCGGCCACGAGATTCGCCGTGCTCGGTCCTGCGCCGGCCGCTGTCCGGGAGACGGTATGCGCCCGCCCCCCAACACCGGATGAAGCAACGGCCCTTCGGATCGGCTCCACCGTGCCCGTCCTCGCCATCACGCGCACCGCGACCGACTCCGCCGGGCGCGTGATCGAAGCCGCGTTACTGGCCTTCCCGGGCGACCGCATCGACGCGGTCTTCACCACCCACCACGTGATCGACGAGAGGCAGACGCAAGGATGACGACACAAGACGAACTGCGGCTCCTCCCGTGGTCGGGCCCCGAAGGCAACCCCTGCTACCTGAGCACCGACGACCGGGACGGCTTCATGTCCCGCCTGGCGGACAACATCGAGGCGGTCCAACTCGGCACGGCGGCCGAGCTGCTGGAGCGAGCCTCCGAAACACTCGACGACCAGGACACGGACCCGGAGGAGAAGCAACGCCTGGCGAAGGACCTGACCGGGGCCCTACGAGACGTCCTCCGCGTCGCGATCAGCCGCGGTCACCTGCTGGCGGTGAACGAACCACACGGCACCTGAAGACGCGTCCGCACAACGGCGCTTGCCGATGACTCTCCTCACTTCCGCACGGGTAGGGGAGCCCGAAGATCAACCCGGGCTCCCCTACCCGCCGCGCTGTGCGACCCGGTGCAGACGCATCGCACACCGACACAGAGACGGACCCTCGTGCGACCGCGTGAACCTCAGCCGCCGAAAGTCAGCCACAACGGCGGGAGCGCCGACCGACCAGGCGCGCGTGGCCTCGCTGCACCCCCACCGCGCTCAGCCATGCAGTCCGGTGACATCCACCAGAGCATGTAGCGACGGCAGAAGCGTGCTGACGAGGCTTTAGCGTGGCGACTTCTTCGTCCCGAAGCAATTTGGGTGACCGCCTGACCTTGGGTCGCTGCGTCTCTCACCTTCTCCGATGGTCCGCAGGCGTCCACGCTTGTCCGCCGCTGTCCGTCGGCGTTGTCACGCAGTTAGACACTCGCCCCGTCGCGCCTCCTGGCTCGGTTACTGCACCAGGGATCTGACGCGCCAACTCCTCATCAATGGTCTCTGTGTGCCGTCGTTGCTGTCGGCCCTGACCGGTGGCACGGGCGATTGCGACTCGATGCGGGGTGGGTCCGGGCCGTCGGCGGCGTTCTCTGGGGTTAGGTTGCTGAAGGCTCGTCGGCGATGAGGTCCAGAAGTTGGTCGGGGGTGAGAGTGGCAAGATCGACGGAGTGGTCTTCGCGCACGAGTCGTGCCGCCGCCTGCTGCGCCCTGAGCTGTTGGGCGCGTTCGATGAGCTCGCTGGCGCGGCGTCGTTTGTGGATACGGTCGGCGATGTCCGCGACCGCGAGCATGGCCGATGGAATGGACACGACCAGGGACGTTACTGCGACGGGATCGACACCCTTGATGTCCGGATCGTTTGCTGGTTCCGCTGTCGGAGCTGGTTCGGGTTGGTAGCCCCAGCTCGCGGTCAATGCGGCGACGCTCTTTCCTGCGGCTTCGATGTCCGCTCCGATAAACTCGATGATCATAGTTCCTCGTTTCCGTTGCCAGTGGCCTTCAGTAGCTCATCAAGCTGGTCAACAGCGTCCGCGAAACCGATCTTGGCGGCAGCGGCTCGGCTCGTCTGAAACACCTGTCGGGCCTGCCCGCGTTCACCTGCGGCCAGCAGAAGTTGCCCCAAGGCAGCCCCGACGACCGTGATGCCATCCAGCCGTTGAAGCTTCAAAAAAAGCTGAAACGAGGTGACGAGCCTCGGCACCACCGCGTCGAGATCCTGGCGACTCAGATCGATTCGCGCAAGGCTCCAGTTGGCTGCCGCGATGCCGTCCATGTCGCCGAGCTGCTCATTGACTTCCAAGCGCTTGAGCTGGAGTTCGAGGGCCTCGTCGACCTCGCCCCGCCGCTCGAAGATGTCGGCGATCTTTCCCCAGGTGACCGCGACCTCGCGGGTGGCACCGATCCGCTCGTACACCGGCAGGGTGACCTCGCGGCGGATCCGCAACGCCTCGTCGACCTCGCCCCGCCGCTCGAAGATGTCGGCGATCTTTCCCCAGGTGACCGCGACCTCGCGGGTGGCACCGATCCGCTCGAATGCCGGCAGGGTGACCTCGCGGTGGATCCGCAACGCCTCGTCGGCCTCGCCCCGCTGCTCGAAGATGTCGGCGATCTTTCCCCAGGTGATCGCGGCCGAGCGGGTGTCACCGATCCGCTCGAATGCCGGCAGGGTGACCTCGCGGTGGATCCGCAACGCCTCGTCGGCCTCGCCCCGCTGCTCGAAGGTGTCGGCGATCTTTCCCCAGGTGATCGCGACCTCGCGGGTGGCACCGATCCGCTCGAATGCCGGCAGGGTGACCTCGCGGTGGATCCGCAACGCCTCGTCGGCCTCGCCCCGCTGCTCGAAGTG